>CAYLRJ010000001.1:0-3142 GCA_964386185.1 uncultured Anaerolineaceae bacterium
TCTGTGGTTGTCACCGGGCGAGGTGTATATGCCTCTGGTGCTAAGTAGTTTGCAATAAGTTTCCTAATTCCAAATTGCGAGTAACTACTAACGTACTCGACCTCAATCACCACAAAGGCACAAAGACACTAAGAACACCAAGAATTTCAAAGCTTTTTCTTTTCTTCGTGCCTTTGTGGCTTCGTGTCTTCGTGGTTTCTAGCCGGGCTACCTTGGTAGTAACAACTTTTCAGAGGTTATTTAACGCAGTAGCGTACAAAAGAAAAATCAGGTGGTTTGAAGACCTTTTTCCTCGGCACACCCTTCCCTCGGCTCTTGCTTCGGTAGGGTGTGCCGCCACCACGTGGACGAAAGAAGATAAGGGGACTCCTTCGCCACGCTCATTCCCTCTTTCCACAAAGCCTGAAAGCGCACGCCTAACTGCGCCCGCACCGCGGCCAGGGTTTCTTCTTGATAACGACGCTCCCGAGGCGGGATAGGGACGTGATGTTGCTGGCGCAAGGTTGCGGCCGCAGCCAACATCTGCACGCCCACCTTGGGCTGCGCCAAGGCAACGTACGCGGCCGCCATGCGCTCCAGGGTCTCTGCCATATCCCCCACGGCCTCCATCTCCTGAAAAATCTCCCAGGCCTCGCGGTACAGGTGTAACGCCCGGGCCGGATCACCCTGTAAGGCCAGGGCATGTCCCAAATTACCCAGGCTCAGGGCGACGGCATAGCGATCACCCAGCTCTCGTTGCAAGGTCAACGCTTCCTCGTAGAGCGCTACGGCCGCGCTATAATTTTCTTGCTGACGGGCGACATTTCCCAGATTGCCCAAAGCCCAAGAAATGCCCCGTTTCTGGTTTAGCTGGCGATAAAAGGCCAGGCTCTCCTCGAAAAAAGCCCGCGCCTGCACGAGATCGCCACTTTGCAAAGCTATCACCCCCATGTTGTTCAGGGCCAGGGCTACATTGGGGGTGTCGTTCAGACGCCGGAACGCGGCGAGGCTCTGCCTGTAAAGCGGCATGGCCGCGGCCGGATCACCCCGATCCAGGGCGATGAGGGCCAGATTGGCCAGGGTACGGGCAATGCCACTATCATCGCCCTGGGCGCGCAGAAGAACCAGACTTGCCTGAAGATGGGCCATGGCCGCGGCAAAATCGAAATGTCGCCAGGCCAATACCCCCGCGCCATTCAGGGCCTGCGCCCGGACCGCCGGGGGGATGTTTCCCGCCGCTGTGAGCATGGCTTCCAGATAACGTTGTCCCTCCGCCGCCTCGCCCCGGATATCCCAGAAAGGCCATAAGGCGGTAGCCAGACGCAACCCCACCTCCCCTGCACCATTCTTTTGAGCGAAATGCAGCGCCTGGCGGAAATTGGCTTCTTCCCTTTGCAGACGCGCCAGCCATTGCTCCTGGTCAGCGCCATTGAGATGGGGAACCGCGGTCTGGGCAAAGGAAACAAAGTATTGAAGGTGACGGCGATGTACCTCAGATACTTCTTGGCTTTGACGAAGCTGTTCATAGGCGTAGACCCGCAGCATTTCGTGCATCTCGTAGCGCTCGTCACCCGCACGGCGCAGCAAGGACTTATCCGCGAGAGCCGCGAGGCGCGCGGGTGAAGCTGCTGCCACCGCGCCGGCAGCATCCACCCCAAATCCCCCCCGAAAAACCGCCAGGGCCCGAAACACCCGCTGCTCAGGAAACGAAAGTAAGCGCCATGAATGATCGAAGACCGCTCGCAAACTGCGCTGTCGCGCGGGGGCGTCGAACATCTCCGAGGTGAGGCGCTGTAAACCCTGCTCCAGGTCGGCGGCGATACTGACACAGGAGGCCCGGCCCACCCAGGCCGCTGCCAGCTCGAGGGCCAACGGCAGTCCTTCCACCAGATGACAGATGCGCACCAGGGCCTGCCAGTCCTCTGCCGTGGGCGTAAAATCGGGGTCAAGACGACGCACCTGCCGCAAGAACAGACGCATGGAGTCGTATCGCGCCGCCGTTTCGGGCCTGGCCGCTACCGGAGGGCAAGGAAGACCACGCAGAAAAAAACGGCGCTCCCAGCGCAAACGCAACGCTATCCGTGAAGTGACCAGAAGCTTTACAGACGGGGCCTTCTCCAGAACTGCCACCAGAAGCTCGAAGGCAGGAGCTTGTTCACGGGGGGAACCGCTGAGAAGGTGCTCGAAATTGTCGAGGATGATGAGTCTCTCTTGTGTCTGGAGATGCTGCAAAATGCTGGTTTGGGAAGCGCTGGAGGGATGAGGCGGGAGGCCCAGAGCATCGGCCAGGGCGCGCGGGAGGCGCGCGGGCGAGGGATGAGGGGCCAGAGCCAGAAAGGTGACGCCATCCAAAAAGGCGCGGCGGCTGCGGCGCGCCGCTTCCAAAGCCAACCGCGTCTTTCCAACTCCCCCCAACCCCAGGATGGTAATCAGGCGTTCGTCAGGATGAAGGAGAAAAGCATTCAGTTGCTCCAACTCTTGCTCGCGGCCGAGGAAGGGGGTAGGTTGCAGAGGCAGACCGAGATTCTGCGCGGGCGGCTGGTTGTGCAGGTGACGAATCTTGTCGTAAAGGGCGATGGTTGGGGCTGAAGGCGCTACAGTCAGTTCATCATGCAAAACGCGTCGGCAAATGTCGTACTGACGCAAGGCGGCGCTGTAGCGGCCCAGGCGAGCCAGCAACTCCATGCGCTGGCGATGCGCCTCCTCTTGCCATGGTTCCAGGGCCAATAAGCGGTCGATGTAAGAAAGAGCGGCAGCATAGTCGCCCTCTTGATAATGCAAAACAAAAAGATCAGAGAAAACCCGCAAGGCCTTTTCGTGCAGCCACTGACGCTGAACCACCACCCATTCCTCGAAGGCGGGCGCGCCATCCACACGCATACCATCGAGGAAGTCACCCCGATAGAGCTTGGCAGCCTCTTGCCCGATGGACCGTTCACGTTGTCGCCGGAAGCTCGCGGCCATGACAACGAACTCAGCCACATCGATGCGGCAGTCGTGGCAATGATCGAAGGTAACTGTGTGCCGCGTGATGAGCAGATGTGCTCCTACCAAACGCCGTAAATTGGCCAACGCCTGACGCAGATTGGTCAGGGCCTTGGTCTCCGACATCTCTCCCCACAAAAGAGCGGCCAACTCGTAACGTTGATGTTCGCGCTTTTCT
>CAYLRJ010000002.1:0-3269 GCA_964386185.1 uncultured Anaerolineaceae bacterium
ATACACATCGTCGAACGTGGCAAAGGCCTGCAAAATTTCGGTGCTCGGCGTGCCGGGGTAAGCGGCGGCAATTTCCACGCCCGCTTCCCACGCGCCGCGGGCAATGGCTTCGTTACCGCTCAGCAGGGCTTTTTCCATCAAGGCCTCCAAAGCATTGGCATGGTGGTTGCCCCATCAGGCAGTGTCACCCAAGACGACGGTTTTGAGATACGCCAGCAGCAATGGGTTGAACGCGTCGGGGTGTTTTTGGGGCAACATGTGAGAAGCATCAGGCACCAGCGCCAACCGAGCGTTGGGCAGCGCGGCGGCAATGGCCTGCGCGTGCTCGGGGGGTGCGTATTCGTCCGCGGTGCCTTGCACGACTAAGGTTGGGGCTTTCACGTAGCGCAAAAGCGGGCGGGCGTCCCAATCCAAGACGCCGGGGCGATGCCACGCGGCATACCACATTTCAAACACTTCGCTGCCACGGCCCTGGTGGGTGCGGTCCAAGGCCTGCCGAAAGGCTTCTGAGGTTTCGTAAACCTGCCGTAAGGCTTCCATACCGGGGTGCATGGTCGGGTCCACATACACATGGGCGGCCACCGTTACCAAGGCTTGCACCCGCCCTGGGTAACGCGCGGCAAAATACAAGGCTATGGTGCCGCCGTCGCTGTGCCCCACCAGCACAACTTGCCCTAAACCTACCGCGTCGAGTAAGGCCGCGAGGTCTGCGACGTCGGGTTCGAACCAAGGGGTGTGCAACTGGGGCCGCGGTTCCGATGCGCCATAGCCCCAACGGTCATAGGCCAACACCCGAAAGCCGGCCTGGGTCAGGGCAGGAATCTGGGCCTGCCAGGCTGCGCTACTTCCCAAGCCGTGGTGCAGCAACACCACGGGCACACCGGCAGGGGGGCCAAAGAAGGTGTAGGCAAGGCGGTGCATGAGCAACTGACAGCAAGCAACAGCCCGCGCCTCAGGCTACAGCGGGATGTTGCCGTGTTTCTTGGGTGGGTTGGCGTCGCGCTTGTTTTGGAGCATTTCCAGGGCGTTGATGAGGCGCGGGCGGGTTTCCCGCGGCTCGATGACGTCATCCAAATAGCCGCGCGCCGCGGCGATGTAGGGGTTGGCAAATTTTTCGCGATATTCGGCTACCAATTCAGCCTTGCGCGCCACCGGGTCGTCGGCTTCTTCCAATTCGCGGCGAAAGATAATGTTCACTGCGCCATCGGGGCCCATCACGGCCAATTCGGCCGTCGGCCATGCGACGTTGAAGTCGCCGCGCAGATGCTTGCTGCTCATGACGTCGTAGGCGCCGCCGTAGGCTTTGCGCGTCACCACGGTGAGTTTGGGCACGGTGGCCTCGGCGTAAGCGTAAAGCAGTTTTGCGCCCGCGCGGATGATGCCGCCATGTTCTTGCACGGTGCCAGGCATAAAACCGGGCACGTCTTCAAACGTCACCAAGGGAATATTGAAAGCATCGCAAAAGCGGATGAACCGTGCGGCTTTGGTCGAGGCGTTGATGTCTAACACGCCGGCCAAAACCGCGGGCTGGTTGGCCACAATGCCCACTGTGCGCCCGCCCAAACGAGCGAAACCTACCACGATGTTGGGGGCAAAGTGCTCGTGAATCTCGTAAAAATCGCCGTTATCCACCACCAAGCGAATGACGTCTTTGATGTCGTAGGGCTTGCTGGGGTCATCGGGCACAATGGTGTCGAGTGCGGCTTCCATGCGCAAGGGGTCATCGCCGGTTTCGACAATGGGCGGGTCTTCCATGTTGTTGGAGGGCAGGAAAGAGAGCAGACGTCGCACCGCCATCAGGGTTTCGGCTTCGGAATCATGCACAACGTGCGCCACCCCCGACTTGGTTGCGTGGACATCCGCGCCGCCCAGTTCCTCAAAGGTGACGTCTTCATGGGTCACGGCTTTCACCACCTGTGGCCCGGTGACAAACATGTAAGAGGAACCCCGCACCATGAAAATGAAGTCGGTGATGGCCGGGGAATACACCGCGCCGCCGGCAGCCGGCCCCATGATCACGCTGATTTGGGGAATGACCCCCGAAGCCAAGGTGTTGCGCAAGAAGATTTCCGCGTAGCCGCCCAGCGAGTCCACGCCTTCTTGGATGCGCGCGCCCCCCGAATCGTTCAAGCCAATGACAGGGGCGCCGTTTTTGAGGGCCATATCCATGATTTTGATGATTTTGCGCGCGTGGGCTTCACCCAGGCTGCCGCCCATCACGGTGAAATCTTGCGAAAACACATACACCAACCGCCCCTCAATGGTGCCCCAACCGGTCACCACACCGTCGCCCAGATAGCGTTTCTCGGGCATGCCAAATTCCGTGGCGCGATGGGTTACAAACATGTCAATTTCACGAAACGAACCACGGTCCAGCAACAAATCCAGGCGTTCGCGTGCGGTGAGTTTACCCTGTTTGTGGCGGGCTTCAATCCGTTGCGGGCCTCCGCCCAAGCGGGCCTGGGTCTTGAGTTTACGCAGTTGCTCAATCTTAGGGTTGGGGTGTTCGCTCATCGTCTGCTCCAAAAAGAGAATTCCAAACCGGTGGGAGGGTCAAAACGCCCGTCACCACCACGGCCGCGCCCATGATGCCCAAGGTCAGCGGCCAATTCTGTTTGAAGTAAGCGGCCGAGGAAAGGATGTAGCGGTCGAGCCACCAAAAAGCCGTAAAGGTCACCACCAGGGTCAAAAACGCGGCCGGCGCCCACGGGTGGTCGGTGAGGAACATCAGCCACACCACCATCCCAGCCAGCATCCAGGCCGCGCCGCCCAGGGGGAAATACCACCACGGCACTTCCAGTGGCAGCGTCTTCAACCAAGCCGCGCCTTTCACTGCGGCAGCCAAACGCAGGCCGCCCCAGGCTGTTATCAACAACACCAGCACCTGAAGGAAAGTCGCGGCGAGAAACCCTTTTTTAGACATTCGTTATGCACCGTTGGGTCGCTCAAGGAATAGCCAACGTGATTTTACCCAATTGTTCGCCGCGCGCCAGCCGCTCTTGCGCCAAACGGGCTTCCGCCAGGGGGAAGGTTTTATCCAACACCGGCTTGAGTTTGCCCTGAAACACCAACCGCATCACATCCCGAAAGTCTTTTTGGGGCGACATCGTGGAACCAATCACGCTCAAATGCTTGCCGAAGATGTAGCGGTTGTCAATCTGGAACTTCGGACCGCCGGTGTTGCCCACGGTGAGCACTCGGCCGCCCTTGCGTGCGGCTTTGAAACTCAGCGGGAACGTGGTGCCGACGTTGTCCACCACCACATCCAC
>CAYLRJ010000003.1:0-54694 GCA_964386185.1 uncultured Anaerolineaceae bacterium
CTACATTCGGACGACGGATGTAACAGGGACGATCAAATTGCCGGACGGGGTAGAGATGGTGATGCCCGGGGACAATGTGAACCTGGAAGTGGAACTGCTGAAGCCGGTTGCGCTGGAGCAAGGGAGCAAATTTGCCATCCGAGAGGGTGGTTTGACCGTCGGTGCCGGTGTGGTCACCGAGATTCTGGACTGAGGTGCAATATGGCGAAGCAGCGAATTCGCATCCGTTTGAAGGCCTACGATCATCGGGTCCTTGACCAATCGGCCAAACGCATTGTTGAAGCCGCGGAGCGTACAGGTGCGCGGGTGGTTGGCCCTGTGCCCCTACCGACCAAAATTGAGCGCTTCACTGTGCGGCGTTCGACCTTCATTGACAAAGATTCGCACGAACATTTTGAAATCCGCACCCACAAACGGCTGATTGATGTTTTGGACCCTGACGCCAAAACCATTGACATGCTGATGCGCTTGAACCTGCCTGCGGGTGTGGATATTGAAATTAAACTTTAGAAGAAACATAGACAATCTGCTTCACATCGGGTAGAATTGACGGGCTTTGCCTTAAGTCTGTCATGCTGGGGAGGGCGCCGCAGCAGGCGCTCTCCCCGGCAGAGTGCATACCACTGGCACAGGCAACAGCAGCAGGGTTCCTGCTGGTGTGAGTTCCCCCTGAGTAAGAGCAGCACCGACGCGCGAGCGCACAGACCAGCGCCTTATCGCTCGCGGCGGGCTGTTGACTGCTGAGGGGCGGGATGATGCGGCTCAAGCCCAGGCCGACAGTCCCGAGAAACTTTGAGAAGAAGGAGAACAACCGAGATGTTCAAAGGGCTCATTGGCAAGAAGATCGGCATGACCCAGATCTTCGATGAAGATGGCGCGGCCATTCCCGTGACCCTCATCGAGGCTGGGCCTTGCTACGTTACCCAGGTGCGCCGCCCGGAGAAGGATGGTTACTCCGCGGTGCAATTGGGCTTTCAAGAGGTCAACCCCAAACGGTTGACCGGCGGACAGTTGGGTCACCTGAAGCGAGCCGGTGTGCCGCCGGTGCGTTATTTGCGGGAGTTTCGGGTCAAAGACCCGGACGTCAAAGAAGGTGACGTGGTGACGGTGGAGCGGTTCGCGGTTGGCGAGCGCGTGGATGTCACCGGCACCAGCAAGGGCCGAGGTTTTCAGGGCGGCGTGAAGCGCTACGGCTTCGCGGGCGGCCCCAAGACCCACGGTCAATCGGACCGCTGGCGCGCGCCTGGTTCGCGTGGCGCCACCTCGACCCCAGGTCGCACCCTGAAGGGCACCCGAGGCCCCGGCCACATGGGCAACGCCCGTGTGACGGTGATGGGCCTTGAGGTGGTCCTGGTGGATCCGGAACGCAATCTGTTGGCCGTGAAGGGTGGAGTGCCTGGCCCCAAAGGTGGCCTGGTGCTCATCCGTGAGGCCCGGAAGAATTAGGGATTCGGAGCAGAGCCATGAAAGTGGATGTGTATAACATGGAAGGGCAAAAGGTGCGCGAGGTCGAACTGCCCGCGTCCATCTTCGAGGCCCCCATTCGGCCAGATTTGATGCATCAGGCGTACGTGCGCCAAATGGCCAACGCCCGCTTGGGCACCCATAGCACCAAAACGCGCGGCGAAGTGTCGGGCGGCGGGCGCAAGCCCTGGCGCCAAAAGGGCACCGGCCGCGCCCGGCAGGGCTCCATCCGCTCGCCGCAGTGGGTCGGCGGTGGCAAGGTGCACACGCCCAAGCCGCGCAAATATACCCTGGATATGCCCAAAAAGATGCGTCGGGCGGCCTTGCGTTCCGCCCTCTCGGTCAAGGCGGCAGAGGCCAGCATCGTGGTGGTGGACGACCTCAAACTCGACGAGCCAAAAACCAAAGCCATGGACCAGGCCCTGAAGCAGTTGGTCGGCGAAGACGCCACCGCATTGATTCTGCTGCCCGAAAGCCCCAGCCGCAGCGAGCAATACGACATTGTGGCCCGCTCGGCCAACAACTTGCCGTACGCCAAGACGCTGGTGGCCAATTACCTCAACATCCGTGACCTGCTGGGCTACGACAAAGTCGTGATGCCCGTCGCAGCCCTGGATGTGATTACCGCGTTCTTGGGATGAGGAGGGCGAAATGACCACGATTTACGACGTCTTGCGTCGCCCGATTATCACCGAAAAATCCAACTACCAGCACAAGGCCCTCGGCCAATACGTGTTCGAGGTTGCCGAAGACGCCACCAAGCCAATGATCAAAGAGGCGGTGGAGACGCTGTTTGATGTGACGGTGGAAAAAGTTCGGGTGATGAACATGCCGGCGAAGCGAACCCGGCGGTGGCGCAGCCGCCGCATGGGCATTCGCCGCCGCGGCTATAAAAAAGCCATTGTGACCTTGGCCCCCGGTGAGACGATTGACATCTTTGAAGGGGTGAAGTGATGGGTATCAAGAAATTCAAGCCGATTACGCCCGGCCGCCGTGGCATGTTGGGCTATACCTTTGAGGAAATCACCAAGACCAAACCAGAGCGCTCGTTGATTGAGCCGCTCAAGAAACACGCGGGTCGGAACGCCTACGGGCGGGTGACCGTGCGCCATCGCGGCGGCGGAAACAAGCGCTACTACCGCATCATTGACTTCAAGCGTGACAAGCGCGGCATCCCCGCCAAAGTGGCCGCGATCGAATACGACCCCAACCGCACAGCCCGCATCGCCTTGCTGCACTATGCCGATGGCGAAAAGCGCTACATCATCGCCCCCCTGGGGCTCAACGTCGGCGACGTGGTCATGGCAGGCCCTGAGGCTGAAATTCGCCCTGGCAACGCCATGCCCATCGCCAACATCCCCACGGGCACCATGATCCACAACATCGAACTCTACCCCGGCAAAGGCGGCCAATTGGTGCGGGCAGCGGGTTCCTCCGCGCAACTGTTGGCCAAAGAGGGCGACTACGCGCACATCCGCCTGCCCTCGGGCGAAGTGCGCTTGGTGCGCCAAGAATGCTACGCCACCATTGGCCAAGTGGGCAACGTGGAACACAGCAACATCAAATTGGGAAAGGCCGGCCGCAAGCGCCATATGGGCATCCGCCCTACCGTGCGCGGCTCCGCGATGTCGCCGCGGGACCATCCCCACGGCGGTGGCGAAGGCCGTCAGCCCATTGGCTTGCCTGGCCCCAAATCGCCCTGGGGTAAGCCCACCCTGGGCGCAAAGACCCGCCGAAACAAAAAGACCGATAAATACATCGTGCGTCGGCGCAGCAAGAAACGCCGCTAAGCGCGTGGGTTTGGTTGGAGGTTGAAACTATGGGACGTTCCCTAAAGAAAGGGCCTTACGTAGACCCGAAGTTATTGCGCAAGATCGAAGAGATGAACGCCCGCGGCGAAAAGAAGGTCATTCGCACCTGGAGCCGCGATAGCACCATCTTTCCCCAAATGGTAGGGCATACCATTGCGGTGCACAATGGCCGCCGCCACGTGCCGATTTACATCACCGAAAACATGGTCGGCCATAAATTGGGTGAGTTTGCCCCCACGCGGACCTTCCGTGGGCACATCGTCGAGAAAAAGAAGAAGAGGAGATAGGCTATGGCGATCGATGTCCGCGCAAAGGCGCGTTACGTGCCTGTTTCACCCTATAAAGCGCGCCGGGTCATCAACCTGGTGCGGGGCAAGGACGCACAAGAAGCGTTAGACATCCTGCGCTTCATGCCGCACAGCGCGGCGCGTCCGGTGTATAAACTCATCGCTTCGGCCATCGCGAACGCCGAAGAAAACTTCGGTTTGAACCGTGAGGACCTTTACATCTATCGCATCTTTGCAGATGAAGGCCCTACCCGCAAGTGGCGACGCTTCGGCGCTCGGGGGCGCTTTAAACCCATTCTCAAGCGCTCCTCGCACATCACCGTGATCCTGCGCGAGCACGAAGAAGAGGTATAGGAGTCATTTTATGGGTCGCAAAGTACATCCGATTGGCTTTCGTCTGAAGATCAACAAAACCTGGGAAGCCCGCTGGTATGCGGAAGGCCCCCAGTACGCGGAGCAACTCCATCAGGATTTGGCCATCCGCAAACTCATCCGCCAACAAGCGCCCCGGGCTGGCATTTCGCGCATTGAAATCGAGCGCTTCCCGGCCAAGACCAAAGTGACGGTGCATACCGCCAAACCGGGGATCTTGATCGGCCGCAAAGGCGCCACCATCAAACAACTGCGCGCCGCGCTGGAAAGCCTGGTGGGCTCCAAAGTGGATGTGGACATCAAAGAAATCAAAAACCCCGACCTGGATGCCTACCTGGTTGCCCACAACATCGCCGACCAGTTGGAGCGGCGGGTGAGCTACCGCCGGGCGATGCAACGGGCCATCCAGCAGGCCATGCGTCAAGGCGCCAAGGGGATCAAAATCCAAGTCTCGGGGCGTTTGGCTGGTGCGGAAATGGCGCGCACCGTGTGGCTGCGCGACGGCCGCGTGCCGCTGCAAACCCTGCGGGCTGATATTGACTACGCCAAGGCGGAAGCCCTCACCACGTACGGCCGCATCGGCGTCAAAGTGTGGATTTACAAAGGTGATGTGCTGCCCGAGGTCGAAGAAGAAGCCCCTGTGGCGACCGAAGGCGTGTATGTGAGCGAGTAACGGCGGTGTTGCCGCTGAAGAGGAGTGAGAAATCATGTTGATGCCCAAACGCGTCAAATACCGCAAGCAGATGCGCGGCCGCATGAAGGGCAAAGCCTCGCGGGGCGCAGAGGTGCACTTCGGCGACTACGGCCTTCAGGCCTTAGAGCCGGGTTGGATCTCCGCCCGCCAAATCGAGGCCGCCCGCCGGGCGATGGTGCGCCACATGCGCCGCCGTGGTAAAATCTGGATTCGCATTTTCCCCGACAAGCCGGTGACCAAAAAGCCGGCCGAAACCCGCATGGGTTCCGGCAAAGGGAATGTGGAACTCTGGGTGGCGGTGGTCAAACCGGGACGGATTATGTTCGAAATCGCCGGGGTGCCCGAGTCGGTGGCCCGTGAGGCCCTGCGGCTGGCTTCCCACAAACTCTCGGTGAAGACCAAAATCGTCGTCCGAGAAGGGTTGGAGGAAGCATGAAAGCCTCAGAGATTCGCAAACTCTCAACCGAGGAAATCGAGGCGCGGCTGGCTGAAGCGCGGGAAGAGCTCATGCACCTGCGCTTTCAGAAAACCACCGGCGAACTGGTGGATACCAATGCCTTGCGCCGGACCCGTCGCCTGATTGCCCGCTACCTCACCATCTTGCGAGAGCGGGAACTGGAAGCATACGCAGAGGAAGGTGAAGCATGAACAAGCGTCGGCGACTAACGGGTGTGGTCATTTCCGACAAGATGGATAAAACGGTTGTGGTGCGGGTAAGCCGCTCCTACCGGCACCCCTTGTATAAAAAGGTGGTGCATACCCACAAGAACTACAAGGCCCACGACGAACTGGGAGCCCAAGTGGGCGATCAGGTGCGCATTGTGGAAAGCCGCCCGATTTCCAAGACCAAACACTGGGTGGTAGAAGCCATCGTGCGCCGCGCCCGCGGCAATGAAGATGTCGTGGTCCAGCAGGAGGCCGAGGCATGATTCAGCAAGAATCGCGCTTGAAGGTTGCTGATAACACCGGCGCCAAAGAAATTTTGGTGATCCGCGTGTTGGGCGGTTCCAAGCGCCGCTACGGTCGCGTGGGCGACGTGGTGGTGGCGACGGTCAAATCGGCCACCCCCAACGGCTCTGTCAAAAAGAGCGACATCGTGCGGGCAGTCATCGTGCGGTGCGCCAAAGAATGGCGCCGCGAAGACGGTTCCCACATCCGCTTCGACGACAACGCCGCCGTCATCCTTGACAACGACGGCGTCAACCCCAAGGGAACCCGCATTTTCGGGCCGGTGGCGCGGGAACTGCGCGAAAAAGGCTTTATGAAAATCGTCTCCCTGGCCCCTGAAGTGTTGTAAGGAGTGTGAGCCGTGAAGGTGAAGATTCGAAAAGGCGACACGGTAGAAGTCATCACCGGCCGCGACAAAGGCAAACGGGGCGAGGTGATTCGCGTGCTTCCCAAAGAAGGGCGCGTGGTGGTCCAGGGCGTCAATATTCGCAAAAAGCACCAGCAGCAGGTGCAGGCCCAGGGGCGCACCATCACCCCCGGCATCATTGAATTCGAAGCCCCTGTGGATATTTCGAACGTGATGTTGGTGTGCCCGAAATGCGACGAGCCCACGCGGGTGGGCGTTCGCCGCACCGATGGCATCGTAGAACGCATCTGCAAGCGTTGTGGCGCGGTGATTGATTAGGCCGGTGAAGGAGAGAGAAACCATGATGCGCTTGGAAGAAAAATACCGAAACGAAGTGGTGCCGGCCTTGATGAAATCGTTGAACTTGAGCAACATCATGCAAGTGCCGCGCATCACAAAGATCGTGGTCAATATCGGCCTGGGCGAGGCCCTGGATAACCCCAAGGCCTTGGACTATGCCGTCCAAGATCTGATGACCATCACCGGGCAAAAGCCCATCATCACCAAAGCCCGAAAGAGCATCGCAGCCTTCAAACTGCGTGAAGGGCGCCCCATCGGCGTCAAGGTGACCCTGCGAGGCGATCGCATGTGGGCTTTCTTAGACCGGTTGATGAACGTCGCCCTGCCTCGGGTGCGCGACTTTCGGGGCGTTTCCCCCAACGCCTTCGATGGCCGCGGCAACTACACCTTAGGCATTCGGGAACAACTCATCTTCCCCGAAATTGACTACGACAAAATTGACAAAGTGCGCGGCATGGAGGTCACCATTGTGACCACAGCCCGCAACGACGAAGAAGGCCGGCAATTGTTGTCCTTATTGGGTATGCCGTTTAGGAAGGAAGGGTAGCCATGGCCAAGAAGTGCATGATTTATCGCGAACAACGCCGGAAGTACCCCACCCGGGTGCGCAACCGCTGCCGCATTTGCGGCCGCCCCCGTGGCTACATGCGCAAATTTGGGGTGTGCCGGATTTGTTTCCGCGAACTGGCCTTAGAGGGTAAAATCCCCGGCGTGACCAAGGCATCTTGGTAGTCGGGCGGAGGTGGTAACGATGACGATGACCGATCCCATTGCGGATATGTTGACGCGCATTCGCAACGCGCAAATGGCGGGGCATGCCCAGGTGGAAATGCCCAGTTCCAAAATGAAGGTGGCCATTGCCCGCATCCTCAAGGAAGAGGGCTATATCGAAGGCTACCAGGTAATCCAAGACAAAGACCGCCCCAGCCACAAAACGCTGCGGATTCGCCTGAAATACGTTGGGGAACGCCGCAACCGGCGCCCGGTGATTGAAGGCCTGGAGCGTGTGAGCAAGCCGGGCCGACGGGTGTATGCCGGCAAGCGGGAACTGCCGTGGGTCCGTTCGGGCCTGGGCATTGCCATTGTGAGCACCCCCAAGGGTGTGATGACCAGCGAGCGAGCCCGCAAACTGGGTGTGGGCGGCGAAATCATCTGCAAAGTTTGGTAGATCCCACATTTCGGAACGACCTGGCGCGCCCCGCGCGACGCCAGTGGCCGAAAGGAGGTTGAGCGTGTCTCGTATTGGACGGTTGCCCGTACCTGTGCCCGACAACGTGCAGGTAGAAGTGAAGGGCTCGCACGTCCGGGTGAAGGGGCCCAAAGGTGAATTGGCGCAGACCTTCCCCGCGGCGATGAAAATAACCTACAAGCCCGAAGAAAAAGTCATTACCGTTGAGCGCCCCACGGACGAGCGGCAGCATCGGGCCTGGCATGGCATGACCCGCGCCCTCATCAACAACATGGTGGTGGGCGTGAGCCAGGGCTTTGAAAAAGTGTTGGAAGTCCACGGCGTGGGCTATCGGGCTGAAATGAAAGGTCAAGACCTGGTTTTGCATGTGGGGTTCTCCCACCCGGTCCAGGTCTCCCCGCCCGAAGGCATCGCCTTTGAGGTGGATACCAAATCCCGCCCGATGCGCATTATCGTTCGGGGTTACGACAAGCAAAAGGTCGGCCAGGTGGCCGCGGACATCCGCAAAGTGCGCCCGCCCGAACCATACAAGGGCAAGGGCATTCGCTACGCGGGCGAACATGTCCGCCGCAAGGCCGGTAAGGCTGGCAAGGTGTAGTGGAGCGAGGTTGAAAATGGCTAAGAAAACCCGACGAGAGGCACGAATTCGGCGCCACCTGCGGGTGCGCAAAAAGGTGCACGGGACGCCTGAACGGCCGCGGTTGAACGTCTTTCGCAGCTTGGGGCACATTTACGCCCAAGTGATTGACGACGAAGCCGGCCACACCCTGGTTTCGGCTTCGACCATTGACAAAGCACTGCGGGCGCAAATGGAAGGCCTGACGAAAACCGAACAAGCGCGTTTGGTAGGGAAAGCCATTGCCGAGCGCGCCCGAGCGGTGGGCATCACCACAGTGGTGTTCGACCGTGGCGGCTACAAATACATTGGCCGGGTCAAAGCCCTGGCCGACGGCGCCCGTGAAGGCGGCTTGGAATTCTAAGGCGAGGAGAACGCTATGGCTCAGTATCAACCTGCTGTACAAGCAGAAGACGAACTGGAAGAGCGCACCGTTGAAATCGCCCGTGTGGCAAAGGTGGTGAAAGGTGGTCGGCGGTTTACCTTCCGCGCCACCGTGGTGGTGGGCGACCGCCGCGGCCGCGTGGGCATTGGCGTGGGCAAAGCCGGCGCCGTGCCTGACGCCGTGCGCAAAGCCTCGGAACGCGCCCGCCGCAATCTGAAAAAGGTCAACCTGTATGACACCACCATCCCGCACGAGGTGATTGGCGAAGTGGGCGGCGCGCGCGTCCTGCTCAAGCCGGCTTCCCCTGGTACCGGCGTGATTGCAGGCGGCGGCGTGCGTGCCGTGCTCGAGGCTGCCGGCGTGCGCGACATCCTGACCAAATCGCTGGGAAGCAACAACCTGCTCAACGTGGTCAAAGCCACCATGCAGGCCCTGGAGCAACTCAGGTCAGTAGAAGAAGTCGCAGCCGAGCGCGGCAAAAACCCCGAAGACGTGCTGCCCTTCTGGGACCGGAGGAAGAAGCGCCATGACTAAGAAAACATTGCGCATTACCTTAGTGAAGAGCCCCATTGGGTATGCCAAACGCCAAAAAGGCACCCTGCGGGCCCTGGGCTTGCGCCGGATGAACCAGACGGTGGAACACGAGGACACCCCGGTCATTCGGGGCATGGTCGCCAAAGTGCGCCATTTGGTCCGCGTGGAGGAGAGTGCGTAAGATGAAACTACACGATTTGCGACCCAACCGCGGTGCCAAAAAAGCGCGGAAGCGTGTTGGCCGAGGGATTGCCGCGGGCCAAGGCAAAACGGCCGGCCGCGGCACCAAAGGCCAAGGCGCGCGCGCGGGTGGTGGCACCCGGCTTTACCACCAGGGCGGCAACCTGCCTTTCTTCCGCCGCCTGCCCTTCAAGCGCGGTTTCACCCCCATCAACCGCGTGGAATACAACGAGGTCAACCTGGAGCGCTTGGCCAACTTCCCTGCCGAAAGCGAAATCACCCCCGAAGTGTTGGCCGACTTGGGCATCATCAGCGAACCGAAGAAGCCGGTGGTCATCCTTGGCCGGGGCGAAATTACGGTGCCGCTGAAGGTCAAAGTCCATCGCATTTCCAAAAGCGCTCGCGCCAAAATCGAAGCCGCGGGCGGCTCGGTGGAAATCATAAAACTCTGAGCCCCAGGGCGACCCCTCTGCAAAGGAGCCTCGCATGAAGCGTTCGGCTTGGCGCTATTTATGGATGGCACCGGATATCCGCCGCAAGTTGCTCATCACCCTGGGCATCTTGTTGATTTACCGCTTGGCAGCCCATGTGCCTGTGCCCGGTGTGAACCACAACGTCCTCTCGCAAATCCTCAACGCGGGAGGCGCCCAGGGCGCCTTTGTGGGCTTGCTGGACATGCTCTCTGGCGGTACGGTGTCCCAATTTTCTGTGCTGGCGATGGGGGTGTACCCCTACATCACCGCGCAGATTATCTTGCAAATTTTGGTGCCCATCATCCCTTCGTGGAAAGCCCGCATGGAAGAAGACCCGCGCGAAGGCCAAAAATGGATGGAGCGCTGGACCTACATCTTGGCCATCCCCATGGCGGCCCTGCAAGCCGTGGGGCAAATCAGCCTCTTCTCTGCCTTCGCAGGCGGCCAGCAAGTGCTGCGCAACTATGGTTGGAGCGGCGCCAACTTGCTGCCCACCATCACGGTGATTTTGGCCATGACCGCGGGCACCATGTTTGCCATTTGGCTGGGTGAACTGATTTCGGAATACGGCCTCCGCAATCAGGGGCTTTCCCTCATCATCTTTGCCGGTATCGTTGCCCGGATGCCCGCCAACTTTGCCCGGCTGATGGCCGACGAGCAACACCGCTGGGCCTATTTGATTATCTCCATCATCGTCACCGTGGCGACCATCTTCCTGATTGTGTACGTCCAACAGGGGCGGCGCAACGTGCCGGTGATGTACCCGGGGCGCCGCATCGGCACCCGAATGTCTATGCCGGTGAAGGGCACCTTCCCGCTGATGGTCAACATGGCCGGCATGATCCCCCTGATCTTCGCCCAATCGTTGTTGGCGTTGCCGGGGATTGTGGCTGGCTTTTTCCTGGATTCGAGCACCCCGTGGCTCGCCAATTTGGCGAGTTCCATGCAGCGGATTTTCGCGCCAACCAGTGGTTGGTATTGGCTGACCTACTTCCTGATGGTGGTGCTGTTTACCTTCTTCTACACCGACGTGCTCTTCATGCAGCAAAACTACGGCGAGCAATTGAAGCGCGCGGGTGCGAAAATCCCAGGGGTGCCACCGGGTGAAAAGACCCAACAATACCTGATGAGCGTCCTGCGGCGGATTACCCTGCCAGGAGCCCTGTTCTTGGGCTTTGTGGCCGTGCTGCCCTACCTGCTCACACTGTTGGTGCCAGGGCTGGCGGCCGCGGGGCAATCGGGCTTGCTGCTGATTTCTTCGGCAGGGCTGCTCATCGTGGTCGGTGTGGTGCGAGACGTCTTCTTCTTCATTGACGCCGAACTGCGCCTGCACGGCTACACAGATACCTTGCTGGTCCGGTAACGGGCTGACAAACGCCGTTCGTTGTTGGTCGGGAGCACAAACGACCGGCCGCCCCGTTGACCTTGGAGGTTCGTCGTGTCGGTGTTTATCGTGCTGTTAGGCGCGCCTGGCGCGGGCAAGGGCACCCAAGCCAAAATCCTTTCGCAGAAGACGGGGTTGCCCCAAATCTCTACGGGTGACATCTTCCGTGAGCACCTGAAAAACCAAACCGAACTGGGCAAACTGGCTCAGCAATACATGAGCAAAGGCGAGCTGGTGCCCGACGACGTCACCGTCGCGATGGTGCGGGAACGCCTCTCGCGGCCGGATTGTGCGCGCGGCGCCATCCTGGATGGCTTCCCGCGCACACCCGCTCAAGCCGAAGCCTTGGATACCATCCTGGCTGAGTTGGGCGGCAAAGTGGGCATCGTGCCTTTCATCAAAGTGCCCGAAGACGAGTTGGTCGAGCGCCTTTCAGGGCGGCTCATCTGTCGGGCGCAGGGGCACATCTTCCACAAAAAATTCCACCCGCCCAAAGTGCCCGGCATTTGCGACTACGACGGCTCAGAACTTTATCAGCGCGAAGACGATCGCCCCGAAGTGGTTCGCAATCGCATTCGCGTCTACCTGGAGCAGACCCAGCCCCTGGTGGCCTATTACCGAAAAAAGGGCGTGTTGGTCGAAATTGACGGCACCCAGCCCATCGAAAAGGTCACCGAGGCGATTTGGGCTGCCCTTCCCGAGGAAGTCAAACACGCATGAGTTGGGATCGCCAAATCATCCTCAAGAGCCCGAAAGAGATAGCCATCATGCGGGAGGCGGGGCGCATCAACGCGCTGGCGTTGCAGGCCGTCCGGGAAGCCGCCCGCCCAGGCATCACCACAGCCGAACTGGACGCGATTGCGGAGGAAGTCATCCGAAGCCACGGTGCAGTACCGGCGTTCAAGGGGTATCCGGGTCCTTACCCCTACCCCGCCACCATCACGGCCAGCATCAACGAAGAACTGGTGCACGGCATTCCCAGTGATAAACGTCGCCTGCGGGAAGGCGACATCGTTTCGATTGATTGTGGCACGATTTACAAAGGCTATGTAGCGGACTCGGCGTTCACCATGGGCATTGGGAACATCTCTCCCGAAGCCCAGCGGTTGCTGGAGGTGACCGAGCGCGCGCTGTATGTCGGGATTGACAAACTGCGCGCGGGCAACCGGGTTGGGGATGTCTCCGCGGCAATCCAACACTATGTGGAATCGCACGGTTACCATGTAACCCGCGAATACACCGGCCACGGCGTAGGGCGCGAGATGCACGAAGGCCCTTCCGTGCCCAACTATGGGCTGCCGGGGCGCGGGGTAATGTTGCGGGTGGGCATGGTCATCGCGTTGGAACCCATGGTGTTGATAGGCACCCCCAAGACCCGCGTCTTGCCTGATCGGTGGACGGTGGCCTCGGCCGATGGCAGCCTCACCGCCCACTTTGAGCATACGGTCGCCATCACCGAGGATGGCCCAGTCATCCTCACAGTGGTTTGAAGGCTGCCACCCCCGGACAAGAGAAAACGACCAACACTCTGGACGAGAGAGAAAGTGCCTGGTATAATCTAAACTTTGCTGGGCACGAATCGAGGACGTAAGGAGAGCAAACCATGAAAGTATCTGCGTCGGTCAAAAAGCGCTGCTCGAAGTGCAAAATCGTGCGGCGTAAAGGGCGGGTCTATGTGATCTGCGAAAATCCCAAACACAAACAGCGACAGGGGTAGTACGATGGCGCGTATTGAAGGCGTTGATTTACCACGGAACAAACGCATTGAGATTGCCCTGACCTACATCTATGGCATTGGCCGGTCGCGGGCAAAGGAAATTTTAGCTGCCACCCAGGTAAACCCCGACACGCGGGTGAAAGACCTCACCGACGAGGAAATCGCCCGCCTGCGCGAGTTTATCAGCAGCAACTACAAAGTCGAAGGCGATCTGCGCCGCGAAGTGCAGATGAACATCAAGCGTCTGATTGAAATCGGCAGTTACCGGGGTTTGCGCCATCGCATGGGTTTGCCCGTGCGTGGGCAGCGCACCCGCACCAACGCGCGGACCCGCAAAGGCCCCAAGAAGACGGTGGCCGGTCGTGGCCGCCGCCGCGGCGCCAAGAAGAAGTAAATCGTGACCTGTGGGCGCGCGGCTTCCCCGCGGCTCATGCCAGTCTGAACAGGAGAAGTGAGGTCTATGGCGAGGAATACTCGTTCCCGACGGCGCAGCAGCGCCAAAAAAGTCAAGCGGCATCTGCCTCGTGGCCATGTGCATATCCATGCCACGTTTAACAACACCATTATCACCGTGACCGACGAGCACGGCAACGTGGTCACGTGGGCCAGCGGCGGCACCGCGGGCTTCAAAGGCTCGCGCAAAAGCACGCCCTTCGCAGCCCGCCTGGCCACCGAGCAGGCTGTCAAGGCCGCAATGGATATGGGGATGCGCGAAGCGCACGTCTTCGTCAAAGGCCCCGGCCCCGGCCGTGACGCCTCGTTGCGCGCCTTGATGGCCATGGGCTTGAAAATTCTCTCCATTTCCGACGTCACCCCCGTACCCCACAACGGTTGCCGCCCGCCGAAAAAGCGGCGTGTCTAAACTCTGGGGATTGATTGAGGTAGATCTATGGCTAAGTATCTGGGACCTGTTTGCAAACTCTGTCGCCGTGAAGGCGAAAAATTGTTCCTCAAGGGAGAGAAGTGCTTCACCAGCAAGTGCCCGATGGAGCGCCATCCCTACCCGCCCGGTGAACACGGGCGCATGGCGCGCTTTAGCCGCCGTCGCGAATCCGACTATGCCAAACAGCTGCGCGCCAAGCAGCGCGCCCGTCGGATCTACGGCGTGCTGGAGCGCCAATTCCGCCGCTACTACGAAGTGGCCCTCCAACGCCGCGGCATGACCGGTTTGAACTTGCTTCAAATCCTCGAATCGCGGCTGGACAACGTGGTCTATCGCCTGGGCTTCGCGCGAAGCCGCGCCGAAGCCCGCCTTTTGGTCACCCACGGCCATTTCACCGTCAACGGCCGACGGGTGGATGTCCCCTCGATGTTGCTGCGCCCCGGCGATGTCGTGGCCGTGCGGCCTGAATCTCGCCGCCGCAGTTTCTTCAAACAGGTGTTGCCCGAATGGGCTGAAAAGCAAACCCCGCCGGCATGGCTCAGCCGCGACCTGGACAACCTCTCCGGGCGGGTCGAGCGCATGCCCGAACGCGGCGAAATTGACAGCAACATCAACGAGCAACTGATCGTGGAATACTACTCGCGCTAATGTCTTGGGTTTTAGCGCCCAGGGAAGGGGTGAACAGTGGTCGGTTTGGGTAACATGGTGACACCGCGAATTGAGCGCGATTTGGAAGCGCTCAATTACAGCCGTTTCGTCATCAGCCCCTTAGAACGGGGCTATGGCGTGACCCTGGGGAACGCCTTGCGTCGGGTGTTGCTTTCATCGTTGGAAGGCGCTGCCGTAACCTCGGTGCGAATTTCCAACGTCTTACATGAGTTTAGCGCCATCCCCGGGGTGCGCGAAGATGTTTTGCAAATCAGCCTGCAGCTGAAGCAATTGCGCTTCAAACTGCACGACGTAGACACCGCGCGCCTCTATCTGGAAGTGCGCGGTGAGGGCATCGTCACCGCAGCCGACATCATCGCCCCGCCCGAGGTAGAAATCGTCAACCCCGACCTCTACCTCTTTACCGTGGACGACCCCGACGCCACCTTAGAAATGGCCATGACGGTGGAGCGCGGCCGTGGCTATTCCCCCGCGGTGGAACGCAGCCGTCAACTGCCCATCGGTGAACTCGCTGTAGACGCCATCTTTACGCCGGTGCGTCGGGTCAACTGGGAAGTGGGCTCGGCCCGGGTCGGCCAAAGCACCAACTACGACCGCCTGGTGTTGGAAATTTGGACCGACGAAACCATCACGCCCGAAGAGGCCCTCAAAACCGCGGCCCAGATTTTGGTGGCCCACTTTGGCTACATCGCCGGCGTCAGCGAAGAAGGCCTGAGCGCCGTGGCCCCCGCACCCAAAGAAAAATCGTGGCGCAGCGGGCTCACCAGCGAAATGATGGAAACCCCCCTCGAAGAACTGGACCTTTCGGTGCGGGTCTTCAATTCCCTCAAACGCGCGGGCGTCACCACGGTGGGCGAGGTGTTGGACTTGCTGGGCAAAGGCGAAGAAGCCATGCTCTCCATTCGAAACTTTGGCGAAAAGAGCCTGGATGAACTTCTGACCAAAATGCGCGAAAAAGGCTTCCTGCCGGAAGAAGAGGAATAAGCGCATCACGGAGTGAGAACTATGCGACATAAAGTTGCCGGAAAGAAACTCAGCCGTTCCAAAGACGCCCGCAAGGCGTTGCGGCGGAATCTGATTAAGCAATTGTTTTACCATGAACGCATCCGCACCACGCGGGCCAAAGCCCAGGCTGTCCGCAGCGAAGCCGAACGGCTGATTACCATTGCCAAGCGTGGCAATGAGGCCGGTGGTGCCGCGATGGTTCACGCTCGCCGCGTGGTGGCGGCCCGCTTGGGCACGCCCTACCTTGGCGGCGGCGAAGACGAAGAACGGATCAACGTGGTCAACAAATTGTTCGACGACATTGCCCCGCGTTATGCTGACCGCCCGGGCGGCTACACCCGCGTGCTCAAACTGGGACCCCGCCTGAGCGACGGCGCGGAAATGGTCTTGTTGGAGTTGGTCGAAGAGTAACTTTCGGGCCTGTGCCACAACAAGGCACGTTCATCGCTCACTGTGGTACACGGCGCGTGGCGTGGCACAGGGCACAATCATGGCACTTTACCAGGCAATCCTCGCATACGACGGTACCGACTTCCTGGGCTTCCAACGGCAAGCCCAAGGGCGTACCGTGCAGGGCGAAGTGGAAACCAGCCTGCGGCAATTGGGCTGGCAAGAAGAAGCCATCCGCTACGCGGGCCGAACCGATCGCGGGGTCCACGCCCGTGGCCAGGTGATTGCGTTTGACCTGGCGTGGCGTCATTCCCCCGAGGCGCTTCAAAAGGCCCTCAACGCCCTGCTGCCTGCCGACATCGCGGTGGACAATGTGCGTCCTGCAGCGGCCGATTTCCACCCCCGTTACGCGGCCGTGGCGCGGCGTTACATCTACTACCTCTACACCGCACCCGTGCGCCATCCCTGGTGGCGACGCTACGCCTGGCAGGTGCAAGGGGCGCTGTCGGCCGAGGCCCTGACATCGGCCGCGGCGGCCTTCCTCGGGCGGAAGGATTTCGCCGCCCTGGGCACCCCGCCCAACCCCCACGGCACCACCGTGCGGACGGTGTATAAGGCCGCCTGGGCGCGCCTGGGCCCGCAGGCCTGGGCGTTTGACGTGGTGGCCGACGCCTTCCTCTATCGGATGGTGCGGCGCATGGTCGCCCTGCAAGTGGCCGTCGCCCAAGGGCGGATGCCGGCGTGGGCCTTCCAGCAAGCGCTGGAAACGCCCCCCAAAGCCCCCTTGCAAGGGCTGGCCCCGCCCCAAGGGCTCTTCCTGGAGGCGGTGTGCTATGACCAGACGAGCTTGCAAGCCTGCTTGCAGGCGCAACCCCGCTGGATAGGCGGCCCGCCCTGAAACGTGAGGATGCCTTCCCCCTGTGCAGTTTACTGCTACGGATTCTTGTTTGGAGAGGTCAACGGTGAAAACTTATTATCCGAAACCCGCTGAAATCACCCGCGAGTGGCTGCTGGTGGATGCCAACGACCAAAATTTGGGTCGGCTGGCCACCCGCATCGCGGCCCTGTTGTTGGGCAAACACAAGCCCAACTACACCCCTGGCGTGGATATGGGCGACTACGTCGTGGTCGTCAACGCTGAGCGTGTGCGGGTCACGGGCCGGAAATTGGACCAGAAGAAATATTATCGGCACTCCGGTTACCCCGGCGGTTTGCGGGAAGTCACCCTGCGCGAGCAACTCAAGCGCTACCCCGAGCGGGTCATCCGCTCGGCCGTGTGGGGCATGTTGCCCAAAAACGCGTATGGCCGCAAACTGATCAAGAAACTCAAGGTCTATGCCGGGCCGGATCATCCCCATGAAGCGCAAAAGCCCCGCCGCATCGAACTGTAAGCGGCGCAGGGATACGAAGGAGGTTGGATTTTATGGCAGTGCGTTACTATGAAGGCATTGGGCGCCGCAAGGAAGCCACCGCGCGCGTGCGCATTATGCAGGGCTCGGGTAAGTTCATCGTCAACGGCAAGCCGGTGGAGGAATATTTCCCCCGCATCGGCGATTTGGACAACGTCTTGCTGCCCTTCACCGTGTTGGGTGAGCCGCGCGAGAAATACGATGTCACCGTGGTGGTGAAAGGCGGCGGCGTGACCGGCCAAGTAGGCGCGGTGCGTCTGGGGTTGGCGCGGGCTTTTGTCAAATACAACGAGGAATTCGGCCCCGCGCTCAAGAAAAAAGGCTTGCTCTCGCGCGACCCGCGCGTCAAAGAGCGCAAAAAGCCCGGCCTCAAACGCGCCCGCAAGGCCCCGACCTACACCAAGCGCTAAACCGCACCTCGCGTGTGGCTGTTGGCAACGCGTTCCCCTGCTGGTTTGGCAGGGGCGTGTTGCGTTAACCCCCCTCAATGACTCATGCCTTGACCCGGGCCGCACCGCTGGCCCCGCACGCACGGCTGGCGGGGCAAGGGCTGTTGTGGCGCCTTGTAAACCCTTTGCGCGCGCCGGGCTTCGCTTCCCGCCCCCTGCGCGCTGACAGGCCCAGGCAAGGCAACCCTTTTTCGGAGAATTCCTATGCCTTCTCTCACTCTGCTTGGCTTAGGTCCCGGCGACCCTCGGCATTTGACCCGCGAAGCCTGGGAAGTGTTGACCACCACGGATGAAATTTATCTGCGCACCGGCAAACACCCCACCGTGGCCGGCTTCCCCCCCACGCTGCAAATTCACACCTTCGACCACCTTTACGAACGCGCCGACACCTTTGAGGCAGTGTATCAGCAGATTGTCGAAGAGGTGCTGGCTTTGGCGCAGCGCCCCCAGGGCGTGGTGTATGCCGTGCCGGGGCACCCTTTTGTGGCCGAGGCAACCGGGCAGGCGCTTGCTCGGCGGGCTCGCGAAGCGCAAATTCCCCTGCGGGTGGTCGAAGGATTGAGCTTTGTGGAACCTACCCTGCGGGCTTTGGGCTGTGACGCTTTCCCCCACACAGCCTTGGCCGACGCGTTGGAACTTGCAGCCAAACACGTGCCGCCGTTCCCCCCTTCCGCGCCTGCCTTGGTGGCGCAACTTTACGACCGCACCGTGGCCTCAGAAGTCAAATTGACCCTGATGGCCGTCTATCCAGATGAGCACCAAGTGGCGTTGGTGCATGGCGCGGGCACGCCTGATGAAACTGTGCGTTGGCTCCCCCTATATGAGATAGACCGTGACCCGCACATCGGCTTGCTCACCAGCCTTTACATCCCGGCCTTGGCGCCCGACGCCTCTTTTGAGGCCTTCCAGGAAGTGGTCGCCCGCCTGCGGGCCCCCGATGGCTGCCCCTGGGACCGCAAACAAACCCACCGTTCCCTGCGCAAATATTTGCTGGAAGAGTCTTACGAGGTGTTGGAAGCCATCGACGCGGAAAATTGGGACGCGCTGGCCGAGGAGCTGGGCGATGTGTTGCTTCAAGTTTTGCTCCACGCGCAAATCGCCTTTGAAGAGGGCGAATTTACGATGACCGATGTCTTGCAGCGCATCCACCGCAAGATGGTGCGGCGACACCCCCATGTGTTTGGCGATGTGCAAGTGGCCGATGCCGATGAGGTGGTGCGCAATTGGGAAGCCATCAAAGCCCAGGAAAAAGGCCACCCCGCGCCCCAAAGCGTGTTGGATGGCATCACCAAAGGGCTGCCTGCCTTGATGGAAGCCCAAGAAATCCAGAAAAAAGTGGTCAAGGTTGGCTTCGATTGGCCTGACATCCAAGGCGTGTGGGATAAACTGGCCGAAGAGCTGGAAGAAGTGCGGCAGGCCCAAACCCTTGCGGAGAAAGAGGCCGAAATCGGCGATGTTCTCTTTGTGGTGGTCAATTTGGCCCGTTGGTTGGGCGTGGATGCCGAGTTGGCCTTGCGAGAGGCCAACGCCCGCTTCCGCCGTCGGTTTGCTGCCATTGAGCAGACGGCAAAGGCCCAGGGCAAACCGGTGGCGGCCTTGACGCTGGACGAGATGGAAGCCGCCTGGCAGCAAGCCAAACAAGAGGAATAGCGCAGCGCCCAGGGGGAAGGGGGCTTTTGGGGCGCGCTGTGGGCGCGAGCCGCCTTGCTTTTGAGGTAAAACTTCGCCCCCACGCCATTGTGTGCGTGGGGGCGAGTGAGTTTTGGAAGCGCCACGCTGGAAGGTCACGGCGTGGGGGTGGGCGTCACCAAGTTGACGGGCACAATGAGAATTTGCCCGGCATAGATGGGGTCGGTGGGGCTTTCGAGCGCGTCGTTGGCTTCGACAATGGCATCCACCGTGCTGTTGAATTTGGCTGCAATGGCTTGCAGGGTGTCGCCAGGCAGCACAAAGTATTGGATTTCATACCCCTTGGGCATGAACGTCGGCAACGGGGTGGGGGTGGGGCGTTTGGTGCTCGGCGCGGGGATGAGGATGGTTTGCCCCACATAGAGGGGAGTTTCGTTGTTCATGTTGTTGATGAGCATCAAGGTGATGAGGTCCACCTTGAACTTTTTGGCAATGGTATAGAGGCTATCGCCTTCTTCGACGGTATATTCGAAAGGCTCCGAAGGTGTGGGGGTTGGGGTGGTCGTTGCCGTGGGCGTGATGGTGGGCGTGGCCGTGGCCGTGGGGGTGATGGTTGCGGTGGGTGTGGGCGTCTCAGTGGCCGTAGGCGTTGCCGTGGGTTTGCTGAGCAGGGGGATGCTTTGCCCCTCGCTCATGAAGGCAAAAACCAAAACCACGCCGACAACCACAAACACTACAGAAAGCGCGCCCAACAAAAACGGCAGCCAAGCCTGCATGGCAGATTTTTCGCCTTCTGGGGGCGTTTGAGGCGCAGCTTCGGGCGTGGGGGTTTGCCCAGGGGGAGGCATCGCTTGCGGTTCTTGGGGGGTGGGTGTTCCTTGGGAATCTTCGCTCATAACACACCTCGTTGGTGAGAAATGCCAAACCGGGGTCAATGCAGGGGTATTCTACCGCGCTTTCGCGCGTCTTTCTCATTATAACCGTTTCTTGGCGCCCAGAAGGCCGATTGGGTGGGGTCGTGTGGGGGGAAAGCGATGGTGAAGGGGCGCGGCCGTGGCGGGGCTTGGCCCGGTGACATTGGGGGGCCAAGGCAGCAAGGGCAGTTTCCCTGCCCAGCACCAGATGCAGCCCAAAGAGCCTTCCTTTTGGCGCCCCTTGTGGTATAACAAAGAGCAATCCTCGGCGCGGCGGGTGCGCTGCGTGAGATATTTCCATAAGGTGGTCATGGCCCTTCTTTCACCGCCCTCTGCGGGGCAGCGTTTTCCGATTTTGGTGACCGGCGCTCACCGGGCAGGCACGACATGGATAGGGCGCACGTTGTCGGCCGGTGGTGAAGCCGCGTATATCAACGAGCCTTTGAGCCGCATTCATCGCCCCGGGGTGTTTGGCGCGCAGGTGCCGCAGTGGTATTTTTATTTGTGCGCCGAAAACGAAGCCCCGTTTTTAGAGCCCTTTCGGCAGATGTTGGCGTTTCGTTACGGATGGGGGCGCGAATTGCGAGCCGTGCGTTCCCCGCGCGATGTAGCTCGCATGGGGCGTGATGGCTTCCGCTTTGTGTGGGCGCGGCTGAAACATCAGCGCCCTTTGCTCAAAGACCCTTTTGCGGTGTTTTCGCTGCCCTGGTTTGTGGCGCGTTGGGGGGCGCAGGCCGTGGTGGTGGTGCGGCATCCTGCGGCGGTGGTCAGCAGTTGGCTGCGGCTGGGGTGGGTGGTGCCGCCGCGGGCTTTGCTTCGTCAGCCTTTGCTGTTGAACCACGTTCTCACAGCCGATGAAATTGCCGCGTTGGAAAGCGCCCAAAGCGCGGCGCCATTGGTGCAGGCTGCTTTGTTGTGGCGGGTGATTTACCGCGTCGTCGCGGAGTATCGGGCGACAGAGCAAGCCATCGTGGTGCGTCACGAAGATTTGGCCCTCGCGCCGGTGGAAAGGTTCCGCACCCTCTACGGCGCGTTGGGGCTGCGCTTCACCCCGCGCGTGCAGCGCCTCATCGAGAAAACCACCGGCGGCAAAGCCGGAGAAACCGACCCAAAACACCCTCACAGGGTACAATTGAATAGCAAGGCCGTGACGCGGGCGTGGCGTCAGCGGCTCGCACCAGAACAAATTGCACACATTCGGGCGTTGACCGAACCTGTAGCATCGCAGTTCTATACCGAGGCCGATTGGGCATGATGGCCCGACGGGCGAAGGAGGCACAATGACACACCGTTGGCGAGAACTTTTGTTTCGCCCCCCTTCGTTGGAAGATCTCATCGGGGTGTTGCGCGCCTGGCGCTGGTGGGTGTTGATGGGCTTATTGGGCGCCCTCTTGGGCGCGGTGGCCTTTTGGGTGACGCCCTCGCCTTATCGCGCCAGGGCCGAAGTTGTGGTGGACTACAATTTGGAAGAAGCCGTGCCGGCCGGTACAGACCGGCAGTTGTTCTACTTCTTGGGGCGAGAGAACAAAAAATTGCGAGATTTGGCTTTTAGCGATGCTGTGCTCGGCCAAATGGCGCAAACTTTGGGGGAGCCCGTGGACCCCGCCTGGCGCACAGGGGTGTTGTTGTTGCGCGAGGAAAAGGATGGCGCGTGGCATTTTTGGGCTGAGGCTTCCACGCCTGCACGGGCTCAGGCCCTGGCCGCGGCTTGGGCGCAGGCTTTTGTGCAGGTCGCACAGGAAAAAATCAGCGTAGCACGGCGGATTCAGAGCCTTTGGGAAGGCATCTTTGCCTTGCGCAAACAGCAAGCCGCGCTGGAAAACGGTTGCGCAGTGGCTGCCCAAGCCTTGGAAGTGTTGCCGCAGTGGCAACCACCTACCACGCCCTGGGAAGCCTGGCGCCTCGAAGAGGTTTTGGCATGGTTAGACCAAAGCGGGCTGCCCCTGCCACTGACCACCGAAGGCACGCTGGGCCCTGATGCCATTCAGACCGCAGAGGCCGTCGCGCGGGATCGTTTGGCCCAATGCGAGCAAGTAAAACCCCAGTTGATTCAGCAAGAGCAGCGCCTGCAAACCCAGTTAGACGCGCTCATGCCCCAAAGCGGCGGCCTTTCGCCCCGCACAGAAGTGGTGCTTTCGCAAACTCAAAATCTGCCGGTGCAGCGTGTGGCCTCGCGCACTGCGTTCATCTTAGCTGGCGCGCTGCTGGGCGTGTTGGTGGCCTTTTTGCTGGGGCTGTTTTGGGGAGGGCAGCGTGATGCGTAAACCCTCAGTGCAAACGATAGCCCGTGGGCTATGGGCTTTGGTGATGCTGACTTTGCCCATCACCAGTTTTCGTTATTACCCCCACATTTTCGGCACCACGCAAGTCAAACCTTTGGCCTTTTTGCCTTTGGCTGCCTATTTGCCTTTGGGGCTGTGGCTGGCGTGGCGGGAACGCCGCTGGCGTTGGCTGGGCGCGTTAGTGCCCTTGGTGGCCTTTGGCTTGGCTGCCTTGTTGAGCACGGTGTGGGGCTGGGTGCATAGCCCATTGCCCTTGTTTGGCATTGGCTATCTGGGGCGCACCCTGCGAGCCTGGATTAGTTTTGGGGTGGGCTTGAGTTTCTTTTTGGGCGCGCTATTGGCCCATCGCAACGAAGAAGACATTCGCTGGAGCCTGCAATGGCTGTATGCGGGGTTTGTGGTAGCGGCGCTTTGGGGCACGTTGCAGGTTTTGGCCATCAAGGTGTATCGTCCTTTGTGGCCGGTGTTGAATCGGGCGCAAAAGCTGTTTTCCATTCAGGGGATGATGCCGCGCCGTATCTCGGGCATGGCTTATGAGCCTTCCTGGTTTGCCGACCAGTTGGTGAGTTTGTATTTGCCTTGGTTGGTGGCGGCTTTGTTGAGTGGTTATGCGCTGTTTCGGCGCTGGTGGTGGACGGCATTGTTGTTGGCCTGGGCGGGCATTTTGTTGGTGTTTACCTATTCTCGCAGTGGTGTGTTGGTCGCGGTGGGCGCGGCTGGGGCTGTGGTTGTGTTGGGCGCGCTGCGTTGGGGTGGGCAGCGCTTAAAAGCCGAGACCTTGGCGCGGGCCTGGCGGCGGAGTTTGGCGGCCATCGCCGTGGCCGCGTTGTTGGTGTTGGTGGGTGGGGCGGTGTTGATGCAAAATTCTTATTTCGCCAGCCTCTTCCAGCGCAAGCCAGGCCAAAGTTGGGTGGATTATTTCGTCAGCGCCCGCAGCGGAGCCCGCTTGGCGTATGCTTGGGCGGCTATGGCCTCGTTTGACCGTTCGCCCTGGTTGGGTGTGGGTTTGGGGGCCAGCGGCTTCAATCTCTACGCCGATTTGCCCGAATGGTCGGCTACGCTGCCCGAAATTGCTCGCTATACCAGCCCTTATTACCACGTCTTCC
Organism: uncultured Anaerolineaceae bacterium; assembly: GCA_964386185.1. Taxonomy (GTDB): domain Bacteria; phylum Chloroflexota; class Anaerolineae; order Anaerolineales; family DRMV01; genus DRMV01. The sequence goes on from CAYLRJ010000003.1 coordinate 23,497, forward strand.
CCAACCCGAAAAATATGTACATCCGTTTGCTGGCCGAGACGGGCATGGTGGGTTTTTTGACATTTTTGGGTTTTGTTTTGTATGTCTTGGGGCAAGCGTTGGCCTGGTGGCGGGCGGAGACGCCGTACGCGCGTTTTATGGGCATGGCCGGCGTGTGGATTTTGGCCGCGGTGGTGCTGCGCTGGTTTACGCAGGATTCATTGGCCATGCCCAACGTTTGGCTGGGGTTGGGCATGATGTTGGGGCCAATGATGGAACGGCACGGCGAGTAGCCTGGTTTGCCCTGGGTGGTCTGCGCGGCCTGGGGGCTTTCACGCTTTCGTCTTTGGGCTGGGGAAGCAGGCGCGCGCCCTGGCGGGTTCCTGGCGCGGGGCGCGCGTGGGTTTTGCGGCCAGGGTGAAGAGGCGGCAAAGCGGGCAGCCGTGCCCGAGGCTCTCGCAGCCAGGTGAGGGGATGAATTATGGGGGCGCTGAACGTTGCAATTTGACCATGATTTTCAAACGAAACTTTTATGCAAAAGAAAAGTGGCTTCATTATAATTTTGCGCAGAATTGCTTTGGAAGCGTTCCGATTTTTCCTGCATCCTTTTGTTGGAGGTCCCCCATGCGTCGCAAGTCCCGTATTATTTTCTTGGTTGTTATTTTGGCATTGTTGGCCGTGTTGGCCTATGGTTTTGCCGCCCAAAACACGGTGGATAGCTCCTACGCCGGTGATGGTTGGGCGGGAGTGAGTGGTTACTACGTCAAAAACATTCAATACACCCTTGACAGCGCTGACCCCAGCCTGGTAGCCAGTGTGAGTTTTTCCTTGCAAGACAGCGCTGGCAATGATTTGCCTGCGACGACCGTCTATGCTGCGGTGGCTGACGACAACGCCGGCACGCCGGGCACGTGGACTTGGTCTAACGCATGCACCCAAGACGCGACCACGCTGGTGTGGTCGTGCAGTTGGGGCACCGAGCCCGCTGTGGTCAACATCTACTATTTCCGGGTATCCGCCGGGCAGTAACGAGCCTGACTACATTGACGCAAACATTGACGGCGGATTGAAAAAGGCGCGGCGGAAGCCGCGCCTTGCTTTGTGTGAGGATAGGCTCGATGGGCTGGAAGCGCCGCCTACAGTGGCTGAGTGTGTTGGTGCTGTTGGCCGTGGCCGGGGTGGTGTTGGCCCCTGCTCGGTTGGGCGGCGACATGTACTACGTCATGCTCACCGGCCCCAGCATGGAGCCCCATTTCCACCTGGGCGATTTGGTGTTGGTGCGGCGGGCAGCCTTTTATCAGCCCGGCGATATTGTGCTCTATCGGCACCCGGAAATTGGCTACGTCTTCCATCGCATCATTGGTTTTGATGTGCACGGCCGCTATCGCTTGCAAGGCGATAACAACACCTGGGAAGACCCCTACCATCCAACCCAAGATGACATCTTGGGAAAATTTGTGTTGCGAATTCCCAAAGCCGGCAAGATTTTGCAAACCGCCCGCCAGCCGTGGGTGATTGCCCTGCTGGTGGTTTTGCTGGGGTGGCTTCTCCTCTCCATCCCTGAAGATGCCACCCAAGATGAACTGGGAAGGTTCCCCATGTTGCAGAACGATACGCTCAAAGATTGGTTGTTGGTTTGGGCTGCTTTTTTGCTGGCGGCTCTGGTGTTGGGCTTGGTCGCGTGGACGCGGCCTGCGACGGTCCAGGTTCAGGAGCCCCTCCCTTACCAACAAGTGGTGGATTTTTCCTACACCGCGCGGGCCCCGCAAGGCTTGTATGACCAGCCCCAGGTGCAGCCGGGTGAGCCCATTTTCACGGAGCTCATCGGGACCCTGACCGTCTCTGCCCATTACGGCTGGCAGGCTGAGGTGCCCTATCGGGTGCAAGGCACCTATCAGGTGTTGGCGCGGGTCAGCGACAATACCGGCTGGAAGCGCACCGTGCCCCTCACGCCAGTGACTGCCTTCGAGCAGGGGTTTGACGTCCAAAACACGGTGGATTTGCAAACGTTCAAAGACTTCGTGCAAATCATGGAAGATGAGACCGGTGTGCGTCACAACCTTTACACCCTTTCGGTGGTGATTCATGTCAACGCGCAGGGCACGGTAGGCCACTTCCCTGTGCGGGTGGTGGCGGACCCCGCGTTGAACTTCCAGTGGGACGGGCGGGCGCTGGTGCTTCTTGCCCCCAGCAATGGCCCCGGCCAGCCCAAAGCCGACCCTTTGCACTGGGTGCACGAAGGGGTGGTTGTGCAAGAGACAACCCAGGTCAACCGTTTGACCCTTTTGGGGCTGGATGTGCCCGTGCCGTTGGCCCGTCAGGTTTCGGTGGGCGTGGGTGGGTTGGCGTTGGTGCTGCTGTTGCTGACCTGGTGGCTGGCCGAGCGTCGCGCGGCGGTGGACCCTGTGGCCCGTCTGCAGTGGGCGTTTGACGTGGCGGTGATTCCGGTTGAAATGATGCCGCGGGTGGAGCAGCCGTGGGTGCCGGTGGCCCAACCGGATGATTTGGGCAAGCTGGCTGTTTTGCAGCGTTTGCCGATCTTTGTCTGGCAGGAACACGGCCAGCAGCGGCTGTGGGTCCAGACGGGAGAGGCGGCGTTTTATTACGAAACTGGTGCGCTTGTGCCCGCGTGGCTGCGCTCGGTGGTGTCGTTGCCTGCGCGGCGGGGGCGGAGCCGCCGTGGCGCTTTGCCCTGCGAGCGGCTTTTGGAAGGCTGGGCTCAAGCGGTGGATGCTCAAAGCGTTGGCGACCCCGCACACTCTCGGCGGGTCGCGGCTTTGGCCGTGGCTCTGGGGCGGTTGATGGGCTTGCCAGAGGCCACCTTGGCCGATTTGCGCCGCGCAGCTTTGATTCATGGTTTGGGGCTCATGAGCCTTCCTGAAGAACTCGCCCGCAAGCCCGACGCCCTGAACAAACAAGAGCGGACTTTGTTGCAAGCGCATCTCCAATATCTGGAAACGCACCTGGCTACTTTGGATGACCTGCGCCCTGCCCTGCGCATTGCCTACTACCATCATGAACGCTGGGACGGCAGCGGCTATCCGCAGGGTTTGAGTGGCGAAGACATCCCGCTTGAGGCGCGCATTTTGGCGGTGGCCGACGTTTGGGATTCCCTGCGCCATCCACGCCCTTATCGTTCGGCTTGGCCTTTCCAGACGGTGCGGCAGTTTATGCAGCAAAAGGCCGGCATTTGGTTTGACCCCCAAGTGGTGGATGCACTGCTCACGCTCTTGAAAGACGAACACGACGAGCAGTTGCTTTGGCAGCCTGTCGAAGCGGAGGTATCCCATGAGGAGATGGCGTCGTTGGAGGCGTAAAGCGCGGTGGTGGGTGGTGTTGGCGGTGTTGGGGTTGTGGGCTGTCAGCGTGACGGCATACAGCGCCCAAAACAGTGTGCCCCCCACGCGGTTAGACGACCAGGTGCAAGGGGTTTCTTTGCAGCAGTTTGTGCCCCCGGAATGCGCGGGCATCGTGATTGAAAACATCATTGTTGCAGGAAGCGGACGGCGTTGGGTGTATGGCACCGACGGCAATGATTTGATTTTGGGTAACGATCGGGTCAATCGCATTGACGGCCTGGGCGGCGATGACTGCATCGTAGGCGGCGCGGGCAGCGAAGGCTGGTGGCTGTGGGGCATCATCCCGCTGGCGGCTTATTTGCGCGGCGGCGATGGCAACGACGTCATCTTGGGCGGCGCTGGGAACGACATCATCCTCGGCGATGCAGGCACAGACGTCATCTACGGGGGCACGGGCACCGATTATTGCGATGGGGAAGTAACTTATGAATGCGAGTGGTGAGGGGCGCTAAAGCACCTTGGCGCCCCGCTTCTGGGGGCGCTTGACACTCACGCTGCTTGCCGTTATAGTTAGGCCGCCGCGTAACCTTTCGGAGCGGCCTGTGTTGTCGTGTGTGAAACGCGTGAGGAGCCCATCCATGAGCGAAGCCAACGCTTCCCTAAAGCCCTATACCGTGACCGTGGTCGTGCCTGCGTATAACGAGCAACAGACCATTCGCGAAATCCTTCAGCACGTCGCCGCCACAGGCGTGCCCGATGAGATCATCGTGGTGGACGACGGCTCTACCGATGGCACGCGAGAAATTTTGGCCGCCTTAGAGGCCGAGGGGGAGATTCCCAACCTGCGGGTGTTTTATCACGATCATAACCAGGGCAAAGGCGCCGCGCTGCGGACGGGCTTTCAGCATGCAACGGGCGACATCATCATCATCCAAGACGCCGATTTGGAATACGACCCGCGCCATTACCCCCAATTGCTCAAGCCCATCGAAGAGGGGTTGGCCGACGTGGTCTATGGCTCTCGCTTCCTGGGCGCACCGCGGCGACCCATTTTGTTTTGGAACATGGTGGCCAACAAAATTTTGACCTTGATTACCAACATCCTCTACAACACCATCTTGTCAGATATGGAAACAGGCTACAAAGTGTTCAAACGAGAAGTGGTCGCCGAAATGCCCTTGCACGCCCGCAGCTTTGATTTTGAGCCCGAGTTTACGGCCAAGGTGCTCAAACGAGGGTATCGCATCTTCGAAGTGCCCATTGCCTTCAACCCCCGCGACTATACCGAAGGGAAGAAAATCAAGGCCAAAGACGGCCTGATTGCCTTGTGGACTTTAATCAAATATCGTTTTGTGGATTGAGGGGCTTGATGGCTTGGTTCTGGTTCTTCGATTTGGATGGCACCCTCTACGACGCTCAAAGCGGTTTGTGGCCGGCAATCAAAGAGCGTATCACCCTTTTCGTTCAACAACACCTCAATCTCACGCGGCGCGCAGCCGAAGCCTTGCGACAGCAATGGGTCGCCCAATATGGCACCACGTTGCGCGGACTGCAACACGCCGACCCCGCGTTGGACGCCCGAGCCTATTTTGCTTTCGTGCATGACCTGCCCTTGGAAGATTACATCCACCCTGACCCGCGTTTGGCTGCAGTGTTGGCGGCCTTGCCCGGTCGGAAGTGGGTGTTGACCAACGCTGACGCAGCACACGCCCAACGGGTGTTGCAACGGTTGGGCGTTCGGGAGCACTTCGTGGGTGTCATTGATTTGTTTGCCTTGGGAGAAATCCCCAAACCCCTGCCCGAGGCCTATCGGCGTGCTTTAGCGCTGGCAGGAAGCCCCCCACCCGCGCAATGCGTGTTGGTTGACGACCAACCGCGCAATGTGGCTGCGGCGCAAGCGTTGGGAATGCGCACGGTATGGATAGCGCCGGTGGCTGCTCCAGACGGGCCAGGGGATGCGCACGTGACCGAGATTTACCAACTGCCTGCCGTGTGGCAGCGTTGGGCGCAAGAGGGCCAAGGAGGGAAGGATGCTTAAAGCCTTGCTCTGGGGGCTGGGAGCCTTCGTGGGCATCGCGTTGGCGACGGCACTGGTGGCTTATTTCCTCTACCATCACCATCGAAGCACCCATCTGCAAATTCGGATTTTTCGGAAAGTATTGCGCCGCGCCCGTTCGCCCTGGGCGCACGAAGATGCCGCGTGGGAGCGGCTCGCCCAAGCCGTGGCGCGAATTCCCGAAGATTTGCAACCCCCACGGGAACCCACCCCGCCGTCCGAACCCGCAGACGAAGATTGAGCCATACCGCTTGTGGCGGCTTCCTGCGGGGCATCTTGGCTGTGCATAACCCGAAACCCATAGGATGTTGTATAATAGAAATATCCTAATCCTTCCCATTCGCTGAATGGGTAACTTGAAAGTTTTTCGTGAGGAGGAACGAGATGGATTTCGGTAAGGCTTTTTCTTTCGTTTTCGAAGATGATGGCTGGATTTCCAAACTGGTGATTGGCGGCCTTCTTTTGTTGATCCCAATTGTTGGCGCATTGGTCGTGTTAGGGTGGGCGTTGGAAATTGGCCGCCGCGTGGCTTCGGGGCAAGAAAGCGACATCTTGCCCGATTGGAGCGATTTTGGTACCTATTTGGTGCGGGGTCTCAAAGCTTTTGTGGTGATGTTTGTGTACGCGCTGCCCGTCATCATTTTGGAAAGCTGCCCGGTGGCCTTGGCAGCGTTGGCTTCAGGCACCGACAGTCAGAGCTTGGCCTCGCTTGCTCAGGCCATCAACTTGTTCGTGTATTGCATTGTCTTCGTGTATGAGATTTTCCTGCTCTTCATTGCCCCTGCAGCCTTGATGCGCTTCACCATGCAAGGCGACGACATCAAAGCCGGCTTGGCCTTTGGCGAAATCTTGGGCTTGGTCAAGGCCAACGTGGGTGTGTATTTGATGGTGGTTTTGGGGCAAATTGTGGCTTATTTCGTGGGCGGCTTGGGCATCGTTGCCTGCGTGATTGGCCTGCTCTTCACCATTCCGTATGCTTACGCTGTGGTGGGCCACTTCTACGGCCAAGCCTATCGTGAGGTGGAAGGCGGCAACATTGTGAACGGCACCGCTGCCCCCGCTGGCGACTGGGTCGGCTAATCGGCGCATCATTGCCATACCTTGACAGCGCCCGCCTTGAGCGGGCGCTTTTTTGTTGACGCGGTTCCACCTTTTTGATACAATCCCTGCGCTTTGGCGTTGTACCCTTCGCCAAAGCCCGCGCACAGCGGAATCTCTCTTTTAGAAAGGGCTTGAAGCGATGAAGGTGTTATTACTCAAAGACGTGTACAAGTTAGGCCGAGCCGGCGAAGTGAAAAAGGTTGCCAATGGCTATGGCCGCAATTATCTCATCCCGCAAGGGTTGGCCATTCCCGCCACGCCCTCCGCGTTGAAAATGGCCGAGCGCATCAAAATCGAGGCCGAAAAGCAACGCAAGGTGCTCAACAAAGAATACAGCGGTTTGGCCGAACAGTTGGAAGAGACGGTCATTTATTTTGCCGTCAAAGCCAGCGAACAAGGCAAACTCTACGGCTCGGTCAATGCGCAGCGGATTGCCGAAGCCCTCAATGAGCAACTGGGGCTGGAAGGCGAGCAGGCCATTCTCAAGCGGCAAGTGGATGTGCAACCCATTCGCTTTTTGGGCGAATACAAGGTGCCCATCCGCCTGACGATGGACTTGGTGCCGGAAATCACGGTCATTGTCTATCGCGAAGGCGAAACGCCGCCGCAAGTTGGCGATTTTGCTGCGGCCGAAGCTGCGGCCGAGGCCGAAGCCGAAGCGGCTGCGGCTGCTGCCGAAGCCGCCCAAGAAGCCGAGGAAGCGATTGCCGAGGCTGGGCCTGCGGAAGAAACTTCGGAGACCGAGTAGCCCTCACCCACCAAAACCGGCCTGAGCCCAGGCCGGTTTTTGCCTCTTATGCCCTCTCAAATCGGTTTGTCTTTGCGAAAAGCCCGTCTGGCGCGTGGCCTCACGTTGGAACAGGCCGCTCGGGCTGTGCACATTAAGGCGCATTATCTCCAGGCTTTAGAAGAAGAGCGCTGGGAGAATCTGCCCTCGCGCGCGCAAGGACGGGGCTTTTTGCGTTTATATGCCGATTTTTTGGGGTTAGATGCCGGCGCTTTGCTGCAGGCTTGGCCGACGCAGGCCGCAGCCCCGCCTGCCTCGGAGCCGGCCGAACCACCCAAGGCTGACGCGCCCGCCTCGGCCCCTGAGGCCCCTCAACCCACAGACGCAGCCGCCCCCGCTCCTTCCCCCCCGCCCGACCCCGCGCGCCCCATCTTCCTGGAAATTGGCCGCACCTTCCGCCAGCAGCGCGAACAATTGGGGCTGGCCTTGGAAGAAGTGGAGCGCTACACCCACGTCAAACGCCACTACCTCCAAGCCATCGAAGACGGCCGTTTAGACGACCTCCCTTCGCCTGTACAAGGGCGGGGGATGTTGCTGCACTATGCGCGTTTTTTGCAGCTGGACCCAGAACCGCTGCTTTTGCAATTTGCCGAAGCCCTGCAAGCCCGCCATCGGCAGCGGCAGGCCCCACCTCAGAAGCGAAGGGTGGGGGTCAACGGCACCTGGTTGCGCAAAGCCCAAGCCTTCTTTGCCGATCGGCTGCTGGTTTGGCTGGTGGTGTTGATCCTGGTGGCCGTGGTGGGCGTTGGGGGGTGGCAGGTGGTTCGGGCCACACGCGCGCAACCCGTTCAGCCCACGCCGCCCAACGTCATGGATGTGCTTTTCCCGTCGCCTACGCTTTCCCCAACGCCGGTGCCGCCCACGGCCACGCCCACCCCGCCGGTGCCCGGCCTGGCGCCGCCAGGCGGCGAACAGCCTGCCCCCGCAACAAACGAGCCGAACCAAGTGCCGCAGACCAACGCCCCCGTTCAGGTGTTTTTCGTGGCGCAACATCGCGCCTGGGTGCGTGTGATTGCCGATGGCGAAACCGTCTTTCAGGGGCTGGTTGTGCCGGGCGCTTCGTACAACTATACCGCACAGACCCGTTTGGAACTCCTCACCGGCGACGGCAGCGCCCTCCAAGTGATTTACAATCAGCAAAATTTGGGGCTGCTTGGGCGTCTGGGCGAAGTGGTGGATCGGGTGTTTACCCCTCTGGGCGTCCAAACGCCAACGCCAACGGTGACCCCCACCCCGACAATTACCCCGACCCCCACCATAACCCCCACCCCGACCGTGACGCCCTCGCCGACGGCCACGGTAGGCACATTGCCGTAAGGTGTTTTTATGAAAACTTTTTCTATTGTGTCGCTGGGTTGCGCGAAAAACACCGTTGATGCCGATTCAATGGCGCAATTGCTCCACCGCGAAGGCTACCGCCCCACAGATGAGCCCGCAGAAGCCGACGTCGTCATCGTCAACACCTGCGGCTTCATCCAAGCCGCGCGGGAAGAGTCGCTGGATGTGCTCCAAACATTCGCCCAAGCCAAACGGCCGGGGCAGTTCCTCATTGCCGCAGGCTGCCTGACCCAACGCTATGGCGCCGACGTGGCGCGCCAAGTGCCCGGCGTGGATGCCATTTTGGGCACACGGCGTTGGATGGACATCGTTGACGTGGTGCGCCGCTTGGGGCGTCAGGGGCACCCCAAACCTTTGTTCCACCTCCCTGACGCGCCCACCGTGGGCCGCGACGAACGGGGAACCGCCCGGGTGACCATCCAAGGCGGAAGCGCCTATCTCAAAATCGCCGATGGGTGCCGCCGAAAATGTGCTTTTTGCGCCATCCCTCTTATCAAGGGCACGCTGGTCTCACGGCCGAAGGAAGCCATCTTGGAAGATGCGCGGCTGTTGCAAGAGCACGGCGTGCAGGAAATTGTGCTCATCGCACAAGATACCACCGATTACGGCCACGACCGCGGTGAGCGCGACGGCCTGGCTTCCCTTTTGGAAGACCTGGTGGCCGCTGTGCCCGACGTGCCCTGGATTCGGGTGATGTATGCCTTCCCTGGCTATGTCACCGATCACCTCATCGAGGTGATGGCTTCGCACCCCCAAATCGTGCCTTATTTGGATTTGCCGTTGCAGCACGCCCACCCCGCCACCTTGCGGCGCATGCAGAGGCCGGCAAACTTGGCATGGGTGGATCGGACTTTGGAAAAGGTGCGGCAAGCCATGCCAGACGTGGCCTTGCGCACCACATTCATCGTGGGCTATCCGGGAGAGACCGAAGAGGAATTCCAAACATTGCTGGATTTCATCACCGAGGTGCGTTTCGACCGGTTGGGCGCGTTTCAATTTTCTTTTGAGCCGGGCACGCCCAGCGAACCTTTGGGCGACCCCATCCCCGCGGAGGTCAAACAAGCCCGTTGGGAAGCCCTCATGGCGCGGCAGCAAGAAATCTCGCTGGCTAAAAATCAGCAGTTTGTTGGGCGCACGCTGGCGGTGCTGGTGGAAGGATACGACGCCGAGGCAGGCATTTCCATCGGCCGCACCTATCGGGATGCGCCGGAGATTGACGGGCTGGTCTTGGTCGAGGGGAAGTTGCCGGTGGGGCAGTTGGCCTCGGTGCGCATTACGGGCGCCATGCCCTATGATTTGACCGGCGTGCCCCAAGAGGAAGTTTGAGGTAAACAATCGGGAGGTGGATGGTGAATTTTTCTTCCGTCGAAGTCCGCTTTGCGGTGGAAGCCGCGCGGGCGGCTGCGGGGTTGGTGCAGCGCATTCAGCGCGATTTGGCTGCCGAGGCCCTGACCAAGAACGACCGCTCGCCCGTTACGGTAGCCGATTTTGCCGCGCAAGCCGTGGTGGCGGCCAAGTTGGCCGAGGCTTTCCCGCAAGAGACGTTGGTAGCCGAAGAGGCATCCGCAGCGCTGCGCAGCCCCGACCATGCCGACGTGACGGCCAAGGTGGTGGCTTATGTGCAGTCGCTGTTTCCCCAGGCCGATGCTGAGACCGTGTTGCAGTGGATTGACCGTGGGGCAGCCCCGGCGCGGGGGCGGTTTTGGGTGTTGGATCCCATTGATGGCACCAAGGGCTTTTTGCGCGGAGATCAATACGCGGTGGCGTTGGCGCTGGTGGAAGAAGGGCAGGTGACGCTGGGAGTGTTGGCGTGCCCCAATTTGGAGGCGGGGCGCGAGCCCGCGAAGCACGGCGAAGGTACCCTGGCGCTGGCGGTGCGCGGGGCAGGGGCGCGCTGGGCGCCTTTGCAGCACCCGACCTCGTGGCAGCCGTTGCGGGTTTCTGATGAAGATGACCCCGCTCGGGCGCGTTTGCTGCGTTCTTTCGAGAGCAGCCACACCAACGCAGGCCAAATTGAAGCCGTGGCTCGGGCATTGGGCACCCAGGCGGAGCCCGTGCGGATGGATAGCCAAGCCAAATACGCGGTGTTGGCCGCGGGCGGCGCCGAGGTTTATTTGCGTTTGCTTTCGCCCGCCAAACCCGATTATCGTGAGAAAATTTGGGACCAGGCCGCGGGCGCACTGCTCGTAGAAGAGGCCGGGGGCCGAGTGACCGATTTGGATGGCAAGCCTTTGGACTTCTCGGCTGGGCGTCGTCTGGAGCGCAACCGCGGCGTGGTAGCGACCAACGGCCTTTTGCACGCGGCGGTGTTAGAAGCCTTGCGTGCTGTGGGCGCGTGAATTGGCTTTTGACCAAGGTGAGCAGGTATGGCGCTGAAGCAGTTTTTGCGCGCGTACCGCTGGGAGGCCGTGGCGCTGTTGTGGAGCGTCATCGCGGTCGCGGGGTCGCTGTGGGTGTCGGCCCAGGTATATGAAGGCTTGCCTCACCTGGAAGACGAAATCGCGTATTGGTGGCAGGCGCAAGTCGTTGCCCACGGCCAGCTCACTGCGCCGACACCTCCCGGAGACCCCCAGAGCTTCCTCATCCCCTTTGTGGTGGATGTGCATGGCCGGCGGTTTGCGAAATATCCTTTGGGGTGGCCAGTGGTGTTGGGGCTGGGGATGCGTTTGGGCCATCCGGCTTGGGCCAACGCGTTGCTGGCCGGCTTGGCCGTATGGCTGACGTTTCGTTTGGGGGCGCTGTTATGGCGGCCCGAAGTGGGTGTGTTGGCCGCTGCGCTGACGCTGACATCGCCGTTTTTTTGGGTCAACAGTGGATCGTTGCTTTCGCATCCGTTGGGGCTGGCGTTGAGTGCGGCGTTTGCCGTGCTTTGGCTCTCGTGGGCGCGGGCCGAGGTTGAGGCTTTCCCGAGATGGATGCCGTGGCTGACGGGTGCGACGTTGGGCGCATTGGCGTTGACGCGGCCGTGGACGGCGGTTGGGGTGGCGCTGCCGTTTGTGTTTCACGGCCTGTGGTTGTTGTGGCGCGGCCCGCGCGCAAAGCGGAAGGCGGCTTTGCAAGTGGCCGCTGTTGCAGCGGCTGTGGCCGGCCTGCATTTTGTGTGGCAGTGGGCTGTCACAGGCAACCCGTGGTGCAACCCTTACACTTTGTGGTGGCCTTATGATAAAGTGGGGTTTGGCCCCACGGTTGGCGTCAGTGGGCATACCTTGCATCAAGCCTGGCTCAACACCCGCTTTAGCTTGGAAGTGGGCCTGGGCGATTTGTTTGGTTGGGGCCGCTTTTCGTGGATTTTCATCCCATTTGGCCTGTGGGCGGCGCGACAAAAGCCCGACGCGTGGCCGGTGTTGGCCGTCTTCCCTGCTTTGGTGTTGGTGTATGGGGCCTATTGGGTGGGTGCGTGGCTGTTCGGACCGCGGTATTATTATGAAGGCTTGTATAGCCTGACATTGCTCACCGCGGTCGGCATCTTTTGGTTGGCTGGGTGGCCGCTGCGTGTGGCCCGCAAAGCCGCGGCCGCGTTCCCTCGCCGCAGGGCGGCGGTTTGGCGCTCGGCGGTGGTGGTAGGGCTGGTGGGTTTTTTGGTGGCTGCCAATGCTCTGTGGTATTTGCCGCGCCGTTTGGAAATGATGCACGGCCTTTATGGCATCACCCGCGAACGCTTGGCGCCTTTCCTGACCCCAGAAGCCCAGGCGTTGACGCCCGCGGTGGTGCTGGTCGAAACCGACCATTGGATGGCTTATGGCGCGTTGCTTTCTCTGGAAGACCCTTGGTTGACCACGCCTTTCATTTTTGCTTGGAGTCGGGGGCCTTCCGCCGATGCCCGAGTGCGGGCTGCGTTTCCTGAGCGTCGCGCGATTCGTTATAATCCTGATTATCCGTACCGTTTTGTGCTGATTGTTCCTCCTTCGTGACCGTATCTTCCAGCGCAAATCGGCGTCCTAATAGGTAGGAAGTCCTATGGCACAACAACCCGATGAAGCACAATTACTCCGTGCTGCCCGTTCGTGGGATATGGATGCGTTGGCCACAATTTACGATGTTTATAGCCCGATGATTTACCGCTATGCGATGCGGTTGTTGGGCTCAGAAGACCTGGCAGAAGAATGTGTGGCCGAGACATTCGCTCGGTTCCTGCAGGCGCTTCGCAATGGCGGAGGCCCCAAGGAACATCTCAAAGCTTACCTTTATCGGGTGGCTCACAATTGGATTACCGATTACTACCGCCGTCAACCCCCGCCGCAAGTGGATTTGGATTTGCTGGACAATGTCTTGACCGACACCGATGAGTCCTTAGGTGGGCGTGTGGCGGCGCAAGAGGAGCAAGAGCGGGTTCGAGCCGCTCTGCGCCTGTTGACACCGGATCAGCGTCAGGTGATTGTGCTGAGATTTTTGGAAGAATGGAGTCTGAAGGAAGTGGCCGAAGCCTTGCAAAAGCCCGTGGGCGCCGTCAAAGCGTTACAACATCGGGCCTTGGCCGCTTTGCGCCGCGTGCTTTCAGAGGAGGAACTGCATCATGGCTGATGAACTTGATCCCCGCTTGCGTGCCCACCTGGAAGCCCTGCGAGACGTTCCCCCGCGGGACCCTGAACGCGCGGTGCAGGGCAGGGCACAATTCCTGCGCCTGGCAGAGAGCATGAAGCCCGCCCACCTGCCCAATCAGGCCGCTTCTTCCCAAAAAGCCGTATCCTCAGGGCTTTTTGGGCGTCTAAAAGGGTGGATAGAGCAAACAAACCACCCACGAAAGGAGGGCCTGAAAATGGCTAATCTACTCGTTGCTATCCTCATGGCAATCAGTGTAATTTTTGGTGGCGGTGCTGCGACCGCCTACGCGTCGCAAGATGCGCTTCCGGGCGACGCTTTGTATCCCGTCAAGACGATGGTTGAGCAGGCTGAATTGATGCTCACCACCGACCCTCAACAGAAAGCGGAACTCCATGTGGAGTTTGCCCAACGCCGAGTGGCTGAAATTCAAGCGCTGGTGGCCGAAGGCCGGTTGGATATGGTGCCGGAGGTCAGCCAAAACTTGGAACAGCACCTGCAGAAAGCCGAACAACTGGCGACCCAACTGGCCAAGGAAGGCCATCCTGATGCTGCCGCTCGGGTAGCCGTCATGCTGGCCAACACCAGCCGCATGGTCGAACGAGTGGCCGAACAGGCACCGCCTCAGGCCCAAAGCGCGATGCGCTATGTGGAACAGATGACCAACCAGGTCACCGAGCGGGTTCGCACCGAAGCCCAAAAGATGTCGGCAATGGCCCAGACGTTCCACATCAACGGGGCTGTGGAAGCCATCGAAGACGGTGCCTGGGTTGTGAACGGCCAAACCATCATCGTCAACGATCAGACGAACATCGAAGGTGAATTCCAGGTTGGCGATTCGGTTGCAGTGAGCGGCTATGTGGATCCTGAAGGCCAATGGATCGCCGTGCAAATCCGCCCTGCCAACCCCATGCACCAGAGCCCCGCGACCGTCCACTTCAGCGGCATCATCGAAGACATCACCGACACCCAATGGACGATCGCCGGCCAGCAAGTGACCATCGTGCCTGAAACCAAGATCAAAGGCGAATTCCAGGTTGGTGACACCGTGAGTGTGGAAGCCGCTGTGGACCCCGACGGCACCCTGGTGGCCATCGCCATCAAACCTGCCGGCGAAGCCAAACCGCAACCCAAGATGATCTCCTTCCAGGGTGCAGTTGAAGCCCAAAACGACGGCGAGTGGATTGTGGACGGCAAGAGCGTGGCCATCACCGCTAACACCAAGATGCAAGATGGTATCCAGGTTGGCGACACCGTGATGGTGGTCGCAAGCGAAAACGCCGACGGCACGCTGGAAGCCAAATCCATCATGCTGATCGCTCACCGTGAGAAACACGAAAACCAAGGCGAAACCCCCTCGCCGATGCCCACCCAAAAACCGAATACGCCGACCGAAAAACCCACTGAAAAACCCACCGAAAAACCCCGCTCGCAGATGACCATCAAAGGTGCCCTGATGGCACAAAACGGCGACACCTGGATCGTGAATGGCTACACCGTCAAAGTGACGGCCCAGACCCAAATGCTGAACAGCGTGCGCCTGGGCGACCAAATCAGCGTGGTAGCGCTCGACAACGGTGATGGCACCTACACAGCCCTGAGCGTTGCCCTGATGGGCGGCATGGACAATCACAGCAGCACCTCGACGCCCACTGAAATGCCCCACGACGGGATTCACCACTAAACCACCAAGGTTTATCCCCCCACACGGTCTGCTTCTCCCCTACGGAACAACCGCCTCCTCACCGGAGGCGGTTGTTTTTTTGGCCCAATGCAACGCCCCCAGACAGGCAACCCGACGGCACCCAACGGATCCTCCTTAGGGCTGCTTCCTTTCGGACCTGACCCGGTTCGGAGGGCGTTGCCGCGTCGGACCCATCCGGGGGCCCCCCAAGCATACCGCAAAGCGTGGCTTTTTGTCAATCCCTGCGCCCAGTTTCCCCGCCGATTTCATGGACGAATTCCCAGCCTCATGATATACTCTTCCCGCTTCCACGTCTGGTGGAAAGCCATCTCGCACGCTTCCTGACTCGCCGGGGCGTGCCAGGCAGAGGGCCGCTGCCTGGTGCCGCGCGAGGACGACGGAAGCGGAGGAAAAACGCTAAGGAGGTTTTATGGCTCTGGTTTCAATGAAAACCATGCTGGAATGTGGCGTGCATTTCGGGCATCGCACCCGCAAATTGCACCCCAAAATGCGCCCGTATGTCTTTACGGAGCGGAATGGCATCCACATCCTCAACCTGCAAATCACCCAAAAAGCCTTGCGGCAGGCTTATGACCTGGTGCGCAAAACCGTGGCCGAAGGCGGCACGGTGCTCTTTGTGGGCACCAAACGCCAAGCCCAAGAGACCATCGCGGAAGAAGCCAACCGCTGTGGCATGCCCTATGTCAACTACCGCTGGCTGGGCGGCACCTTGACCAACTGGCGCACCATTGGCCAGCGCGTGCGCTATCTGGAAGAGCTGGAACGCCGCCGCGACGCAGGCGAATTTGACCGCTTGCCCAAAAAAGAAGCCTTGCGCCTCAACCGCCAGATTGAACGCCTGCGCCAGCGGGTGGGCGGCTTGCGCACCATGAAAGGCCTGCCTGATTTGGTCTTCGTGGTGGATGTTTGCCGCGAAGAAACGGCCATCAAAGAAGCCAACCGTTTGGGCATCCCGGTCATCGCAGTGGTGGATTCCAACTGCGACCCCAGCCGGGTGGATTATGTCATCCCTTCCAACGACGATGCAATTCGCGCCATCAAATTGATCGTGGGCAAAATTGCCGACGCGGTTTTGGAAGGCAAAGCCATCCGCGAAAAAGAACAAGCCGAAGCAGAAGAAGCCGCGGCCCAGGCTGCTGCTGAGGCGGTAGCGATTCCCGAAGCACAAGACGAAGCCCAGGCCGAACTGTCTGACGAAGAGCTCCTGGGCGCTGCCACGCTGGAAAAAATCCAGCAAATGGAAGCCGCGGACGCGGCCCCAGAGGCAACCGCCGAGGCCGACGCGCCCGCCGAAGCGCCGGCGGCCCAGGAAGAGGCCGCGGCAGAGGCCGCAAGCGAAGAGGCCGAGGCCGAAAGCCAGACCGAAGAAGCCTGATTACTCGACCCCCGACACCAAGACCACGCAGGCATGGCCCCCCCATGCCTGCGTGCCATGCCACCAGATTGAAGGAGAACAACGATGGCTGTGACCATGGACCAAATCAAAGAACTCCGCGCGGCAACGGGCGCGGGCATCATGGATTGCAAAAACGCGCTCGTCGAGGCCGATGGCGATTTCGACAAAGCCGTGGAAATTTTGCGCAAGAAAGGCCTTGCCAAGGCTGCCAAGCGGGCCAACCGTGAAGCCTCGGAAGGCGTGATCGAACTCTACTCCCACGGCGATGGCCGAGTGGGCGTGATGGTCGAAGTGAACTGCGAAACCGACTTCGTGGCCCGCTCTGAGGCGTTCCGCAAATTTGCCCACGAGGTCGCATTGCAAATCGCGGCCATGTCGCCCCAATACGTCTCGGAAGAAGACATCCCCGAAGATGTCTTGGCCCGTGAGCGCGAAATTGCCCGCGAACAGGCCCTGCGCGAGGGCAAACCCGAGAAAATCGTGGAACGCATCGTCGAAGGCCGCCTCAAGAAATTCAAAGACGAGGTTTGCCTGCTCAACCAAGCCTATATCCGCGACGACAAAATCACCATCCGTGACTTGCTCAACCAAAACATTGCCGCGATTGGTGAAAACATCGTGATTCGGCGCTTCGTGCGCTGGGAACTCGGCGAGTTCAGTGCTGCCGACGCCAACAAAGAGGAAGCGGCGGCGTAACCCCGACCGTCTCTCAAAGCCAACCCCCCAGGGTTGGCTTTTTTGACGGCGTAGGCGAGCGCCCCGCCGTCTCCGAGGAGGATGCCCCATGCCTCAACTGAAATATACCCGCATCTTACTCAAACTGAGCGGCGAAGCCCTGGCGCCCCCCGAAGGGCGTGGTGTGGACCCCAAAGCGGCTGAAGTGCTGGCCAAGCGCATCGGAGAAGTGCATCGCCTGGGTGTGCAAGTCGCCGTTGTCATCGGCGCGGGCAACCTGTGGCGGGGCGCAGAAGGGTTGGCGCGAGGCATGGATCGGGCCACGGCCGACTACATGGGGATGTTGGCGACCATGATGAACGCCTTGGCCCTGATGGATGCCATCGAGCGGGCGGGCATTCCCACCCGGGTGCAAAGCGCCATTGAAATGCGCTCTGTGGCTGAGCCTTACATCCGCCGCCGCGCCATTCGGCACCTGGAAAAGGGCCGCGTGGTGATTTTGGGCGGCGGCACGGGCAATCCCTATTTCTCCACCGACACCGCAGCCGCCCTGCGGGCAATGGAGATTGGCGCCGACGTCCTCATCAAGGCCACCAAAGTGGATGGCGTCTATGACGCTGACCCCAAAACCAACCCCAAAGCCAAACGGTTCGACCGCTTGCCCTACATCGAAGCCCTCAACCGCCGCTTGCAGGTGATGGACGCCACTGCCCTTTCCCTCTGTATGGATAACAACCTGCCGATTTTGGTGCTCAACCTGTGGGATGAAAGCGCCCTGCGGCGCGCCCTCTATGGTGAGCCGGTCGGCACCTTGGTGTCTGGCTAAAAAAGCCGTCAGGTGACGGGGGCGCTTCTGTGCGCAGGCAAAGCCCAGGAAGCGCCAAAAAGGCAGCGGGGCGCGTTCCCTGGCAGTTGGGAAACCGCTCGGCTGTGACGCGCCGGCTGGCCGTTGGGCGGCCGAGGCAAGCCCGTACTTCGTGCAGATTTCTTGGCTGCTGCTCAAGCAGCATGGTATAATTGCGCCCTGCAAGGGCAGACGGAGAGGTAGCGTAGTCTGGCCTAACGCGCCCGCCTGGAGAGCGGGTGAGCCCTCACAAGGGGCTCCGAGGGTTCGAATCCCTCCCTCTCCGCCAGTGTGAAAAAGCGCCCGCAAAAAATGCGGGCGCTTTGGTTTTGGGCTGTTTTCTCGAAACTACGGAAGCCATTGTGGCATGACCGCGTTGGCGACCACCAAAGTGCTCTGGCCGGTCTGAAGGTCATAGAGCCATACTTCGGGCGGCTGGGTCAAATCAACCTGGTTGGTACGGGTGTAGGCCAGCAGCGTTGCGTTGGGATGCCAGGCGAAATCCAGGTGGTTGTAATTGGCCGCGTGGGTGACTTGGAACGCGCCTGTGCCGTCAGGGTGCATCAGCCAGAGCTGGCGTCCGGGCGTCCAGTGCTCTGGGTCCAAGGCCTTGCGCCCGAAGGCCAACCATTGCCCATCGGGGGAAAAGGACGGTGTAGCGTCTTCCAAATTGGGGTCTTTTGTAAGGTCGGCCGGCTGAAAGTGGGTGCCCAGCCGATAGCGCCAGAGATGGGCGGCCAAGTAGGGCGCTTGGGAAGGGGCCTGTGTGGCCGCGGGGGTGCCTTCCAAGAGCAACGCCACGGCAATCAGGCTGTGGCCATCGGGTGACCAGGCCGCGCTTTCCCCAGTGTCATTGGCGAAAAAGGCAACTTCTTGGCCGTCTTGAGGTTGTACCACCACGTAACCTCGGCGGGTGGCATCGTAGTAGGCCAACAGCCCCTCAGAAGACCACAGGGGGCTGTAGGTGACATGCGTAGCCGGGATGATGGGGTTTTCGCTCTGGTCGTTTAGAGCCAGCAGGTGAACCCGAGTTGCCCCGTGGGGGCCGTCGCTGCGCTCGTAAGCCAGCCAATGGCCCTCGGGCGAGGGGCGGGGGTTGAGGCATTGGTCGTTTTGGCACGCCAGCAAGCGCTGCGCCTCGGGCACGGCTTCCCCTTGGATGCTTAGCCGGTCAACGACGAAAATGTCGGCCCCTAAACCGTTAGAGGCGCTGAAATACACAAAGCGGCCGTCCGCGCTGACTGCATAGCCGCGCACGCCCCCCGTGGCTGTCAGCCGTTGGGTGGCATCCGTGGTGAGGTCGCGCGCATACACGTCGGGGTTGTCGGCCGGCCAGAGGTAAGCCAGCATCACCTCCGCTACGGTGAATTGCCACTTTTCCCCCTGCAGCAAAGGCAGGCCATTGGCGCCTTTGAGCCCTGCCAGCACCTCTACGGTGACTTGTTGGCCGGGGTCCCAAGGTTGGGTGGGGGTGAAAACGGCCTGTTTGCCTTCCACTTGCCAATGGCCGGGCACGTCGGGGGTGAAACGGACGTGGGTTGCCAGGCTCTCAAGCCGCACAGGGCGTGAAAACGTCAGCCGCACAGGCACCGCGCCGCTGGGTACATCGTCTTGCTGGGGGAAGACCGCCACCAAACGGGGCGCAGCCCACCATCCTGCTAAAAGGGCCACCAAGACCCCAACGCCTATCAAACCTGCTAATCGGCGTAGCATGGCTCAATCCCTTTGGGGGGCAGGGGTCGCAAAGGTGCTGATTTCCAGTTGGGGGAGGGCTTGTTGGAGGACGTCGGGCGTGAGGATGATGGCCGCCTTGAACACGCCAGCGCCCATTGAGAGTTCGGGTTGCTGGAAGATGCGTTCGTCGGCCAGAATGCGGATGGGCGTGGGAAGCCCCAAAGGGCACACCGTGCCCACGGGGTAGCCGGTCACGTCTCGGACTTCTTCAGGGGTGGCCATGGTAATGCGCCGCTGCCCTAAGTAGCGGCGGAGGGTTGGCCAGTGGGCTCGATAGCCGCCAGGAATGAGCACCATCACGAACGAGCCGTCTTCCAGCCGAAAGAGCAAACTGCGGACGACTTGTTCGGGCTTTTGCCCGCGCAGGGCCGCGGCTTCGGGCGCGCTTTTGGGGTGATGGTCGTGTTGCACCACCCGATAGGGCAGCCCCAGCGCGTCCAGGGTTTGGGTTGCGGGGGTTTGAATGGGGGTTTCCATGTGGTTATCTTACCACAAGCCACGGCGAAAAGAAAAAGCCCCGCCTGGCTTCGCGGGGCTAAGGTGGCGAGGGAGGGATTTGAACCCACAACCAAGGGCTTATGAGTCCCCTGCTCTACCATTGAGCTACCTCGCCGCCCGCAAAGTATACGCGCGGGCGGGAGGTTTGTCAATATTTCGGCGGTGACTTTTTCTGCAAAAGCTTTCACACGCGGTTGAGTTGTTGGATGGCTATTTCCAGGCCGTCGAGGGTGCCCAGCAGGGTCATGTGGTCGCCCAAACGGAGGCGCGTGTTGCCGTGGGGGATGATGAAGGCGTCGTCGCGGCGGATGGAGAGCACCAACACATCGGGCGGGAGGGGCAAGTCGCGGAGGCGTTTGCCATCCAGGTGGGGGTTGTCAATGAGGCATTCGCAGACGTCTTGGTTGTCTTTGGAGGCTGTGAGGAGGTGGACGAAATCAGGGTTGCGCACCAACAAGGTGAGCATGTTGGCGATGAGCATGGTGGGCGAGTAGGTTCTGACGCCCATGGCGCGGAGGCGTTTGCCGGCCGAGGGGCCGGGGGCCAGGGCGATGACATTTTCCATGCCCAATTGGCCGCGCGCGATGCGGCAGACTTCCAAGGCTTGGGCTTCGTCGCTGTGGGCGCAGACCAGGGCGCGGCTTTCGGCGAGGTGGGCTTCCAGGGCTTCTGGCGTGGCCACGTGCAGGGTGTGCAGGCCGCGTTCTTGGGCGCGGGCCACGCGTTTGGGGTCGGGGTCGAGCAGCAGGTGGGGCTCTCCGTGGTCGCGCAGGATCTCCGCGACCTGAATGCCCACCGTGCCTGCGCCTGCGATGGCAATGGGGCGGCGTCGGATGCGCTCCCGACGGTTCCCCATCATGCGGCTGAAGATGAGCGGCGCGCCTGTGACCGTAATCATGGCTACCAGGATGATGGCCATGACCACCGTATCGGAAAGCACCCCCAAATCGCGGCCGATTTCTGCAGCCGCGATGATGAGCGAAAGCCGAGCCGAGAGCAGCGCCCCACCGGCCAGGCTTTCGCGCCACGAAAAGGCTTTGCGAAAGAGCAGCGCCGGCAGGCTTTTGACCAAAATCGCCCCCGCCAGCAGGAAGAGCACCAGCGCAATGGCTTCGGCAGAGCCAAAAACCGCACCGACATCAAATTTGACCCCGACCATGATGAAGAAAATCGGGATGAAAAAGCCATAGCCCATGGCTTCCAGTTGGTGCATGAGGGTGTGGTCTTCGGGGTCTAAGAGCAGCGCCACCAACAAACCCGCCAAAAATGCCCCCAAGATGACTTCCACGCCCAAAAATTCGGCCAGCGCCACAAAGAAAAACATCAGGAAGAAGGAAAGGCGCATTTTGGCCTGGCCAGTGGCGTGGCTCATTTCGTCCAAGAGCGGGGTCAGCCCCGGAAGCATAAAGGTGCCCAGCCGGTAAAACGCAAACAGCACCACGAAGAGCACGCTGATGAGCAGGATATCTACGGTCAGGCCATAGGAAACCACCGCGACTTCAAAGGTGATGAGGAGCATGGTCACAAAATCGGCGATGAGGGCAGAAAGCAGCAAGGTTTGCCCATAGCGCCCGCCGATGAGCCCGGTCTCTTTGAGCACTGGCACGACCACGCCCAGCGATGTAGTCGAGAGGATGAGGGCCATGAGGAAGATGTCGCTCACCAACCCCAATTTCCAGAGGAAGAGGGCAACCCCCGCGGCCAGCAACAAGGTGAGGGCAAAGTGTGCAGCCGCCAAGATGAGGGGGCTGTTTTTGTCGCGGGTGCCGCCTTTTTGAACGGCCGCGCCAAACCCCAAACTGGTGAGGTCAATTTCCATGCCGGCCAGGAACATGAGAAAAACAAAGCCAAATTCCGAGAGAAAGGTGAGCGTGGGGTCGTCTTGAGGCACCCATTGGAGCCCACTGCGCCCCACGATGATGCCGGCCAAGATTTCGCCGACCATGATGGGCAACGAGAGGCGTTTGAGCCGCCCCAGCAAAAGTGGTACCGCGGCGGCCAGTGTGACAACCAACAACAGGGGCACCAAAGAAGAGGTGTTTTCGGCAACGGGAGCAAAATGCATGAGAGGTTATCTCCAAAGCGCAAGATGTTGGTCAGGCCATACCCCGCACCCTGGCCAAAACAAGAAGGGGCGCCGCGCGCCCCGACGTTATTTGAGCCAACGAGCCAGCAAGTTGAGGATGACGGTCAGCGCCACCGAAACCAGAATGGACGTCGCCAAAGGGAAGACGCACGTCACGTTGCCTCGCCGAAACACAAAGTCGCCGGGTAGATGCCCCAGCGGAAAGCCCCAGCGGGCCAACAACACCAGCAATCCGCCGATGAGGAAGAGAAGCGCACCCAAGAGCATGAGCCAACGACCGAGGGGTTCCATCGTACGTTTCCTTTCAGCCTGGGTTTCAGCCTGGGTGGGTTGGCACAGGGCTTTGCTTGGCAGCAGCCCCTTGGTGTGTCGCGCGTGTGCCAAACGCGCGGGTTGTGCTTGCGAGGTTAGAACAGCCGAGATTGCTGCTCGTCGGGGTAGGGGATGCCTAAATGTTCGTAGGCTGCGCGGGTGGCGATGCGGCCTTGGGCTGTGCGTTCCAAAAAGCCCAAGCGGAGCAGATAAGGCTCGACGACTTCCATGATGGTATCGGGGGCTTCGCTGACCGAAGCCGCGATGGTGTTGAGGCCGACGGGCCCGCCGTGGTATTTTTCGATGATGGTGTGGAGCACGCGGCGGTCCACGTCATCCAGCCCTAAGGGGTCCACGTTGAGCAAATCGAGGGCTTCGCGGGCGACCTGGTCGGTGATGACGCCCTGGGCGCGCACTTGGGCGTAATCGCGCACCCGCCGCAGCAGGCGCAAGGCCACGCGCGGGGTGCCGCGGGCGCGGCGGGCAATCTCGGCGATGCCTTCTTCTGTGGCCTCGACGCCCAGGGCCTGGGCTGCCCGGCGCACGATGGTTTGCATGGCGGCTTGGTCGTAATAATCCAGCCGATAGACCGCACCGAAGCGAGCCCGCAACGGCGCGGTGACCAGCGCCAGGCGCGTAGTCGCCCCAACCACGGTAAAGCGGGGAAGGCGCAGGCGCACCGAGCGTGCCGCTGGGCCCTTGCCGATGACGATATCCAGCGCAAAATCTTCCATCGCAGGGTAGAGCACTTCTTCCACCGCCCGCCCCAAGCGATGCACTTCGTCAATGAAGAGGATGTCGCCAGCGCGCAAATTGGTCAAAATGGCAGCCAGATCGCCGGCGCGTTCGATGGCAGGCCCCGACGTGACTTTGATGTTGACGCCCATTTCGTTGGCCAAAATGTGGGCCAGCGTGGTCTTCCCCAGCCCTGGCGGGCCATAGAAGAGGACGTGGTCTAAAGGCTCCCCGCGCTGTTTGGCCGCGGCGATGAGGATGGCCAAATTTTCTTTGACCTGCGTTTGGCCAATGAGGTCCGCGAGTTTGCGGGGGCGCAGGGCATAATCGTTGGGGTCGCCGGCTTGAGGTTCTGGGCTTACCACCCGCTGGTCGGTGTTCATGGTGCTGATTATATCAGGAATGCGCGCGGTCGGGTGGGCTTTCTGCAGGGGGAGGTGTGGGCAGGGGGGCAGGCCAGGGGAGGGGGGCAGTTGCGGGCGTTTTCCCGCCGGGGCAAAAGCGCCGCGGCCGC
Organism: uncultured Anaerolineaceae bacterium; assembly: GCA_964386185.1. Classification (GTDB taxonomy): domain Bacteria; phylum Chloroflexota; class Anaerolineae; order Anaerolineales; family DRMV01; genus DRMV01. The sequence goes on from CAYLRJ010000003.1 coordinate 47,095, forward strand.
GCTTGCGTTGTGCGGCCGCGGAAGTGGGTGAAGGTTTAAGGGCCAAGCCACTTGACAAACATTTGCTAAATTTCTATAATGAAAGCGCCTTCCAAAACGTTTTGGAAAGCCCCATTCCCCCTCTTTTGCAGAAAAAGTTGCTTTATGGCTGAGTCGGTAACGATTAAAGACATCGCCCAGCGGGTGGGCAAATCGGTGACCACGGTCTCTCGGGCCTTGCATGGCTATTCTGACGTGGCCCCCGAAACCCGTGAATTGGTGCAGGCTGTGGCGCGCGAGATGGGCTATATCCCCAACGTCATGGCCCAGCGCCTCCAAAAACAGCGCACGGAAACCTTGGGCTTGATTTTGCCCACATTCGGCCCCCGTTTTTCGGACCCGTTTTTCAGCGAGTTTGTCGCCGGCGTGGGAAATCAGGCCGCAGAACGTGGCTACGATTTGTTGCTCTCGACCCGTTCGCCCGGCGAAGAGGAAATCGCTGCCTACCGCCAAATGGCGTTGGGCCGTCGGGTGGATGGCTTCCTCATCATCCGCACCCGCCAGCACGATGAGCGCATCCGTTTCTTGCAAGAGGTGGGCTTCCCCTTTGTCGCTTTTGGCCGCACCGAGCCGCCGTGCGATTTCCCGTACGTGGATGAAGACGGCCAAGAAGGAATGCGCCAAATGGCACACCACCTGGCCGATTTGGGCCATCGCAAGATCGCCTACCTCTCTCCGCCCTTGGATTTGATGTTTGCCCGCTATCGTTTGGCGGGCCTCAAACAAGGGCTGGCTGAGCGTAATCTCGTTTTGGCTGAGGAAAACTTGCGTGTGGGGTCGTTGACCGAACACAGCGGCTACGTTTTGGCGCACGAGCTGCTCACGCGGGAAGATCGCCCCACAGCCTTGGTTTGCGGCAACGATTTGATGGCCATCGGCGCGATTCGGGCAGCCCAAGAGCGCGGGCTCAAAATTGGCGTTGACCTCGCAGTGACAGGGTTTGACGACATCCCCTTGGCGCAACATACCTTTCCCCCCTTGACTACGGTGCATCAGCCCATCTATCGCATTGCCAAACAAGTGACCACCATGTTGATTGACTTGGTTGAAGGCAAACCCCTGGAACACCCGCATGTGTTATTGAAACCCCAATTGGTTGTGCGGGAATCAACCCGCCCCCGCTGAAAGGAGGTGTGTCGCACAAAAATTTTTTGTTTGCTGCTCGTGCTATCCTTGATTTCCGGTTTGGAGAGCCTAAGGAGGAAAGCCCCATGAAACGCAAGATTTTCGCCCTGTTAGGTTTGCTGCTGGTGTTGAGCATGGTTTTGGTGGCCTGCGGCTCGCAGGAACCCGTCGTGGTCACCAAAGAAGTCAAAGAAGTGGTAACCCAAGTGGTGACGCAAGAAGTGGTGGTTACCCAAGAAGTGCAGGTCAAACCGACCCACGTGATTGAATTTTGGACGACCGACAACGAAGAAGAACGGGTCAAGCGCTATGAGGAAGTGGCAGCCCGTTACATGGCTGAGCATCCGGATGTGGAAATCCGCATCGTGCCCATTGACGAAGCAACCATCAGCCAGCGCATTGCCACCGCGCAAGCGGCCAACCGTTTGCCCGACATTGTGCGGATGGGCGTTGAGCGCGTGGCTGCCTTTGCCGCCGATGGCATTTTGGATGAAGATTTGGCCACCAAAGCCATTGACGAAATCGGCAAAGACGACTTCCGCGCCGGCCCGTTGCAGATGGTCACAGACCCCGCGACGGGGAAATACGCCGCCGTGCCCTACGATGGATGGATTCAAGCCATCTGGTACCGCAAAGACATTTTCGACCAATTAGGGCTGAAGCCGCCGATTACGTGGGATGACATCAACGCGGCGTGCGATCAACTGCCCGGCAAAGACAACCTTCTGTATGCCTTGGTGCTGCCTACCGACCCCGGGCAAAACTATCCGCATCAGGTATTTGAACAGGTGGCCATGTCGAACGATGCTTGGCCGTTCGACGACCAGGGCAACGTGACCATGAATTCCCCGAACATGGTCGAAGCCCTGAAGTTCTACACCGGGCTTCAGCGTTGCGCGGCCCCGGGGCCGCAATATTGGCGGGGTGCGCGGGAAATGTACGAAACCGCACAATCGGGGATGTTGTTCTACTCCACCTACATCATGGATGACCTGGTCGAAGGCTCGGGCATGGAAGGCGGCGGCAAGGTGCAACTTGCAGTGCCCGACCTGGCCAAGAAGACCGGCTTCGCTCCGGTGATGCAAGGCCCCAACGGTGAAGCCACTTACGGCCAGCTGGTCACCCTGGGCATCATGAAAGGCGCCGACCCTGTGGCTGTGGACGTGGTCAAGTTTTTCATGACCGACCAAAACTATTTGGACATCTTGGCCTTGGCGCCTTTCGGCAAGGTGCCTGTGCTCAAGAGCGCTGTGGATGGGTGGAAAGGCTTGAGCGATTACTTCAAGTATTACGACTCCGAAACCCTGGATCAAATTGCCAACGGTTTTGACTACATGCAGCGCTGGTTGTTCCGCCCAGACTACAACGCGGTGGAACGCGCCGTGATTGGGGATATCGAAGGGCGGTTGCTCATCCCGCAGGTGATTAGCAACATCGCCTTGGAAGGGAGCATGACCCCCGAAGAAGGCGCCGAGTGGTTGCAGCAGCAAGTGGAACAACTGTACGCGGATCGTCAAAAGCAAAGTCAGTAGCCCTGCTTGGTGCGGGGGAGGCGCCTCAAAGCAAGGGGGCGCCTCCCCCTTGGGCGTGATGTTGGCCAACCGCGGCCGCCCTTGTGAGGTGAACCATGAGCGTTTTTTCTCGCTGGCGTTCCCTGCGGGCTCGCGAAGCCCGCTTGGGGTGGGCATTGCTTTCACCAACCTTGTTGATTGTGTTTGGGTTGGTCTTGTTCCCGGCCTTTTTCAGCATTTGGATTAGCTTTCACCAGGTCGGTTTGTATAACCTGAACGACGTCTTCCATGCACCTTTTGTGGGGTTGGAAAACTACAAGCGCGTGGTGACCGATTTCGCGTTCAAGTATCACAGCCTGGAAAACATGGGCGCCGCGCTCACCAGCATTGTCTATTCGTTTAGCGCGACCGCGCTGGCGCTAATCGGGGGGTTGATCGCCGCGTTGATCATCAACCGCCCCTTTCGGGGCCGTGGTGTGGTGCGCGCTATTTTCCTCATCCCCTATGTGGCCCCGATTGTGAGCGTGGCGTTTGTATGGCGTTGGATTTTAGACCCTCGCCCTTCAGGGGTGGTCAACGACATCTTGCTCCGTTTAGGAGTGATTGACGCACCCATGGCCTACCTTTCTCAACGCGGCTTGGCCCTCATCATGGTGATTTTGCTCGACGCGTGGCGTTATTTCCCCTTTGCCATGTTGATGGTGTTGGCGCGCTTGCAAGCCATTGACCAAAGCCTCTATGAGGCCGCAGAAGTGGATGGCGCAAACACTTTGGAGCGTTTCCGCTACATCACCTTGCCTGAAATTCGCTACGTCTTGGGCGCAGTGTTTTTGCTGCGCTTGATTTGGACCTTCAACAAGTTTGACGACATCTTCCTCTTGACTGGCGGCGGCTTTGGCACCAAGGTCTTGCCTATTTTGATTTACGAGTTTAGTTTTCGGATGCGCGATTTTGGCCGTGGTGCCGCAGCAGCGATGATTTTGATTGCCTTTTTGGTGGTGTTTATCGTGCTTTATTTGCGTTTTGTGATGCGTTCCGAAGAAGAAGCCTGAGGAGCAACAGACCATGACCGTGACAAGCCCTTCCCCCCGACGCGGCAACGTCTTGGATTACCTCGCCCGTCGTTTGAATTTGTGGCAATTGCTTTGGCTCATTGGCTTGACGTTTTTCTTGGTGGGGGTGTTGTTCCCCTTTTATTGGATGGTCTCTTCCTCGTTCAAGAGCCAAGCCGAAATCGCGGGACGTCACCCCGTGTATGTGCCTCACAGCCTGCGGCTGGATGCTTATAAAGAGCTGTTTGACCCCAACGCTCCGCATTATCAAGACTTTGGCAAAAACATCGTCAACAGCATTCGGGTGTCGGTGCCGACGGCTTTGATTGCCGTCGTGTTGAGCGTTTTAGGCGCGTACGCCATTGCCCGCTTGCGTTTTCGAGGCAAGGAATTGATGCTCAATGGTGTGTTGGCTGTGTATCTCATCCCGGGGGTGTTGTTGATTATTCCGCTTTTTGCCATGCTGGCCAAAGCGGGGGATGCTTTGGGGTTTGAAGTGCAAGATAACCTGAGCGTTTTGGTGGTGACGTATTTGGCCCAAACCCTGCCGGTGGCATTGTATATGCTGACCAATTATTTTCGGACCATTCCCGACGAAATTGAGCAAGCCGCATTGATTGATGGATGCAATCGGATGGAAGTGATTTGGCGGGTGACGCTTCCCCTTTCTATCCCTGCCATTGTGTCGGTGTTTGTTTACACTTTTATGATTGCTTGGAATGAATTTCTGTATGCGTTTGTGTTTCTCAACGACCGCGATCTGTTTACGATGCCCATCAAAATTCAAGCCATTTATAGCGACCCCAGCCCTCGTCCCCATGTGGTCATGGCGGCTTCGACGATTATGACCGTGCCAGTGGTGTTGCTCTTTTTGACTTTGGAGCGTTTTCTGGAGCAAGGTCTGACGGCCGGGGGCGTCAAGGGCTGATGGCGCGATGTCACAGGATGCTGAGATGCGCGGGGCTGCGTTCCCTGTGGAAGCGGTAGCCTGGGGGAATTCGCTGCCTCGCGGCAAGAAGGCCGACGCATGCAGCCCCGCCTGAGATGGCGGGGCTGTGGCTTTTGATGGCAAGCAGCGGCTGGTTGGCTTGGGCGCAAGTTGGTTGATTAGAGGGCGTCTTCGACCCCCAAACGGCGGAGCAGCGCTTCCAGCTCTTCATCCGAATAGTAGTAGATGGTGAGGCTTCCGCCTTTGCGGGTGTGCGTCAGGCGCACTTTGGTGCCCAACGCGCTTTCCAGGCGGGTTTCCAGCGCGCGCACTTCTGGCGCGGGGGCGGGTTTGGGCTTGACCGCGGGGCGTTCACCGTTGAGCCTGCGGACCAGGGCTTCGGTTTGGCGCACGGTGAGCCCCAGGTTTTCCACGGTGTGGAGCGCCGCGGCTTGGGCCTGATGCGAGGCCAGGCCCAGCAGCGCTCTGGCGTGGCCTTCGCTGATGCGGCCTTCTAAGAGGGCGGCGCGCACTTCGGGGGCCAGTTTGAGCAGGCGGAGGGTGTTGCTCACCGCGGCGCGGCTCTTGCCCACCCGTTGCGCGATTTCCTCGTGCGAAAGCCCAAACACTTCGTGGAGTTGGCGGTAGGCTTCGGCGGTTTCCAAGGGGTTGAGGTCTGCCCGTTGGATGTTTTCGATGAGCGCCAGCTCCAACAACTGTTGTTCGCTGGCCTCGCGAATGATGGCCGGCACTTGGGTAAGCCCGGCTTGCTGCGCGGCCTGCCAGCGCCGTTCGCCAGCGATGAGGATGTAGCCCTCGCCTTTGGGGTCGCGCGCCAACACCAGGGGCTGGATGACGCCATGCTCGCGGATGGATGCGGCGAGCTCGGCCAGCGCTTCAGGGTCCATGCGGCTGCGCGGCTGGCGGGGGTTAGGGCGGATGGCATCCACGGGCACGTGCGCGACCCGATCGCCGGGGAGGTGGCTTTCTCCACCGGGGATGAGGGCGTCGAGCCCTTTGCCAAGGCCAGAGCGTTTGCGGGGCATGTTTATTCCTCTTTCGCAGATGGGGAAGGCGCGGCCACCTCGGGCACGGAAACGCCATCGCCGCTGAGCAGCTCGCGCGCCAGGGCGGCGTAGGCTTTGGCCCCCCGTGACTGGGGCGCGTAGGCCGACACTGGCACCCCGTAAGAGGGCGCTTCGGCCAGCCTGACGCTGCGCGGGATGACCGTGCGGAAAACCTTTTCAGGAAAGTGTTTCTGCACTTCGGCGACTACATCGTTGGCCAAGTTTGTACGCCCGTCAAACATGGTGAGCACCACCCCGCGCACGCCAAGCTCGGGGAAGAGGGCCTGGCGCACCTTGTCCAGCGTTTGGGTGAGCAGCCCCAGCCCTTCCAGCGCCAGATATTCGCACTGCACGGGGATGATGACCCCATCGGCCGCGGCGACCAAGCCGTTGATGGTCAGCAGCCCCAGGGAAGGCGGGCAGTCAATGAGGATGTAATCGTAGCGTGGCGCGACCGCTTCCAGCGCTCGGCGGAGGCGGGTTTCCCGCGCCAGCTCGTTGACCAATTCCACTTCTGCCCCGGCCAGCGCCGGTGAGGAAGGCAGCAAAGAGAGTTTGAGACGGGGGTTGTGCAAGATGAGCGGCGCGGCTGGCGAGGCGCCTAAGAGCACTTCGTAGGTGCCCCCGCGGATGCGGTATTTGTCCACGCCCAGGCTGGAAGTGGCATTGGCTTGGGGGTCTAAATCCACCAGCAGCACACGCTGGCCGTAGTAGGCCAGGTAAGCGCCCAAGTTGATGGCGGTGGTGGTTTTGCCGACGCCGCCTTTTTGGTTGACCAAGGTGTAAATTCGGGGCATGGGAACTCCGCAATCGTCGGGATGGGTTAGGGGAGGGCTTGTTGGATTTCGTCTGCGGTGGGGATGGCCTCAAGGCCAGGGCGTTGCACCGAGGCCGCGGCCAGTGCGGTGGCGAAGCGCGCGGCTTCCAATGGGTCGCGGGTGTGATAAAGGCGGATGAAGAATGCCGCGGCGAAGATGTCGCCGGCGCCGGTGGCGTCCACTTCGGGGGTGGCAGGGGCGGGAATGTGCCGCCGTTCACCCTGCCAGTAGAGGGTAGCGCCTTCGCTGCCGCGGGTGACCACCAGCACAGGCACGGCCTCGGCCCAGGCTTGGGCGGGGCTTTCATCGCCGCCCAAGTCTTCCAGGCTGAGGACGGCGGCGGTGGCCACTGCCAGCACGGCGGTCGCGTCTTCCCACGGCGCGGGGGTTACTTCGCCAGTGGCATCCCATTGCCGCAGCCACCCTTGAGGCGTGAGCCCGACGAACCGCCCGCGAAACCGCAAGGCCAGCGCGGTGGGGATTTCTCGGGCGATGGGCGCGAGGTGGATGATGGGCGCCCGCCGCCAAGCCGCTGGGATGTGTTCCCACGCGAGGGGCTCGGCGCGGTGCAGGAGGCGCAGCCGCCGGCCGTGGGGGGTGTTTTCCAGCGCAAACGTGGTGGAGGCGGCCGCGGGCACGTTGTGGCAGGCTATGTCGCTCAGCGGCGTGAGGTCAACGTCGGGGCCGTGAGAGGTGACCATGCCCGCCCGCAGCCCCAGGGCTTGGGCGGTAAGGGTGGCAAAGGCCACGCTGCCGCCCAGCCGCGGGCCTTGGGGGGTGAGGTCTCGGCTGAGATGGCCAATGGCGAGGTAGTCGGGTGTCAACACATGAAAATTATACACGATTCGTTTCAGGTGTGGGCAGGCACACGCCTTAAAGAGGAAGCGGCCGGCAGGCACCGGCCGCTGAAGGTCATTTGCCCAGGCGGGCGCGTTCTTCTTCGACGATGCTTTCGTCCAGCCGTTTGAACAGCGGTTTGGGCTTGGCAAAGGGGCGGCCGGCTTCCAGGCGTTCGGCTTCCCAGCGGCCGACGGCTTCGCCGGGCAGGTAGCGCAGCACG
>CAYLRJ010000004.1:0-12311 GCA_964386185.1 uncultured Anaerolineaceae bacterium
GTTTGTGTGGTGGGGGGGGGGCGTGCCTGGCCGTGCCCCCCGTTCGCCCCCTGGGGGAGGGGCGGGGGGGGGGGGGGGGGGGGGCAAATTGCGAATGGGGAATTGCGAATTGCGGGCTGGGGGCGGGGGTGACTTTGGGGCGGTGGTGAAGGGAACGCAGATGGACGCAGATGAGAGGGGATGGACGCAGATGGGTCCACGAATTTACACCGATTTTCACTGATTTTGTGTTGAGAGGCGGGGGGGGCTTTTGGGACGGCGGTGAGAGGAACGCAGATGGGCGCAGATGGGAGGGGATGGACGCAGATGGATCCACCGATTTGCACCGATTTTTGCCGATTTTTTTCGTAGGGGCGAGGCGTGCCTTGCCCTATCCCCCACTGTGCCCTCTGTGGCTCTGTGTGTCTCCCAGGGCGGAGCAGCGCGCCGCCCCTCCCGCCCAAAGGGGCGCAATAAATCCGCCGATTTTCGCCGATTTGCACTGATTTTCACGATTTGTAGGGGCAAAGGGGCACCAAGTAACCAAGTAACCAGGCAACCAAGTAACCAAGTAACCAAGTAACCAAGTAACCAGCCAACCAAGTAACCAGCTAACCAAACCTCAACCGATAGGCCTGCAGAATGTCGTGAGAGAGGTGCTCCAAATCTAAAGTGTCGGAGTCACAAAACAAGATTCCGCGCTCAATGGCGTTGCGCAATTCGCGAATGTTGCCAGGCCAATCGTAGGCCTTGAGGGCTTCCAGGGCTCGCGGGGTTACGTGCTGAACGTCTTTGCCCATGCTGGGCGCCAATTCGCGAATGAAGCGCCCTACCAACACCGGGATTTCTTCTTTCCGTTCCCGCAATGGGGGAAGATGCAAATCCACCACTTTGAGGCGATAGTACAGATCCTCGCGGAATTTGCCCTCGCGAATCTGCTGCGGCAAATCGCGGTTGGAAGCCGCGACAATCTGGATGTCTACCGGAATCCATTTGGTGCCCCCCATCCGCCGAATGACCTTGTTTTCGAGGGCACGCAGAAGTTTGGCTTGCATATCCAGCGGCATGGATGCGATTTCATCCAAAAAGAGGATGCCGCCATCGGCGATTTCCATCAAACCCGGCTTCCGTTTGTTCGCGCCCGTAAAAGCGCCGGCCTCATAGCCAAAGAGTTCAGATTCCAACATGGTGTCGGGCACCGCGGCACAGTTGATGGGCACAAAGGGTTTGTCTTTGCGTGGGCCGCTCTGATGGATGTAGCGCGCCAGCACCTCCTTGCCGGTTCCTGTTTCGCCGGTGATGAGCACCGAAACCGACGCTTCGGCCGCGCGGTGGGCTTCCTCTAAAACCCGGCGCATGGCTGGGCTGGCTCCTCGCAAAAGGTCTTCGGCAAGGCCCATCTGTTGCTGGCGCCACAGGGCGAGTTCCCGCCGCATGGCCACAATTTCTTCCAACCGCTTGAGCGAGCTCATCAGGCGCTGGAATTTGACCGGCTTGGGCAAGAAATCATACGCGCCATTGCGCATGGCGTCCACCGCGGTTTCAATATCTCCATAGCCGGTAATCACAATGACCGGCGGGCGGTTAGGCCAATCGGCGGTTTCTTCCAGCAGGGTAAGGCCATAAGCGTCAGGGAGTTGAATGTCTAAGAGCACAATGTCGCCCTTTCCCTCGCGCAAGGCCCTCATCGCCTCCGCGTAGGTTGGCGCTTCGGTGACTTCATACCCCTGCTCTTGAAGGAAGGCCGCAATGTATTGCCGGGCATGGGTCTCGTCTTCGACGATGAGGATGTTATATGCCATGAGCATTGTCTCCTGCTGCGCGTAGCCGGACGCGGAAGATGGTGCCGCCCTCGGGGTAACTATGGGCTTCAATGCTCCCTTTGTGAGCCGTGACAATTTGTTTGGTAATGGTCAACCCCAATCCGGTGCCGTGCTTTTTGGTCGTAAAGAAGGGCTCAAACAAACGGCGACGCACCTCTTCGCTAAAGCCAGGGCCGGTATCGGCTACGCTGACTTCCACCCAATGCGTGCCCGATTCACGCAGCGAAGTTACGCGAATGGCAATGAAACGTTCGCCTTCGTGCTCGGCCAACGCGTGGATGGCATTGTTAATCAAATTGGCAAAAACTTGCTCTAAAGAAAGCCTATCGCCATGCACAGGTGGCACATCAGGCTCGGCGTATAATTCGACCTGGATTTGATATTTCCGAAAACGATGCTGCCAACGGCGAAGCAGTTGCTCTAACAATAACACCACGTTGACGGGTTTGAGTTGCCAGGTGCGGGTTTTGCTGAAATCCAGCAGGTTGTTGACCAAGTGGCTTAAGCGCTCAACGTCTTGCTGAAGGTCATGGATGGTCTTTTGATGGGCGGGGTTCTCTTTAAGATTATAAGCCAGCCACTCCAAACCGGTGCTGATGCTGTTGAGGGGGTCGCGAACTTCATGGGTAAAACTCGCGAGGATGTCGCCCAACATGGCCCGCCGCATCAGGCGGCTGTTTTGCTGGCGATAGCGCTCTTCGTTGCTGAGATCGTCAATCAACACCACCAAGCCTTGGGGGCGTTCTCCTTCCTGAAACACATAAGGGGCAATGCGCACCAAGGCTGGGAACTCGCTGCCATCCCGACGCAGCAAGTGCGTTTCGATTTCTTGGGGGCTGGCCAGCGCCAGGGCTTTTTGGGCGGTTTCTTCCAGGGGAATTTCAGCCAACACCAAATCGGCCAGGGCAGCCTGGCGGGCTTCTTCGTTTTGATAGCCAAGGGTTTGTTCTGCGGCGGGGTTCATAGAGATGAGCCGCAGGTTGTCGTCAAAGACTAAAATGCTCTCCCAGCTGTGCTGCACAATGGCCTGGTTGACCGCATGCGCGCGCCGAGCATAGAAATTGGCCTCCGCGGCCCGACGGCGGTAATCCATGTGGAGGAGCAGCTGCCGGAAGTAGTCTGCGGTAATTTGCCCCGCGCCCATCACAGCAGAAGGCGGGGAACGATAATAGCCGAAAGCCAAAAAGCCCATCAGGCCTTGCTCATCGCCAATGGGCACGGTTAGGAGAAACGGCGTTTTCGACTGCGGCAACACGGCATGGAGGGGGGTGAGGTAGGTCTGGCTGGGACGATGACGCTGTGGCTTGGCGAAGAGGTCGGCATATTGGAGCGAAAGCCGTGGGGGCAGGGGTGGCAAAGCCCCCACTTGGGCTTTGAGCTGAAACGAGGGGTCTTCGCTGAGGTAAAGCGCCCCCCACGCAGCGCCCATCAGGGTGGTGCTGCCATCCAAAGCATATTGCAAAGCCAACAGGGGATCGTTGGCTGCCAAAGCCTGGGTGAGCCGCTGACCGGCAACGGTGCTGGGGTGCATGGCTGTTTTGTCCGGCTCCTGAACGTGAGAAGAGGGCTCAGCAGGGCGATAAGGGGTAAACATCACCAACCAGTGTTCACCTTGTTCATCCAATGCGCGGGCCTGCCAGAGAATCTGGCGGCTGGCGCCGTCCGATTCCAGCAGCGTGGTGACGTGGGTGTGCAAATCGTTGGTCGAGGCACGGCTGGGCTCCCAATCCAACGCGGGGAACAGGTCGGTCAAAGATTTGCCCACAAGGGCTGGGCGAGAAATTCCCCCCTGGCGGGCAGCCTCTAAATTGGCCGCCCGAACGCGCCCTGTGCGCCCGCTCACGAGCAACACGGGCACGGCGATAAAATCCAAAATACCGTTCAGCAACGCGGGATCATCATCGGAAGACAACCAAGAAAGGATCTTCATGAGCCTTTGACCAAAGAGAGCGCAGCCTGTTGTCGGTTTCGGCGGCGTTGATGGGCCGGCGGGATGCGTTCCATAGCCCGATATTTCGCCACCGTGCGTCGGGCCACCGGGAAGCCCAAAGCCTTCAGGCGACGGGCGAGTTCGGCGTCGCTTTGGGGCCGTCGCTCATTGGCCACCAGCCGCCGCAACACCGCCCGCACGGGTAGGCTGGTGTCGAAGAAACGCGCCAAGGGGATGACCTTGCCTTGCGGTAATTGTACCAACTTGCCCGCCACCGCTCGCGACATGGTTGATTCGCTCACCCCCAGGCGTTGGGCCATTTCTGCTCTGGTCATTGGCTTGAGGTGCTCATCGCCCTGCAAGATGAACGCCCGCTGTTCCTTGACCAACACCCGCATCAGGCGCAACATGGTGTTTTCCCGTTGATGCAGGCTCTTGACCAACAGTTCCGCACGGTTGAGGTGGCTTTTCAGCGCTTCGCGCGCCTCTTCCGGCGTGTGATGGATGGCCTGCCGGAAAAGAGGGTTGACCCGCAACACCCCACGCAATGGGGTGATGACCTCGACCACCAAAGGGCCATTGGGGTCGTTGTTGTGGAAAGAAATAATCACGTCAGGCGGCTGGGGAGCCGGTGTCGGGGTGGGGGTGCCTAATCGCTGTTCCCCCCAGGCCGCTTGGGCTGGGTAAGGGTTGAGGTTTTCCGCGATGAAGCGATGCGCTTCAGCGATGGCTTCGGGGGTGCTTTGCAGCCGTTGTGCCAACGTTTTGTAGTCGCGCGCGGCCAGCAATGCCAGACCGTCTTCCGCTTCCAGCAAAGCAAAGACCTCAGGCGGCACCTCGTACTCTTCGCTCAAATGGCGCACTTGGGCCAAAAGGGCTTCGCGCGGGCTGGGCGCGCCCACGCCCAGGGGGTCAGCCTGCTGGATGCGCTGGAGCACATCTTTTACCAGGCTCAAGGGCACCCGCAGTTTGAAAGCAATTTGAGCCGGCGCGATGCCGAGCAAACCGCGCTCATCCAAATTGCTCAAAACAAAAGCCGCCACACGGCGCTCTTGAGCGGTGTTCAAATCTGGTGAAATTTGCCGAGCCACATAGGTGGGCAAATCTACCGTTTGCGCGAGGACCACTTCTTCCGGCTCTGGCGCGTCTTCCCCACGCCAGGGCAAGGGGGTCAGGTGGTCTTCTCGGGGCGAGACAAAAACGATGGGCTCGGTCGGGTCCGCGCTTACCGGGCGACTGCATTTCGGGCACTGTTCAGCCACCAAGGCCGTGCCGCAACGGGGGCAACGCGCCCGCGCGGGCTCCACCAACTCCAAAGCCGGGTTGGTGTTCAGCTCCCGCTGGAGTTCTTCGGCAAGCGCCGTCAACGGCTGCACCAGTAAATGCATGGTCTGCGCCAAAACCGCATTGGGTTGATGGCGGTGTTCCTGACGAGGGCCAAGATGCACATACTGCATAGACATATCTCAACATCCACTTTTGGCACGTTTATTGCTAAGTATAGCCCAAAGTTGCAAGTTTTGTGCCAGTTTCGGCCCCAAAAACGCCAACCGCCCGTGATACAATTGCTGTTCCACCCTTACATCCCTGCGCGGAGGGAAAACTTCACCATGCCATCACCCGAACTCATCGTCATTGGCGGCGGTCTGGCCGGCAGCGAAGCCGCTTGGCAGGCGGCCGAACGCGGGGTGCAGGTCACTTTGTATGAAATGCGCCCCAAGGTGACGACCGGCGCTCACACCACAGACCGCCTGGCCGAATTGGTGTGTTCCAACTCTTTGGGGTCCAACCTCCCCGACCGGGCAGCCGGGGTGCTCAAGGCCGAGCTGCGTCGGCTGGGCTCGTTGCTGCTGCGCATCGCCGACGAAAGCGCGGTGCCCGCGGGGGGCGCGCTGGCTGTGGATCGCGACTTGTTTGCCCAACGCGTGACCCAAGCCCTGGAAGCCCACCCCAACATCCGCATTGTGCGGGAAGAGGTCACCGAAATCCCTTCGACGCCCACCATCTTGGCTTCGGGGCCGCTCACCTCGCCGAAGCTTTCGCAAGCCCTGGCGCAATTGACCGGCCAGGAGCATCTCTATTTTTACGACGCCATTGCGCCCATCGTCGTGGCCGATTCCATCAACATGGAAATCTGCTTCCGGGCTTCACGCTACGGCCGCGGAGAGCAAGCCGAAGGCGATTACATCAACTGCCCCTTTACCAAGGCCGAATACGACGCCTTCGTCGAAGCCCTCATCCACGCCGAGCGGATTGACCTCCGCGAGTTCGAACGCCCGGTGCTGGAAGGCGCGGTTGGCGTGCGGGCAGGCAAAGGCAAATTTTTCGAAGGCTGTTTGCCCATCGAAGTCTTGGCCCGTCGCGGACACGACGCGCTGGCCTTTGGCCCTCTGCGCCCCGTCGGCCTCACCGACCCGCGCACTGGCAAGCGCCCTTACGCAGTGGTCCAACTACGACAAGACAACCTGGCCGGCACCCTTTACAACATGGTCGGCTTCCAAACCAACCTCAAATTTGGCGAGCAACGGCGGGTGTTTCGCATGATTCCCGGCTTAGAGCAAGCCGAATTTGCCCGCTACGGCCAAATGCACCGCAACACGTTCCTCTTCTCGCCCGCGCTCCTGCACCCCACGTTGCAATTTCGGCGCCAAGCAAACCTCTTCCTGGCTGGGCAAATCACCGGCGTCGAGGGCTACGTGGGCAACATCGCCACCGGACTTTTGGCCGGCTGGAACGCAGCCCGTTGGCTCCACGGGCAGCCGCTCCTCACCCTGCCGCGCGAAACCATGTTAGGCGCGCTCTGTCATTACATTACCCACGCCTCGGAAGCCGACTTCCAGCCCATGAAGGCCAACTACGGCATCCTACCGCCGCTGCCGCGGCGCATCCGCAACAAACGCGAACGCTACGCCGCTTACGCACAGCGGGCCCAAGAAGCCCTGGAACGCTTCCTTGCCTCTTTGGAAGAGGACCCCACGGCGCCTTGAGGCGCCTGATGTTATAATGACCGCGCCAAGAGGCCCCCTCGGGCCCTGAAGCAAGTCTGGAATCAGAGCACACATCATCGCCCTGGACGCTTTCGCTGGGGCCTGGAGGTCAAGCCCACGATGGAATGGATGTATTACCGCTACCCCCACGCTGGCACCCTGCGCTTGGGCGGCGCAGACCGCAAGCGCTTCCTGCAACAACTCACCACCAACGACATGACAGCCCTCACACCCGAACGGGCCGTGTTTACCGTGCTCACCAATGCGGCCGGCCGTGTGTTGGATTGGCTTCTGGTTTTAGAAGAAGGCGACTACCTCTTGGTGCTCACCCTGCCGGGGCGCGGCGAAACCACCCTGGCCTATCTGAAAAACCAACGGGAAGAAATGCCCCTCGGCACCGTGCCATTGGCCTCTCTGCGGCGGGTCACACCGCGCTTTCAGGTTGAAATCCGAGACGAGTCGCGCCTCTGGGACCAAGCCGTGCTTCTTCCAGGCCAGGGCGCGCCGCCCGGCGGCCTGGAAGCGCCCCAAGATGTCGGGCATGTTCAACGTTTTGCCAATGGCTCTGCCGCGGTCTCCTTGCCCCAAGCCTTGGGGGGCGGCCTGTTGGTGCTCACCCCGCGCGGGGTCACGGTGATGATGATGGCTCAAGCCGACCTGTTAGATACCCAAACCTTCAATGTGGAACGCGTCCGCCGTGGCATTTTGGGCGCCGAGACCGAATTGACAGCCGAATTTTCACCTTTGGAACTGGGCCTGGGCGACTTTGTCTCATTACAAAAAGACGCCATTTTCCCCGGGCGGGCCGTATTGGCCACCGAAGCCCGCCACCCCCAGCGGGGGCGCACGTTGGTTGGGTTACGCTTACAAAACCCCATTAGCCTTCCGGCTTTTGTGCGGGCGGGTGAGATGCAAATTGGCCCTGTGACATCTGCGGTTCTCGCGCCCGAAGGCCCCTTGGCGTTAGCGGTCATCCGCCGCCCCTATCATCGTCCGGGCACGCAAGTCCGTGTCCATTACAGCGAAGGCCCCCACGAACGCGCCACCGGGGCCGAGGTCAGCCCGCTTCCTCTGCGCGCGCCTGCGTCTGACCAAGGAGCCCAACCGTGACACAAACGCAGCCCTTCGCGGGCAAAGTGGCTTTGGTCACCGGTTCTGGACGAGGCATTGGCAAAGCCATTGCGCTCTATTTTGCGCGTCACGGCGCCGATGTGGTGGTCAACTTCTTCCGCAACCGCAACCCAGCCGAGGAAACCGCCGCTCAAATTCGCGCGCTGGGGCGTCGCGCCGAGGTGGTCAAGGCCAACGTCGGCGAAGAGCAAGGCCTGGAAGCCCTCTTTGCCGCGACCGAAGCCACTTTTGGCGGTTTAGACATCTTCATCCACAACGCGGCTTCCGGTTATAACAAGCCCGCCCTGGCCCAACGCCCCAAAGGGTGGGATTGGACCCTCAACATCAACGCCAAAGCCTTTCTCTTCGGCGCGCAACGCGCCGCGCGCCTGATGGCCCCGCGCGGGGGCGGCTACATGGTCGCCATCTCCAGCCCGGGCTCTTTTCGGGTGCTGCCCGAATATGTGGTGGTAGGAGCCAGCAAAGCCGCCCTGGAAGCGGTCACCCGCTATTTGGCCGTCGAGTTAGCGCCCCAAAACATCGTGGTCAACGCGGTCTCGCCCGGCGTGGTGCTCACCGATGCCCTGCGCCACTTTTCCACCATCCAAGACCCCGACCTCCTCGAGCGCGTTGCTCAAGCCACGCCAGCCGGGCGCCTGGTCACCCCAGAAGACGTCGCCCAGGTGGTGGGTTTCCTCTGCACACCCCAAGCCAGCATGATTCGGGGGCAAGTCATCCTGGTGGATGGCGGCTACACCCTTCCGCTGCGCGCATAGGGAGGCAAATCATGTGGCGCAAACATCCTCAGCCTTTTTGGCACCGGTTTTTGGCCGCTTTTTTGTTGGTGCTTTTCATCAGTGCGGCAGCGTGGCAGCAACACGTCGCCAAGGCCGACGATTGCCCCTCGGCTTTGATTGCCCAAGTCAACGCGCTGCGCACGTCCCACGGCCTACCTCCTTACCGCGTCAACAGCATCCTCATGGCGGTGGCCCAAGCCCACAGCGATTATCAAGCCTCAATCCAAACCATGACCCATATCGGCCCGGGCGGCACCCATCCTCGCGACCGCGTCATCGCCGCGGGGTACGGCGCTGGCCACACGGTGTTCGTTTCCGAAAACATCGCCTGGGGCTACAACCTCAGCCCGGCCTCGGTGGTCCAAATGTGGACCGGCGACCAACCGCACTGGAACACCATGATGGGTGAATATTACAAAGATGTGGGCGCGGGGTGTGCCACCGACGGGCGAGGTGCGACATACTACACCTTAGACGCCGCCTATTACATCGGCGAAGCCCCTCCGCCCCCCACACAAACCAACGGCACCCCTGCCCCTACGCCCACCGTGGCAATCCCGGTCGTGCCCATCGTGCGGGCCACACCCCGCCCCGATGGCGCAATCATCCACATTGTGCGGTATGGCCAAACCCTCTCAGGCATTGCCTATGTGTACGAGGTGCCCCTGGAAGACCTCTTACGCTACAATCATCTCACCCTTGAGAGCACTTTATACCCAGGGCAAAAAATCATTGTGCGGCCGCCCCAAACCACCGCCACCCCCACAGCCTCCGCCACGCCCACCACAACGCCCACGGCCACGGCTCAGGCAACCCCCACCCCTTCGGCCACCCAAGCCCTCGCGGCCGCCCCTCCAACCCAGCCCACCCTAAAACCCAGCCCCACCCCTTCACCTACCCCCAACGCCGCCACCCCCCGCGGGGTGACCGTGCTCTTGGGCATCCTGGGCGGAGGCGCGCTGATGGGCGGCGCTTATGCCGGCCTGCAATGGCTGGCCAGGCTGGCAGGGTAATTCAAGCAAACCAGGAAAAAGGCAACCCTCGGCTTGGCCACCTCGCTGAGCCCAACGCCAAGCAACACAACACCCCCGAGGTGACATCCCTCGGGGGTGGGCAGTTAAAGCGCTTGCTCAGGCGGGCGCGGGGGGATTACGGCTTGCGGAAGACGCTCCAACCCGCGTAGCGGGCGGTTTCGCCGAGCTCTTCTTCGATGCGCAGCAACCGGTTGTATTTCGCCACCCGGTCGGAACGCGCCGGCGCGCCGGTTTTGATTTGACCGATGTTGAAGGCCACCACCAGGTCGGCAATGGTGGTGTCTTCGGTTTCGCCTGAACGGTGGGAAACCACCGCGTTCCAACCCGCGCGTTGCACCAGCTGCACGGCTTCCAGCGTTTCGGTGAGCGAACCGATTTGGTTGAGCTTCACCAGCAGGGCGTTGCAGGTCTTCTCGCGAATGCCGCGGCGGATGCGCTCGGGGTTGGTGACCAGCAAATCGTCGCCCACCAGTTGGACTTTGTCGCCCAAGGCCTCCTGGAGCATTTTCCAGCCTTCCCAATCGTCTTCGGCCAGGCCGTCTTCCAGCGACACGATGGGATATTGGGTGACCCACTTTTCCCAGAATTTCACCATCTCTTCGCTGGTCAACACCTTGCCCTCACGACGCAGGTTGTATTTGCCATCTTCGTACAGTTCCGACGTCGCGGGGTCCAAGGCCAGGGCCACGTCTTCACCGACTTTGTAGCCTGCTTTTTGAATGGCTTCCAAAATCACCTCAATGGCCTCTTCGTTGGCCTTGAGATGGGGAGCGAAGCCGCCTTCGTCACCCACCAAGGTGGTATAGCCCTTGGCCTTGAGCACTGCCTTCAGGGCGTGGTAAATCTCGCTGCCCCAACGCAGCCCTTCAGCAAAGGAAGGCGCGCCCAAAGGCATCACCAGGAACTCTTGCATATCAACCGACTGCCAGCCGGTGTGCGCGCCGCCGTTGAGGATGTTCATCATCGGCGTGGGCAACACATGGGCGTACACGCCGCCCAAATAGCGATACAGCGGCAAACGCAAGGCCGCGGCCGCGGCTTTGGCCACCGCCAGGCTGACCCCCAAGATGGCATTGGCGCCCAGTTTGGATTTGTTGGGCGTGCAGTCCAGTTCCAGCATGCGCTGGTCAATGGCCATTTGCTCAGTGGCATCCCAGCCGATGAGTTCCTCGGCTAAGACGGTGTTGACATTTTCCACGGCTTTGAGCACGCCTTTGCCATTGTAGCGGCTCTTGTCGCCGTCGCGCAGTTCCAAGGCTTCATGCACACCGGTAGAAGCGCCCGAAGGCACTGCTGCTCGCCCCCAACTGCCATCGGCCAGCACCACCTCAACTTCAACGGTGGGGTTGCCGCGGGAATCCAAAATCTCACGGCCGTGAATCATGGTAATCGTCGTATCCATGTTGCACCTCGTTTTAGGGAATCCGATCGTGATTGGGGTTATTATACTGCTAAAACGGTGGGAACCGAGGGTCGGGCAAGCATCAGCGTGGGGCGAAGCCCGTTGCAGGCGCTCTTGCTCAGCCCTCTAAACGCTCACCCCACCCAGGGGGCTAAGGCAAAACCCCCGCCCGAGGGCGGGGGCGGTTTTGGGGTTAGGTGCCGTGTTCCCACGAATGGAGATAGGCTTCTTGTTCGGGGGTGAGGGTATCAATGGTGATGCCCATCGCCTCCAGTTTCAGTTTGGCGATGTTGCGGTCAATATCTTCGGGCACGGTGTAAACCTTGCGTTCCAACGATTGGGCGTGTTGCACGAGATACTCCGCGCTCAGCGCCTGGTTGGCGAAGGACATATCCATCACGCTGGCAGGGTGGCCTTCGGCCGCCGAGAGGTTGACCAGCCGCCCTTCGGCCAGCAGGTGAATCACCCGGCCATCGGGCAGGTGGTAGGCATCCACGAAGGGGCGCACGCGGCGCTTTTCCACGGCCATTTCTTCCAGCGCGGGGATGTTGATTTCCACATTGAAGTGCCCGGCGTTGGCCACGATGGCGCCGTCTTTCATGGCTTCGAAGTGGTGTTTGTCAATGACGTGCAAATCGCCGGTGAGGGTCACGAAAACATCGCCGATGGGCGCGGCTTCGCTCATAGGCATCACCCGGAAGCCGTCCATCGCGGCTTCCAGCGCCTTGAGCGGGTCCACTTCAGTGACGATGACGTTGGCGCCCAAGCCCTTGGCGCGCATGGCCACCCCGCGGCCGCACCAGCCGTAGCCCGCAACCACCACGGTGCGGCCGGCCAGCAGGATGTTGGTGGCGCGGATGATGCCATCCCAGGTGCTTTGGCCGGTGCCGTAGCGGTTGTCGAAGAAGTGTTTGGTCATTGCGTCGTTGACTGCAATAACCGGGTAGGCCAGCGCACCATCGGCTGCCATCGCGCGCAGGCGAATCACGCCGGTGGTGGTTTCCTCGGTGCCGCCGATGACGTTTTCCAGCAGGTCGCGGCGGTCTTTGTGCAGGGTGCTCACCAAGTCGGCGCCGTCGTCCATCGTGATGTGGGGCGCGTGGTCGAGCGCGGCGTGGATGTGCTTGTAATAGGTGGCGTTGTCTTCGCCTTTGATGGCAAAGACCGGAATTTCGAAGAAGGAAACCAACGCCGCGGCGACATCGTCTTGCGTAGAAAGCGGGTTGGAAGCGGTCAGCACCACATCCGC
>CAYLRJ010000005.1:0-37282 GCA_964386185.1 uncultured Anaerolineaceae bacterium
TTGACAGCCGCGCCCCCCTCTGGTAAACTTTAGCCCGCAACGAAAAAATTGGTCCCGTGGTGTAGCCTGGTTTAACACGCCGCCCTGTCAAGGCGGAGAGCGCGGGTTCAAATCCCGTCGGGACCGCCAACCCCCACCCCCAAGGTGGGGGGTTGTTTTTAAGCAAAAAGTGGCTGAGGATGTATATGACATACAGCCCGCTCACTCACCACCCCCGTTCTCCCTCAATCCGCCTCACCAACCCTGCTTAGCCCCGACCGCGGGGCCATTCTCACGACCCCGCCGACCCCGTGCGTAGCGTCTTCCCCAAACGCGGTACAATGAACGCCCAGCACCGCGGCAGGCTTCAGCGCGCCTGGCCGGCCGTGGGGCTTTTCATCCTTGCTTGTGGAGCATCCCATGACTTCTCAACCTGCCGTCTTTGTCACGGGCGGTGCCGGTTATATTGGGTCCGCCGCTGTGGAAGCCCTCCTCGACGCGGGCTACGCCGTGACGGTTTACGATTCGCTGGTGACAGGCCACCGCAAGGCCATCCCTTCCGGGGCCGAATTCATCCAGGCCGATTTAGCCGATCAAGCCACCCTGCACAAAGCCCTCACCCGTCGCCCCTACCTCGCGGTGTTGCACTTCGCGGCCTTCATCCAGGCCGGCGAAAGCATGCAACAGCCGGGCAAATATTTTCAAAACAACGTCAGCAATGCCATCCGCTTGATTGACACCGTCGTCCAGGCGGGCATTCCCCGCTTTGTTTTCTCATCCACTGCGGCGGTGTATGCCCCGCGCGATGAGCCGTTAGATGAAGACGCGCCGCTTGGGCCCACCAACGTTTATGGACAAACAAAGTTGATGGTAGAGCAAATCCTGGAATGGTACCGCCGCACCAAAGGGCTACACTACGCGGCCCTGCGCTACTTCAACGCGGCCGGCGCGTTACCCCAGCGGGGCGAAGATCACCCCCACGAGTCGCACCTCATCCCCCTGGTGCTTCAGGTGGCCCTGGGCCAACGGGAAAAAATCTACATCTTCGGCGACGACTACCCCACCCCCGACGGCACCGCCATCCGCGATTACATCCACATCGCCGACTTGGTCCAAGCCCATCTTTTAGCCCTAAACGCACTGGCTACAAAAGACAAGTTGATATACAATTTAGGTAACGGGGTTGGCTATTCCGTGCGCGAAGTCATCGAAACCGCCCGCGAAGTGACTGGGCACCCTATCCCTGCTGAGGTTGCCCCCCGCAGGCCAGGGGATCCGTCACGGTTAGTGGCTTCTTCGGCGCGTATTCGTCGCGAACTCGGTTGGCAACCCCAAATTCCTCATCTTCGCGACATCATTGCCAGCGCTTGGGCGTGGCATCAAAGCCACCCGCGAGGATACGAAGACTAACCACCCTATCCCCTCTCATGTTGGAAAGGAGCGTCTATGTTTGCTCGCCGATTTCGCCTTTGGCCCCTCTTGCTGCTCGGCGTGCTGGCTCTGCTTTTGGCTTGCCGTCTCGACACCCACACCGAATTCACCTCAACCGACCAAGGCAGCTTCAGCCTCTCTTGGGTAATGACCCAAGAAGAAGAAAACATGTTGCAGTCGGCCGGCGCCGGCAGTGCCCAGGACCTCTGTAACGAAATGCAAACCAGCATCCAAGACGAAGCCAGCAACGAAACCAACCCCGTGGAAGTGCAATACACCGAAGCCGACAACGGAGACCGCATCTGCAAGCTCAGCGTGTCCTTCAACAGCTTGGACGAATTGAAGAAACTCTACGGCGAAGACACCCTCATCAACCGCCTGGGCGTCGAAGATGGGAAGTTCTACTACGATGTCACCTCCTCGGCGTTTGAGCAAGACACCACCGGGTTAGACTTCCCCCTCGCCATCACCTGGCGGGTCACCATGCCCGGCGAGGTCATCGAACACAACGGCGACGACTTGCAAGGCAACACGGTCATCTGGCATGTCACTGCGGGGGAACCCGCCCACTTCTACGCGGTCAGCAAGGTGGGCGGCGGGCTCGACCTGGGCAGCAAAGTTTGGTGGCTCGTCGGCCTCTGCCTTTGCTTGCCGCTCTTGGCCATCGTGGTGGGCGTCATCCTCTGGCTGGTGCTGCGCAAGGGCAAAAGCGCTAAAGCCGAAACCACTTCAAGCCCGGCGCCTTCCAACGCCGACAACTTCCCCACCACCACCGACAACGACCTCCCCGCGGCCAGCGACGACTTCCCCACCTCTGCCGACAACGACCTCCCCACCGCCAGCGACGATTTCCCCACCCATTAACGCATTCGGCAAGTTTTCCAACCGAGCGACACGTTCCAAAAAAGGCCTGGCAATGCCAGGCCTTTGATTTTACCGCCCGGGCCGCTGCGAGCCCAGGGGGATGCGCCCCGCGGCGGCTCACCCACCCGCGGGGTTGAAAAACACCATGCCCACGCCCATGCGCTCCAGCCCTTCATTGGCCCAATGTTCCACCACGGGCGAGGGGCTATCTAAGGCTTCAAAAAGGGCGGGAATGCTACGCTTGTCGCCGATTTGCGCCAGGGCGCGAGCGGCTTCGATTTGGGCGGCTGGGGAACCCGCGCGCAGCACGCCAATCAGCGCGTCGGTGGCCGCCGCGCCAATCGCTGCCAACGCATCGGCCGCCAGGTGTGCTAACAAGCGGTCGGGGCTATCCAACAAGGGAATCAGCGCCTCAATGGCGCGCGGGGTCGGCTGATGCCGCAGGCCCAAAGCCGCCACCTGCCGCACGGCTGGGTCGGCATCGGCCAGGGCTTCTACCAGGCGCTCGGCTGCGGCAGGGTGCGGAATCTCCGCCAAAGCCCGCAAAGCCCACCAGCGGGCTTCGGGGTCGTCTTCTCGGCTCAACGCCAGCAACTCGGCCACGGCTTCCGCCCCCTGCGCAATCAAAGCGCGCGCCGCTTGTTCGGCCCCAACATCGTCTTGCCGAGCCAGGGCGTCGCGCAACGCATCCAGCGCCGGGGGTCGCTGGCGCGCGTTCATGCCGCGTTGGGGTCGGGAAGGTCCTCGATCGCGGTTTCCCGCCATTGATCCCCTTCCTCAATGAGCATCACCGGGATGTCATCACGAATGGGATATTTCCGCCCGCAATCCTTGCAGACCAACCAGGCCTCGCGGACGAGTTCCAACTCGCCTTTGCCCTCTTGCACACAAACCGGGCAACGCAGAATTTCCAACAGGTCTTGACTCACCATGTTTTTACTCCTTGTAATCTTGCAGACAAGAATAGCGCGGGGGGCTGAGATCCCACGGTTTGAGCAGCAACGAAAAGCCCAGCGCGTTGGCTTTGGCGCACACCGCGGGCGAGGCCTCATATTCTATCGCGAAAACGGCCTTTCCGGCAGCGATGAAGGCTTTGAGGGGGGCGCATTCGCCATAGGTAAAACATTCTTCGCTCACGGCAAAGTCAAAGTCGTTCACCAAGTCGGGAATTTGCTCCAAATCGTTCTTCAGCCCCACGGCCAAGCCTCGCTTGTGGGCTTGGGCGGCCAGCCAGCGGTTGTAGGTCAGTTGATCTTGGTAGGTCAAGGGGAAGCCGCTGTCTTCCAGATAATTTTGGACGTTGTCGGGGTCCACTGCATCGCAGCCTTTCTGCACGGCCAAATCCAGGCGGGCTTCCATAATTGGGGCCAAGACGTCCAACCGGCGGATATCCAAATAGCGCTCGCCTTCCCAATCTTCCAAGGGTTTGCCCAACACGCCTTTGCCAAAGAATTTTTTGGCGTCGGGGCGCCAATCTTCATAAGTGCCGGCGCTGAAATAACAAATCACCTTGCGCCCCATTTGGTGCAGTTTGTCAATGGTGGATTGCGGGGTGTCGAACAAATCCACATCGTAGGCTTGGGCGTCATAAGAAAGGTCAATTTTTCCACCGTTAATCTGAATTTGCCAGGTGGTGCCTGGGGTGGGGCGCCACCAAGCAGGCGTGGGGGAAGGGGTCGCGGAGGGGATGGGCGACGGCGTAGCCGTGGGCGGCAAGGGGGTTGCGGTGGGGGGCAAAGGGGTGGCCGTGGGCGGAGCAGGGGTGGCCGTAGGGAGCACAGGCGGCAGCGTAGGCTGAGGGGAAGGGGTCGGTTGACCGGCCGAACTACAAGCCGCTAAGAAAACCACCCAACCCACAACCAGCCAGGCTGGCCACGGCAGCCCTAACAACGATTTTCGAGCCAACATGGGTCATCCTCCTTCCTGATCCTCCTCCACCGGATCGGGCTTACAGGGATGCTCAGGGTCTGGATGCTTGGGCGGCATGCCCGGCGTGCCCGGCCCATATTCGCAAACCGCCCGCCAGGGCAAGTAATGGGTTTTGAAGACGTCTTCAAACAACAAAGTGCCATCCCGCCACACCTTGCGGGTGACGGTCACATCAGCCCCTTTCACTGCCCAATCTACCTGTTTGATTTGCCCTTTTTTCAGGTCCGGGTTTTCGATATATTTCGGCGGCGGAGGATCAACCACATTCTGTAGCCCTGTGGTATGCCATTCTACCTTGCGGCCGTCGGATGTGCTATAAAACTTCCAGGTGATATAGCGATATTTGGGGTAAACGTACACCTCCATCAAAATCCAAGAGGGTGTATCGTTTTTGAATTTGAAATCCACCAAGGGCGCGTACACTGTGGCGTCCAACCCTGCCCATTTTGGGTCCACCCTGCCGCTGGCGGTCTGCTCGTAATAGAGCACCCGATACGCATGGGAATGCCGCTCCACCACCGGATAGCCGCCAAAAAACACCGTCCGAAACAGGGTCGTGCTCACTTGGCACACACCGCCGCCCACGCCTTTGATGGTGCGATCGCCGTAGATGATCAAAGCCTCTTCGTAGCCCGTATCCAGGCTGACGTCGCCCAGCACCTTGATCATGGAAAAGGTCTCACCCGGGGCGACCAAATAGCCGTGGAAACGGCTGGCCGCCACTTGGATGTTGTGAATGCGCGCTGCGCTGGAGCCGTAGAAATAGGTGGTATGCTGAGACACCAACTCGGTGATGCCCAAATCTTGGGCTTGGGCATCGTCGCTCACTGCCGGGGGCGAGAGATCCACCGCCAAAGCGACCTGGTGTTGGCCGGCCAAAATGGCCGTGCGCAGCGCCGCAAGGCTGGCGTCAATTTTGAGGGTGCGTCCTTCCACCCCGGGTTGAATCAATTTGAGCTGGTGGGTGTCATCGTCAAACACAAAGCGCGGGTTGGCGGCCTGCCGTTCCAACTCGGGCGCCAAGCGCTCTAAGAAGCCCCGCAGGGGCTGGGTATCCAAATCAATGGCAAAATGGGCGCCGTGTTCATCTTTCACGCGCACCACGCGCAGCATGGGCGCCAGGGTTTGAGGGTCGAAGGTCCAGGGGCCAGGGTCGTTTTCCGCGGCCTGCGGCAGGGTAATTTGCAAAGGTGCAGCCAGGATTTCGCGCAGGGTTTGGGCAGCCTCGCCAGGGTCGGCGATTTCGGGCGGCTGCTCTTCGACCACCAACGGCACGGTGACGCTTTCCAACGAAGGAAGCACCTGGCGCAAACGCGCCAAGGTCGCGGCGCGGTCCAAATGCAAGCCCACCTGCCCTGGCTTGGCCACAACGCGCGTGCCATCCAGCGTCAACACGGCTTCCACGGTGGGGCGTTCCACTTCTTCGGCAATATCATCCAGATAACGCCAAGCCATCTGCTCGTTAAACACCGCCACCGGCGGCAAATCAATGCCTTCCTGACGGGCCTGCAAACGCTCCTTCAGCCGCGCCCACAAGCCCTGCCGCCGCCCTATCAGGTAGGCCTCTTCCGCGGCGGCCCGATTGTCAAGGGCAAAACCCAAATTGATGGGGTTGGCTTGCCAACGCTTCCCCCCGTAGGTCAACGTCACCTGCCCTGCCACCGGATACGTGAGGGCTGCATCCAAACGCGCGACCGCTTCATCCAGCGTGAGGCCGCCCACGTCCACCCCGGCCACATGCACCCCTGGGAAAATGCGCCCCCGATAAGCCACACCATACGCAGCCAGGACCACCAACGTGAGCAACACCGCCGCCCCCGCCCCCAACAAAGCGGCCCAAAACATCTGCTCCCACCACGAAGGCACTCGCTGACGCCATTGGCTGATCATATGATAAATTGTACCGCAATATCGCCCCAACACACCGGCACACCAGCGCCCCGCATCGCCCGCCGCGGAGAAAAAGGCCACACGCACAAACAACGGCAAGCGCTGGCCTGCCTCGCCTCACAGGCTAAGCGCCCCCACCGCCCCAAATTTTGACAAACAACACTTTGACAACTTCGCCTTCTTCACTTAAAATACTTCCCGTTGTGCATTGATTCACCCTCGCATGGGCGAGACATCTTTTAGTGAAAGAGGACTCTCTATGAAAGAGTACACCACCGAATCCATCCGCAATATTGCTTTGGTCTCCCACAGCAGTGCGGGCAAAACCATGCTCGCGGAAGCCCTGCTCCACTTTACCGGCGCAACCACCCGCATGGGTAGCATCAAAGACGGCTCGACCGTCTCCGACTTTGAGGAAGAAGAAATCCGGCGTGGGCTTTCCCTCTCAACGGCGCTCATTCCCATCGAATACAAAGACCACAAAATCAACCTGCTCGACACGCCGGGCTACACCGACTTTGTCGGGGAAGTCATCTCAGCGCTCTACGTCGCTGACGGTGCAATCGTGGTCGTGGACGCGGTGGCAGGCATTGAAGTGGGCACCGAGGTCGCGTGGTCCTATGCTGACAAATTCGACCGCCCTCGCTTCCTGCTCATCAACAAAATGGACCGCGACAATGCCAACTTCCAAAAGATTCTCGACCAAGCGCAGGAAGTCTTCGAAGCCCGCTTCATTCCGGTGCAACTGCCCTGGGGCGAAGGCGAAAGCTTCCAAGGTGTGATTGACCTGCTCACCATGAAAGCCTATGCGGGGCCGGGCACCGAAGCCCAAGAGATCCCCGCGGAGATAGCCGACGAAGCCGAAGAAGCCCGCATGGCGCTGGTCGAAGCCGCGGCTGAAGGCGACGACACCCTGTTGGAAAAATACCTGGAAGGCGAAGACCTCACCGCCGAAGAGGTGCTCAGCGGGCTGAAGGCCGTGGTTGCGCAGGGGGCCTACGTGCCGGTGTTCGTTGCTGCGGGCGAAAAGGAAATTGGCCTGGCCCTGTTGCTGGATGCCATGCTGGCCCTGATGCCCTCGCCGGCCGACGCGCCGCCGGTCAAAGCCGAGGGCCCCAACGGCGAAACCATCGAGCTCACCGCCGACGATGCCGGCCCGCTGGCCGCCTATGTGTGGAAGACCACCGCCGACCCCTTCGTCGGCAAAATCACCTACTTCAAAGTCGTCTCCGGCACTTTGCATTCCGACACCCGCGTCTGGAACGCCAACAAAGGCGTCGAAGAGCGGCTGGGTACGCTCCACATCATGCGCGGCAAGGAACAAATCGCGGTCAAAGTGCTCCACGCGGGCGATTTAGGCACGGTGCCCAAGCTCAGTGAAACCGGCACCGGCGACACCCTCTGCGACAAGAGCACCCCCATCAAAATCCCCATGCCCGAATACCCCACCGCGCTCTACCGCGTGGCTGTGGTGCCGCTCTCGCAAGCCGATTCCACCAAATTGGGGCCCACCCTCACCCGCCTGTGCGAAGAAGACCCCACCCTTTCTTGGTATCAAGACGCTTCCACCAAGCAGACCATCCTCCAAGGCATGGGCGACCAACACATTGACGTGGCCATCCGCAAGGCCAAGTCCAAGTTCCAACTCAACCTCAACACCGCAGAACCCAAAGTGCCCTACCGCGAAACCATCACCAAAACCGGCCAAGCCCAATATCGCCACAAAAAGCAGACCGGTGGGGCCGGGCAATTTGCCGAAGTTCACATGCGGGTGGAGCCCAACCCCGAGAGCGATTACGACTTCACGTGGGAAGTCTTTGGCGGTGCGATTTCGTCCAGCTTCCAGCCGTCCATCGAAAAAGGCATCAAAGGCGTGATGAAACAAGGCGTCATCGCCGGCTACCCGGTGGTCAACGTCAAAATCGCGGTGTATGACGGCAAAGAACACCCGGTAGACTCCAAACCTGTGGCCTTTGAAATTGCGTCGCGCGAAGCCTTCAAGCTGGCCTTCCAAAACGCGGGGCCGGTGCTGTTAGAGCCCATTTACAAAGTGCGCATCACCGTGCCCGAGAGCAACATGGGCGATGTGTTGGGCGACCTCAACACGCGGCGGGCGCGCGTGCAAGGGATGGATTCGGAAAAAGGCCGCTCGGTGATTACCGCCGAGGTGCCCTTGGCCGAAATGTTGCGTTACACCACCGACCTGCGCTCTCTCACCGGCGGGCGAGGCGTGTTTGAGATGGAATTCTCCCACTACGAGCAAGTGCCCGCCCACCTGCAGCAGGAAATCATCGCCGCCCGCCAGCGCGAACTGGCCGAAGAAAAAGAAAAGTAACCTCCGCTTAGCTGCCTTTCTCAAGCCCGATGGTCAGCGCCGACCATCGGGCTTTTCTATTTGTGCGCCTTTCCCTGCGCGGGCGGCTGCCCCGCCGCGCGCGGCTCGCGGGCGAGGGTGCAGGGGCACCTCTCTGCGTCACGATTACGGTATAATCGTCTTATGCGTAAATCTACTTGGGGCTGGCTGGCCTTTAGCGCCCTGGTGTTAGGCGTTTGGCTTTACTTCACCCCGCCCGGCCTACTGGGCAAAGCCGACGCCATCGCCTATGCGGTCTGTGCCCGCAACCCCGCACACTCACCTTTCTTGGGCAGTCGGCAGATGCCTTTGTGCTACCGCTGCACAGGCATGCACCTGGGCACGCTGCTCACATTGGGCGTGTTGGCCTGGCGGGCGCCTCGTCGGGGCGGCTATCCGCATGGCCGAGTGGCAGGCGTTTTGGCCGCCCTCTTTGCTGCTTTTGCCCTCGATGGCGGCAACGCCTTCCTGACCGATTGGCTCCACCGCCCCTTGCTCTACCCGCCCAACAACATTCTCCGCCTTTTCACCGGCTTGGGCATGGGCATCGTCATCGGGGCCATGCTCTACGCGGTAGCCCAACAAGCCCTCTGGGCCAATACCCATCCCGAAGCCGCGCTCACCCCTCGCCGACTTCGGGGCCTCCTTCTGGGGGCCGTCCTCCTGGGGGGGCTGGTGCTCACCGGTAACCCGCTGGTGCTGTATCCCGTCGCGCTGCTCACCACAGCCGACGTGGTGCTCGTGCTCGGTGCCATTTACAGCCTCTTCGCCCTGGGGGTGGCCCGTCGCGAAAGCCAAGCCCACACCTGGAGCGAGCTTACCAACTTCTTTCTCGCGGGCTTCGTCATCGCCATGCTCCAAATCGGTTTGATGGATTGGCTCCGCTTTCACCTCACCCATACCTGGGGGCCCTACCCAGGTCTCTGACAGAGAGGGGAACGCTCTATGAGCATTTTCACTGCCTTCGGGCTTTCCGCCAGCGCGGGCCTCAACGCGTACATCCCTCTCTTGGTCATCGCCCTGCTGGCGCGCTACACCCACTGGATTACCTTAGACCCCAAATGGCAAGCCCTAACACACCCTGCCATCATCGCGCTGCTGGTTGTGTTGGCCGGCATCGAATTTTTCGCCGATAAAGTACCCGCGGTCAACCACCTCAACGACGCCATTCAAACCATCGTGCGGCCGGTGGCTGGTGCTATTGCTTTTGCTGCAGGCAGTGGCGCCATCGGCGAAGCCCACCCTGTGCTTGCCTTAGCCGCCGGGCTCCTGGTGGCCGGCAGTGTGCATGCCACCAAAAGCCTCGCCGTCCGCCCCGCGGTCAGCCTGACCACGGGGGGCGTAGCCAACACCCCGGTCAGCCTGGCCGAAGACGCGGTGGCTTTGGGCGTCTCGCTCACGGCCATCCTCGTCCCCGTCGCCCTCCTCATTGCCGCGGCTGTGCTGCTCTTTTGGGCCTGGCGACGCTGGCGACACAGCACCCACCCCTGAGGTAGCCCATGCGTGAAGACACCCTTTCGCCCCTTCAACAACGCCTTTTGTACTTGCGGGCCCAATTAGCCCAAATTCGGCAAACCCTCACCCAAACACCCCAAGAGGCCGTTACCGTCATCCCCGACCTGGTGCACCTGGAGCACACCCTTGAAAAATTGGGGGAACAAATCAGCCAGTTCGAGCGCGAACGGCAGCGAATGTTTGCCCTGGTTGACATCTCGCGCGTGGTCAACTCCACCTTAGAATTGGATGAGGTGCTCCGCATCGTCATGGACACCATCATCCACCTCACCGGCGCAGAGCGCGCGTTCCTGATGCTCAAAGACGAAAAAGGGCAACTCCGCACCGAAATCGCCCGCAATTGGGACCAAGAATCCATCTCAGGCGACGATTTGGCCGTCAGCCATACCGTCATCAACCGCGTGGTCAACACCGGCCAGCCTATTTTGACCACCAACGCCCGAGAAGACCCCCGTTTCAAAGGGCAAAACAGCGTTATCTTCCACAATCTGCGGGCAATTTTATGCGTGCCGCTCAAAGTCAAAGGGCAAATCACTGGCGTCATCTACGCGGACAACCGCATCCGCAGCGGCGTCTTTTCCGCTGAAGACCGCGAAGTTTTGATGGCTTTTGCCAACCAAGCCGCGGTTGCCCTGGAAAACGCCCGCCTCTTTGCCTCAGTGCGCCGGACCTTGGCCGAAGTGACCGAGCTCAAAAACCTGCTGGATAACGTCTTCGCCTCCATTGCCAGCGGGGTAATCACCGCAGACATCGAAGACAAAATCAACCTCTGCAACCAAGCCGCCGAACGCATCTTAGACCGCACCTGTGCGGATATGATTGGCCAGCCGCTCACCCAAGTGCTGGAACCCTTGGGCTCGGTTCTCCACACCCACCTCGAGCAAGTCAAACATCAAGCCCAAACCGTGGTCGGGCTGGAAGTCGCGCCCGAATGGCCGGGGCGGGGGCGGATTTTCCTCAACCTCAACCTGGCCCCCCTTCGTGGGCCCAATGGACAGCCTCAAGGGATGACCATTGTGCTCGACGACCTCACCGAAAAACGGCGGCTCGAAGCTCTGCGCTCGCTCTTCGAACGGATGGTTTCCCCGCGCGTCATTGACCAGCTGGACCCCGACGCGCTCCAGCCCGGCGGGCAGCGCGCCACCGTCACCGTGCTCTTTGCCGACATCCGCGGCTTCACCCACTTCAGCGAAGGGCGGGATCCAGAAGCCTTGGTCTCCATCCTCAACCGCTACCTGGCCGCCGCGGCCGAAGCCATCCTGGAAGAAGAAGGTACTATTGACAAGTTCATGGGGGATGCTATCATGGCATGGTTCAATGCCCCCATTCCGCAACCCGACCACACCCTGCGGGCAGTCAAAGCCGCGTTGCGCCTGCGCTCTCGCGTGCAAGCCCTCTCCACCGACCTTCCGCCCGAGTTTCGCCTCCACTTTGGGGTCGGCATCCATGTGGGCGAAGCCGTGTTAGGGCTCATTGGCACAGAAAAGCGGCTGGAATACACCGCCATCGGCGACAGCATCAACACCGCCGAGCGCATTCAACGGAACGCCGCGGCCGACCAGATTTTGCTCAGCGCCCCAGCCTATCACGCAGTGGCTGAGCACGTCCGGGTCCGCCCCATGCCACCCCTCAAAGCCAAAGGCAAGAGCCAGCCCCTGGCAGTATACGAACTGCTGGGGCTCAAAACCCAACCATGAAAACCGCTTCGCCGGCTTACCTTCCCGATCGGGATAAACTCAGCGTGGTCACAGCCACCTTGGTTGCTGCGCTGCTGGGCGGCTATTTCGTTCGCCTGCCCGACTGGGCCATCACCCTACACCTGCCGGGCTTTCTGCTGCCCTTGCACTTCAGTGCCAGCCGGGCTTTTGCCATCCTCATTGCCGCCCTAACGGCAGCCGGCACCGATTGGGTGCTGGGCGACCATCCGGCGCTGGGCGACCGCCCCACGTGGCCGCACTGGCTGCTTCCAGCCCTCACTGCCTGGGTGCTGGAAGTTTTGCTCCAACGCCTGCCTCTGGGCGCTCTGTGGTGGGTTACCCTGGCTTTGGGGTTGCTCATTTGGTTTTTGGTGTTGGTAGCAGAATACATCGTCGTTGACGCCGAAGACCTGCGTTACCCTTTGGCCGCGGCTGGGCTCACGGGGTTGGGCTATTTGCTCTTCTTCTTACTGGCGGTCGCGGTGCGCGCGGGGCAATGGCGGTTGTTTTTTGCCTCTCCCACTTTGGGCATCGCCGCGGGCATGGTGGCGCTGCGCACCTTCAACCTTCATCACGGGGCATGGCACCCCATCGAGGCCGTTTTCGTCGCGGCCATCACCGCGCAGCTGGCCGCAGCCTTTCATTATCTGCCAATTCCCCCTTTGGCTTACGGCCTGGTTCTGGTTGCCGCGGCGTATGCGGCCACGGTCTATCTGACCAACCTCATGGAAGAGCAAAGCATTGCCCAAGCCCTCTGGGAACCCGTCGTCACGTTGGCGGTGCTCCTGCTCTTGCTCCCTTGGGCATGGTAAGATGCGTTTACGGTACGAAGACTATCTGGCCATGAAACAGCACGTGGCGAGCCAAGCCCCTCTGGAAGCATGCGGCTTGGTTGCAGGGCTTCACGGCGTGAGCACGGCTGTGTTTCCCATTCCCAACGTTTTGCAGAGCCCTTTGCGCTACCGAATGGATCCCCACCGCCAACTTGAAGCCTTCTTTGCCATTGAAAACGCCGGCTGGGAGCTGCTGGCCATCTATCACAGCCACCCCATGGGCCCGCCTGCGCCTTCCGAGATTGACCTGGCCGAGGCCACTTATCCGGTGGTGTATCTCATTTGGGCGCCCGTGGGGCACGAATGGGTGGTGCGCGGCTTCCATCTTTGTGGGCATCGCGTGCGCGAGGTGCCCGTGCGCCTGGAATGAGCAACGCGAGGCGGCCTGCGGTGTTAGAATTGACGCAACGCATTTTCCGTTTTGGAGGTAACCGAGATGCTTTGGCTTAAGGCCATTGGTGTGCTGGCCGTCTCGTATTTTATTGGCTCCATCCCCTTTGGGTATATCTTTGTCAAAATCAAAACCGGGCGCGACGTGCGTTCCTGGCACAGCGGGCGCACAGGCACCACCAACGCGCTGCGGGTTGCAGGGGTATGGGCCGGCCTGGCCACCGTCATCATGGACATTCTCAAAGGCATCACCGTGGTTTGGCTGGCAAAAGAGATTTTCCCGACCCAGCCGTGGATGCACGTTTTTGCGCCATTGATGATGATTGTAGGCCACAATTATTCTCTGGTCATGGTGGAACACAACGAAAAAGGCAAGCCGGTGCTGCGGGGCGGTGCAGGTGGTGCGCCCAGCGTGGGCGGTGCAATTGGGCTGTGGTGGCCCGTGGCGCTCATTCAAATTCCGGTGGGGGCGGTCATCCTCTTGGGCGTAGGTTATGCCTCAGTAGCCACCATGAGCATGCCTCTCATTGCGGCCGCGGCCTTTGCCTGGCGCGCCATGCACGGCCTGGGGCCTTGGGCCTATGTGGCCTATGGGCTACTGGCCGAGGTGCTGCTCTTGTGGTCGTTACGGCCCAACATCAAACGCCTCATGGCCGGCGAAGAGCGCATCGTCGGCGTGCGCGCGTGGTGGCGCAAACGCAAACACCGCCAACGCAAAGCCGCCGAACAACAACGGCAAAACACCAGCAGCGTGCCTGCCACTGGCCTCAAACACAGTTCGCGCCCCTAACCCGCGCCCCAGCCTCACATAAACCCCACCGCCAAACCTGGCGGCCGTTGGCGCGCCCCTGCGCGCTTTCCCCATCAACACTTCAGCCCCCCAAACTGGGGGGCTGCTGCTTTGCTATCTAAAAGGCACCTCTTCTGTTTGCGCTTTGCGGGGTGCTTCACCATACAACTGACGATAAAGCGCTCGCAAGTTGCGACGATGCAACTCGGGCGCCAAACCGCCCAACAAAATTCGGCTCTTGCCGCACGATTCCACATCCACTTTGTCTAAATAATCTCCCGGATATTTGCGCCGCGCCGCCTTGCGCACCTCTTTGCGAATGCACGCCAAATAATCAAGGTCTTCTTTGAGGGTGCTCTTGATTTCACCCCGCAGCACGATCTCGCCGTGCCCAGGGATGATATTTTCCAGACGCATCTTGCTCACCCGCTTGAGGGTCTCTTGCAAAGCTTCAAAATCACCATCCACAATATACGGAATGGGCATGATGGCATCCCCCGCGAAGAGGATGCGGTCGGTCTCCACCAACACCCCCATCCCATCGGGGCTGTGGCCCGGCATGGGGAAAATTCGCAACACCTTCTTCCCCACCTTTAGGCTCATTTCGCCTTCGCTAATGGCCAATTGCGGGAACACCAAACTCACCTGCCGATAAGCCGACGAGGTCTGCTTGGCTTCCTCCAGGGCGGGCACCCCGCGCGATTGCATCAACTGCCGACACAAAGCATGAGAAATCACCACCGCGCCGGGGAAGAACACATTTCCCCAGCTGTGGTCGGCATGATAGTGGGTGTTGATGATATACCGCACCGGCAGTTGAATGTGCTCGGCAATGAAATCGCGCAAGGCCAAGGTCTCTGCGGGCAAGGCCAAGGTATCAATCAACACCACCCACTTGGGGCCCACCACCAACCCGGCCGTCACTTGGGCATAATTTTCGCTTTGGAAGAAATACACATTATCGGCTACACGTTCATATTGGAACATAACCCCTCCCGAGAATCCCATGCTTGAAGGAGCCTGCAAGGGGCAAGCATAGCACAAACCCCCTGTGCTGTCAAAAATTATTGACGTAAATCACCTTTGCTCACGCCGCAGGGCCCACGCCCGCAGCCGCCGCGTCACGGCCAAGGCCCGCGGCAACGCCTGCACAAAAAGGCCATAGAGGGTTGGCCGGGCGGGGAAATCCCACGCGCCCAAAGTGCGCACCACCTGGGCGCCAAAGCCCTGCTTGAAGCGAAACACCCCCCACATGGGGTCGCTCTCGTCAAAGACGTCGGGAGCACCCCAAAAATCATACCAACGACAACCGGCAGCCTTCGCGCGGCGGATGGCCTCCCACTGCAAAGCATACGTTGGCATCTTGTTGCGATGCTTGCCCGTGGACATACCATAGAAATAATAAGCCCGCGCGCCAAAGCGGAAAATCACCACCGCGGCCACAGGCTCGCCTTCCACCTCTGCAATCAGCGGCTCAGCCATAGACGCCGCCATCAGGGTACGCCACACCGTCAGATAATAGTCGCGCGGGCGGATGATGAAGCCATCGCGCGCCGCGGTTTCGGCATACATGCGATAGAGCAATGGCAAATCGGCCTCGCTGCCCACCCGCACCTGCACCCCCCGCCGAAACGCCAAACGGATGTTGTAGCGGGTCTTTTGCTTCATGGCAGCCAGCAGGTCATCTTCACTGGGGGTCAAATCCAGCAGCACGGTGTTGCGAAACTGCACCTGCTCTGTCGAAAACCGCCACCCGCGGCGCGCCAGCGCGTCTTGCACTGCGCGCCCTACCGGGTGCTCGGTCGCACCTGCCTGCCCTGGGATGCCAGTGCCCAGCACCACGTCGGGGTCAATCTTGAGCCAAATCGCGCCCGTGCGGCGCGCGTAGTGCTGCAAATCGTCCAACACCTGTTGCCGCAGCTGGGCATCCTCCCAGGAAGTCAACAGAGGCCCTTTGGGCGCATAGAGCACACTCCAGGGCAGTGCGGCAAGCCGCCGCCGCAACAACATCGCGGCGGCCACCACGCGGCCTTGCCCGTCGCGCCAAAGGTGGGGCTCGGCCTGCCATCCCACACGAGCCTTGATGCTCGCCCACTCGCGCGTTTGCAAAATGTGCGCCTCGGGGAAAGCCCCCAACACCTCATTCCAACGGGAAAGTTCAACAGGTTGCATGGACACCACCACACCTTAGCGTCGCCGCAGATAAGCCAAATACGCCCGATAGAGCCAAGGGCGATAGACACGGTCCCACACCACGGCGCGGCGTAACACACCGCCAAAGCCGCGCTTGAAGCGATACACCCCCCACAGCCCCTCACGGCGCTGGGTAAATTCGGCCTCTAAGGTCTCGGCATCCGCATCGGGCACGCCCCAAAGGTCATATTCCCGGCAGCCGCGCGCCTTGGCCCAGCGCATGGCTTCCCATTGCAGCAAATAAGTGGGCATTTTGTTGCGGTGTTTGCCCGTGGAGGCGCCGTAAAAATACCACGCGCGTGCGCCTCGGGCAAAGACCATCAACGCGGCCAGCGGCTCACCCTCATATTCGGCCACCAACAACTCGGCCTCACCGCGCGGGTGAAAGCGCGCATAAGCCTCGCGGTAATACGCCGCGTGATGCACCCCAAAGCCATCACGGGCGCCGGTTTCCAACATCAGGCGATGGAAGGCCTCCAAATCGTCCCAGGCGCGCACGGTCACCCCCTTGCGGGCTGCCAAGCGGATGTTATAGCGGGTCTTCTGCTTCATGCGCGCCAAAATTTCATCCTCGCTGCCTTCCAGAGAGACCACCAACGTTCGCCGCGGCTGGATGGCATGGTGGCTTGGGTGAAACCCCGGAGGCGGCGCGCTGCTTGGGTCATCTTCCCACAAGTCGGGCTCGACTTTGAGGAACACCGCGTGCGCTTGCCGACAAAGGGCATCCACCGCCGGCCACAAGGCATCCCAGGCCGGGCGCGGCCCCACCGGCCCCTTGGGGATGTATGCCACGCTCAGCCCCAGGGGCAACGGCCGAAAGAGCACCTGCGCGCCAGCTTCCCCCACCACCAACCGGGCCACACGCCAACCAAACGCGGCTTTCAAAGCCCCCCACGCGGCCGTTTGCAAAACGTGCGCCTCGGGGTAGGCTTGCAAGAAAGCTTCCCACGCGGCTTCCGAAACTGGCTGTGCCGTCAATGAAGAAGCCATTGCAATAAACCTTCCCACCATTGAGGCAACTTGTCCACCACCCACACCAACAACGGTGCAATGGCCAGAGACGGCAACAGGTTGCCGCTGCGGATGGGCTTGATTTCCAGCAGGCTGCTGACGGCCAAACCCAACAAAATCACCCCACCGGCAGCAAACATTTCATTGGTCATGGCCGGGGTGAGCAAAGCCTCCAACTGGGCTGCAGCCAAACTAATTCCCCCCTGATAGAGCAACACCACCAACACCGAAAAGAGCACCCCCACGCCCAAGGTCGAGGCAAAAGCCAGCGACGCGAAACCATCGAGCACGGCTTTGATGGCCAACAGGCGATAATCGCCGGTCAGGCCATCTTGCATCGCGCCCAAAATGGTCATCGGGCCGACACAAAAGAGCAACGAGGCGGTCAAAAACCCTTTCACAAAACGCGAGCCGCCTTCGTCGTCGCTATCGCCAGCGAAGCGGGCTTCTAACCACGCGCCGAGGTGCTCCAAATGGGTTTCGATGCGCCACCATTCACCCAACAAGCCCCCCACGAGCAAGCTCAGCAGCACGATGATTGCGTTGTCGGTTTTGAAAAACATCTGCAACCCTATCGCGGCGGTAAACAGCCCCAAACCCGCGACCACGGTTTCGCGCGCCCGCTGGGGCAGCCGCGCGCCAAAAAAAAGCCCCAGCGTGCCGCCCAATAAAATGGTGGCGATGTTGATGAGCGTCCCGGTCATCTCAATCTTCTTTGGCCTTGGTGGTGTTCACGCCTGCGGTATGGTTTTCCAGCAGCTCCAGGGCATAACAGAGCGAAGAGAGGCGGTTGAGGTAGCGCAACAAGTCGCGATTTTCCACCTCACCGCTCCGCACCAGCGTGGCCAAACGCCGTTCAGCCCGACGCACCACCGTGCGCGCGACGTCCAAATAAGCCCCTGCGGCCGAATCGCCAGGCAAGATGAACTCCTTGGGGGGCGGCACAGCCTCGCCGATCTCCGCGATGCGGTCTTCCAGCCAGGCCACCTGCTCCGCGCCCAACGAGCGGAATTTGGCCGCGTTTTCTGGCGTGGCCGCGACCTCAGCCAACAAGCGGTAGAGATGACGCTGCACGGTTTTCAGGAACTCAGCCGTCTGCGAAGCCCGCGCATGGGCGCGCGCCAGCCCCAAAAACGCGCCGGCTTCGTCAATCGCACCGATGGCCTCCAGCCGCGGATGGTCTTTCGGCACACGCCCCTCACCCAGCAGGCCAGTCGTGCCATCGTCACCAGTAGCAGTAAAAAATTGTTGTTTGCTCATGGCAAGAATTTTAGCACAGCCAGCCCCCAAAAAGCACGCTTTCTCCCCGCAAGTGAAAAAAGGCCGCCTCAAACCAGCCTCGCCGCGCCCCTGACGAAAAGCCCCCCTCGCTTTTCCAACAAAATCTGCTAAAATAGACACAACCGCAAACCACCAGCAACGCCCTTTGCGCCTGTTTCCTCTTTTTATGTCAAGGAAGGCATAATGGCAGACCGGGAAAAAATCTATCGTGACGCGATGAACGCCGGCCACTCTGCGGCTTGGGACCTGCAATGGGACAAAGCCGCCGAAGCCTATCAGCGCGCCTTGCAGGTCAAACCCAACGACTACCAAGCCCTCATCAGTCTGGGTTTGGCCCTTTTTGAACAACACCGCTTCGAAGAAGCGCTCAAAGTTTACGGCCAAGCAGCCCGGGTGGCTCCCGAGGAACCCGCCCCGTGGGAACAAATCGCACGCATCTACGAGCGCCGCGGGCAACTGCAAGCCGCAGTGCATGCCGCGCTGCAAGCTGCCGACCGGTTCATGAAACGCCGAGAAACCAAACGGGGCATTGACAGCTACCTGCGCGCGCTGCGCCTGGACCCCGAAAACCTGGTCGCCCACAGCCGTCTGGCGCTAATCTACGACCGCCTCAAACAAGTAGACAAAGCCGTCGAGGCCTACCTGGCTATGGCAGCCCTGCTCCAACGGGCAGGGAAAATCGAAGAAGCCACCCAAGCCGTCCGTCGGGCAATGGCGCTGGTGCCCAACGACCCTAAACCTCGGCAAGCCTTGGTAGCACTCAAACAAGGCACCCTGCTTCCCAAGCCCCAACGCCCCCGCGGCGGCACCAACCCCCTCCGCATGGCCAAAATCCGCGAATCGGGTGGGCAGCCCGAAACCGCCCCTGAACAAGAAACCAAGCAAACCTCCCTCGACCCCATCAGCCAAGCCCAACAACAAGCCCTGACTTTCTTGGCCGAAGTGCTCTTCGAGCAGGCCGAAGAAGGGGGCGAAGAAAGCAGCGAAAGCAGCAACCTGGACCTCTTCATCCAGGGCATGACCAGCCCTCGCGCCCGGCGGCAGCAGCGCAGCCGCATCCTGCTGCTGCTGGGGCAAGTCGTTGATCAACAAACCCAGGGCAACTACGCCCAAGCCGCAGAGGAACTCAGCCGCGCCGTGAATGCAGGGCTGGACCACCCCGCAGCCTACTTTGACCTCGGCTTTCTGCTGGTGTCTTCCAACCAGCCCCAAGAAGCCCTCCGCTACTTACAAAAATCGGCCTCCCACCCCGACTTTTCGCTGGCCTCCCATCTGCTGCTGGCGCGCGCCTTCCATCAACTGGGCAAAAAAGTCGAAGCCGCGCAGCACTATCTCGAAGCCCTCAAACTGGCCGACATGAGCGTGTTGCCCCAAGACCAGGCCGAGGCGCTGGGGCAACTTTACGAACCGCTCATCGCCCAAGTGGCCCACGACGCCGAAGAGGAAACCCTCGACCGCATCGCCGACAATGTAGAACAAATGCTCTCCCGCCCAGACTGGCAAGAGCAAGTGCGGCTGGCGCGAGAACGCCTGGTCCAGGAACACGACGACAGCGCCGGCCTGCTCCCCCTGGCCGACATGCTCATCGAAGCCCACAGCGGCCGCATCGTCGAGGCTTTGGGCCTGGTCCACGAATGGCTGGAACGCGGCGCATTAGGCGCAGCCCTGGAAGAAGCCCAACTGGCCCTCATGTACGCGCCCACCTACCTGCCCTTA
Organism: uncultured Anaerolineaceae bacterium; assembly: GCA_964386185.1. GTDB lineage: Bacteria > Chloroflexota > Anaerolineae > Anaerolineales > DRMV01 > DRMV01. Next base: position 19,873 of record CAYLRJ010000005.1, read on the forward strand.
CACATCCTCATGGCCGACATCCTGACCGAGCAGGGCCTCCACGAAGCCGCGGAAGAAAAATACCTCACCGTCGCTCGCACTTACCTCATCCGCGGCAACGCCGAACGCGCAGTGGAACTCTATCGCCGTGTGCTGGAACTCAACCCCCACCACACCGAAGCCCACGCGCGCCTCATTGACGCGTTGGTCAGCCAAAACCGCATCGAAGAAGCCATCGCCCACTACATGGAAGTCGCCGATCAACATTACCAACTGGCCGAACTCCAACAGGCCGAGCAAGTCTACGAGCGCGCCCTGCGCCTGGCGCGGCGGCTGCCCAACGGCGGCCTGTGGCAACGGCAAATCCTGCGCCAATTGGCCGACCTGGCAGAACAACGCCTGGACTGGCGCAAAGCCGCCTTGATGTACGAACAAATCCGCACCCTGGAACCTCAAGACGAACAAATCCGCGCCAAACTCATTGACCTACACCTCAAACTGGCCCGCGTGCCCCAAGCCGTCGCCGAACTCGACGACTACATCAGCTACCTCCGTCGGGAAGGCGACATCACCCAAGCCCTGGCCTTGCTCGCCGAACTGATCGAACACCACCCCGACATCGGCGAGCTCCACATGCGGTTAGGCCAACTCTACACCAGCCTGGGGCAAAAAGGGGAAGCCATCAAAGCCTACGACACCGCAGGCGAAAAATTCTTAGACGAAGGGCGGCTGGAAGACGCCATCCAAGCCGTGGAAGCCATCTTGGCCCTCAACCCACCCGAGGCCGACGCCTACCGCAAAGTATTGGAAGACCTCCGCGCCTCGCGCTAACATTCGCGTGGTATAATTTTGCCCGCCTCGCCCCCGTAGCTCAATGGACAGAGCGCCGGACTTCGAATCCGTAGGTTGCGCGTTCGAGTCGCGCCGGGGGCGCTCCCCCAAAGCGCCGCACCCTTGCCGTGCGGCGCTTTTTGCTCTTCGGGGAAGGCGGGCCAACGCACCCCCTTGGCAAAACATGGCGCGACGAACACCACGCGCCAACAGACGGCCGTGGAGCAGCCTCAACCCGTGGCCTGGAGACAACCCACCACGGGGGTTCGGCTAAGGCGAGCCTTCATAAGCCCCCAAATCAGGAAGCGCACCGCGGAGATGGCCTTCCAAATCGTAAGTGACCTCGGTTGCAACCCCCGCGTCTCGGGCTGGGCTGCCTGCTTGCAAATGATAATCACCCTCGCGGCCCCAGGCCGGTTGCACAAAGCGCGGGTCACCGCATTGCAGGTGAGACCCCACAGCGCCCAAACTGGCACACGTAAACGCCTGCTCACCGTGATGCAGCAACGGGTCACTCTGCGGAAAGTAGAAAAGCACCCCTTGCGCATCCAAATCCACCCCTGCAGCCAGGAAAATGGGCGCATCAGGCCCACGCGAAGACAGGATTAAATTCCGCCAAACCAACCGAACCGGCACGTCGGGATGGTCATATTGCACATACAACAAATAGTTTTGCCCCACCGCATCGTCCACCGTGACGTGGTGAAACGTGAACGTGGCATGCGGGGTTTCGGTATCCACCACAATAGCAGCCCAAGGGGTCGGTGTGGCATCCCCATCCCCACGGCCGTAGATGAGCACGTTTTCCAAACGGCTCTCAGCCCCCCAGAGCTTCACGCCATCGCAGCTGTTGTTGGCAACGATGGTATTGCGGATGGTGGTGTGGGCGGCTTTGCTATCTAAGCCGTCGCCGTAATTGTGCGCGGCGACCACGCCTTCAATCAAAATCGGCCCGGCAGAGGGCTCAATTCCAAAGCCATCGGGGCGGTCATAAGGGCGCTGGCTGCCGTCGCCGCCCTGGTAGTAGTGTCCACTGTAAGCGAGCTCGGTGTTGCGAATGGTCACCTGCCGCCAGCCGCCATGTTCCCCAGCAGGGCCACCGAGCGCGCCAAAGCCGGCATAGGTGATGCGGCTATCGCTGAGGGTCAAGTCTTCCACATCTTGAATGTCAATGCCAAACTCATCCACGTGATGGATGAAAAGGTCACGAAAGACCAAATGCGCGGCCGGAGCTCCGACGATGGTGATACCCTCGCGAAAGCGGAGATCCTGGGCTTGGGGGGAATGGGTGATTTCCAAATGTTCCAGACGCAGATATTGCACCCCGGCCAAATCAAAGGCGGTGAGCAGGTTATCCTGCCCGGCCAAAACCGGATAAGGCGCGTCAGGGAGCCCTCGGATGGTGACCCACGCCTCGGGGGTTCCCGAAGGCGGGCGAAGGATATCCCGCTCGTAGTCGCGCAAGATGTAAATGCCGGGGAGCAACACCAAAGTATCGCCCGGCTGCAGGCGCTGGGCTGCCACGGCAGGATGTTGCCACGGGGCTGCGCGGGTGCCGGGGTTGGCGTCGTCGCCGTCGGGGGCGACGTAGTATGTCGCCCCAGGGCCAGAGGGCGGCGCGGGCATGGTGCGCGCCGGCAGAGTGGCTAAGGCGCCGCCTTCGGCCTCGGCCGCGGGGGAAGTACGCCGCGGCGGGACCGTGGGCGTCATCCCCTGGCTCACAACACAAGCCGACAAGAGCCCCAGGCTGAGGAAACCGAGCCATCTCAAGCGGTTCATGGTCGCCTCCGATTAGATTTTGAAGCCAAACCGATACAGGAAACAGGAAGAAAAAGGCCTCGCACCCCCTGGCCTTGCGTTGTTGCCGTGAAAACCCTGCGCCCACTCAGGGAGATGCCTCGTTTGGGCCAGGCGCTGGCGGAGCGCTCTTCTCTCATTGTACCCCAAGAAACCCCCGTTGAGCGCTAAAACTCCCCCTGGGCTCGCAGGCCCAACAGCCCCATCAACAAAATGCCCGGCAGAGGCAAAAACATCACCGTGCTCTGCTGGGGCTGGCCGTGATATTGCCCCAAAGTTGCCACAAAGAGCCACCACAACCCTACCCATAACACCAAAAGCACGCCCCAAACAGCGCCTTCACCAAACCGGCGCGCCAAGCGCGCCAGAACCCAAACCAGCGGCAGGAAAAGCAAAATGAAATTGCCCGGGTCGGTCGTGATTCCAATCCATTGACTGGCAACCAGCGTCAGCGCGTAGGTCCACAAAGGGAACGCCGCTTGCTGCCATGCGCGCGCCCAAGCCCACACCAGAAGCCCCGCCAACGCCAAAGTCACAGCCCAACCCAAGAGGGTTCCCCAATGGGAAAACCACCCCCGCAAAGCCGCCTGCAAGGTGGTCGGTGGCGTGTAGCCGGGATAGGCCAAGACTTCTCGCAAGTTTTGTTGCAACCACTGGGGCACAACGAGCAGGCCTGCCAAACTCAACACCACCACAGTGCCCACTGTCCAAGCTACGACCTGCCGCCTCGCTTGCCGCCAGGACCATCCCCACACAAACAGCAAAGGCAACAGCGCCAAATGGGGCTTAATCGTCGCCAGCGCCAGCAACACCCCAGCCCACGCGTCGCGGCGGGTTTCCAACGCCCATACCGCCGCGGTGAGGAAGAAGGCCACCCAAACCACCGCGTTTCCATTGATGACGGCGCGCACGCCGTGATACCACGTGAGGCTAAACAAAAGCAGCATTCCCAAGAGGCGCGCCGGCGGTTTCCAGCGCACCAGTCGCAAAGAAAGCACCAAGAGCGCCACCAGCAGCACTTCCAGGGTGGTCATCCAAACCGCGCGGGCGAGGGGGTAATTGGGAATCAGGGCAAAGGGGGCAAAAATCAGCACCGAATACAGCGGATAGGCCATCCGCATTTGGTCTTCATCGGCCCGTGCCGGGCGGCCGTAGGCCCGCGTTTGGATGCGCAAGGCCACCTCATCGCTGTAGGGGCTCAATCCTTCAAACAGCAACGCCCGCGTGCCCACCCACCGCGTGAGAAAATCATTCCCCCCTGGGTTTTGGAAGGCAAAACGCGCATTCACCCACACCAGCAGCCCCACCGCGAGCAAGAGCAGAGCCCATGCGGCCAGGTGACGCAGGCGGTGAAAACGATGCGAGGAACGCTTCATGGCGTGTGCCAACCTTCCTAAACCTTGCCGCGACGAGCGGAAGCAAGCCGAGCCGCGGTGCTACGGGAGCGCGGGAAAATCATACTGCAGGCACCACCTGCAAGGGAATTGGCGTAAACACCAAAATCAACAGGACGATGCCCGCGATGGCCAAGGCCTTTCTTTTTCCATCCAGAGGTGTGATTTGATCCAAAGGCTCGGCATAGACCCGCCCTAAGAAAAACAAGAGGAACGCCCACAGCCACCAACCACTCCACACAAACCCCAATGCGAGCAAAACCCCCAACAAAGGCCAAAACAGCCGCGGGGCTTTTTCGCCCAGCAAGGCATAGAGCACGTGGCCTCCGTCTAATGTGCCCAAGGGCACCAAGTTGAAAGCCGTCACCAGCAGGCCGGCCCATCCTGCCCAAGCTACTGGGTGCAAATACACATCCTGCCCACCCCAGGGGATGGGATGCCCCGTGAAGAAAAACTTGAGCCAATAGACCACGGGCGAAAGCCCGCCGTAATCGGCCGGTGCGGGGAGCAGCTTGCCAAACACAAGCCACTTGCTCAAAAGATAGAGGAGCGAATTGCCTTCCAGCATCAGCCCCCCCTCGGCAGGCAACGAGGTTGGCAAAGGCTGCACTGGCGAAAGGTGCAACCCCCACAGCAAAACAGGCAGCGCCACCACCATGCCTGCCAGTGGCCCTGCAATGCCAATGTCAAGGAGTACCTTTTTGTTGCGCGGTGGGGTCTTGAGACGGATGAAGGCGCCCAAAGTGCCAAAAATGCTAAAGGGGAACGGCAAAAAATAAGGTAGGGTGACTTCGGTGCCGTGGTGGCGGGCTGCGAGGTAATGGCCAAACTCATGGGCTAACAAGATGGCCAGCAAGCTCACGGTGAAAGCCAAGCCGCCCGAGAGGGCTTCCCGCAGGGCGGCGCGTGCGCCAGGACCAAAGTCGGCCGGGCCTTGATAAGCATACGACACCCCAGCCGTGAAAACGCTCAACACCGTCAACACAAAAAGCACAGCATTCCAAACCGTGCGGCTGGGGCCCGGCTCGAGCAGCCCAGGCACCAAAAGCACTTCGTGTTTGTGGCCACGCCCTTGCCGAAAAAGGGGTGTGATTTCGTAAGGCTTCAAAGCACTCTCAAGTTGGGCGTAAGCAGCCTCACTATCGCCTAAAATTTGCCCACGATAGCGTGCCAACCACCCACGGCGCTGCGGATCACCCCACGTCACGCTCTCGACCCGCATGATGCGTGCTACCAGAGCAGTCAGCACTTCAGGGTGTTGAATGTCTGCGACCGGCAGTTCGTCTCTCGCTTCCATGAACGGCTCCTTCGATGGGCCAAGCCCAAACAATGCCTCTGCGAGGTTAAGGATACCCGAAGCAGCAAGGGATTGCAAGCGCGGCGAGCCTCCCAACGGGCGCCCTCCAGCGTCCAAAGCCACGCAACGGCCAAGGCCCCGCGCCCCTTCCTGAGCAGAAAAGGCGCCACAACCCGCCTTGTGCCCCCGAACCCAACAATGACACCCCCACAAAACCCAATTTCGGGTACAATCTATGAGCATCTTCTGCCCGCCTTACTGCGCTTGCTTCAAGAGGTTTCTCATGCCTTATGCCTATTTGGTTTACAATCCTACTGCCGGGCGTGTGCCCATTCGTCCATTCATCAACCGCGCCCAAGCCGTATTGGAAAACCAGGGGTGGCAAATCAACCTTCAAGCCACACAATCGGCAGGGCATATCACCACCTTAGCCCAAGAAGCCGCGCGCGAAAACGCCGACGCCTTCTTCATTGCCGGTGGCGACGGCTCCATCAACTTGGCCACCGCCGGCTTGATGGGAAGCCGCACGGCCTTAGGCGTGCTGCCCGCGGGCACGGCCAACGTCCTCGCGCAGGACCTCCACCTGCCCACCCCCTCCCTCACCCGCTGGGATGCCGTTGAAGAAAGCGCCCGCCTCCTGGCCAACGCCCCTGCCTACTGGGCCGACGTGGGCATCTGTAACGACCGCCCCTTCCTGATGTGGGCCGGCGTAGGGCTGGATGCGGTCATCGTCAACGAGGTGGAACCGCGCTCTCGCTGGGAAAAGCCCTTCACCTTCCCCCAATATGTGCTCTCGGCCATCAAAAACACCGCCAGCTGGTCGGGCTTGCGGTTAGATGTGGAAGCCGACGGGCGACAGGTCGAAGGCACGTTTGTGCTCGCGGTGGCCACAAACATCCGCCGCTACGCCGGCGGGGTCACCGAAATTTCACCCGATGCCTATTTGGACGACGGCGAAATGGACCTCTGGCTCTTCTACGCCGAAAACCTCGCTGAAATCGCCCAACGCCTGCTGGAAGTGCTGACCCACAAACACCTCCACTCCGAAGGCGTCGCCCGCCTGCCTTTCCGACAAGCCCGCCTCAGCGGCGAACGCCCCTTGGTGATGCACACCGATGGCGAACCCAACGGCGAAGCCCACCAAATTTGGATTACCGTCCGTCCGCGAGCAATTCGGCTGCTGGTGCCGCCCGGGGGAGAAAGCCTCTTCCGCTACGCGTCAGAAAAAGTGACTCACTGATTGAAAAGCACCGCCTCATCCAGCGACGTGATTTCCCTCCCTGGCCTGCGGGGGATAACAATCTACATCTCAAGGAGAAAATCATGAACATCCGAACCATCTTGCGAGAAAACCCTCTCTACAGCCTGCTTGTCTTTGTGGTTTTGGCCTTTCTCGCGCACTTCCTACGCTGGAACGAGAGCCTGGTCTTTCTCTTCTCGGCTTTGGGGGTCATTCCCCTGGCGCAAATCATTGGCGAAGCCACCGAAGACCTGGCCGTACACACCGGCCCTCGCTGGGGCGGCCTCATCAACGCCACATTGGGGAACGCCGCCGAGCTCATCATCACCCTCTTCGCAATCAACCGTGGCCTGTTAGACCTGGTCAAAGCCTCCATTACTGGCTCCATTTTAGGGAACCTGCTTTTAGTCTTGGGGGCTTCGATGTTGGCGGGCGGCATCAAACACGGGCAACAACGCTTCGACCGCCGCCACGTCAGCAACAGCGCCATCTTGGCCGTGCTTGCCATCATGGCGCTGGCCATTCCCTCACTGGTAAGCAGCGCCATCGGCGATTTAGGGAGCACCAAAGTCGAAGCCTTCAGCATGGGCGTTGCCGGGGTCATGCTGCTGCTGTATGCACTCTATCTGCTCTACAACCATCAAACCTCCCCCGCGCACCAAGCCGACCCCGAACACTTAGCCCACGCCCGCCCCGTGCGCGACGCGCTGATTTTGCTGGGCGTAGCCACGGTGGGCGTGGCCATCCTCTCCGAACTCCTGGTGGGCTCGGTAGAGCATGTGGTCGCTCAATTTGGCGTTTCGGAATTCTTCCTGGGCATCATCCTCATTCCGCTCATCGGCAATGTCGCCGAGCACCTGGTGGCCGTCCAACAAGCCCTGCGCAATGCAATGGACCTGAGCGTGGAAATCGCGGTGGCCTCCAGCCTGCAAATCGCCCTGTTTGTTGCGCCGGCTTTGGTGTTCATCAGCCTGCTGCTGGGGCATCCACTGACCCTCATCTTCCATCCCTTCGAAATCATGGCCTTAGCCGCGGCAGTGCTCATCATGTCGCTGGTTTCGATGGATGGCGAATCCAACTGGCTGGAAGGCGTCGAGCTCTTGGCCGTGTATACCATCTTGGCCCTGGCCTTCTTCCTGCTGCCGTGAGGAACCATGAAACCTTGGCGTGACCCCTGGGTATGGTTGGCTGCGAGCATCATCGGGCTGGCGTTGGCGGGCAGCCTGGCCGCGTTTCTCTTTTTCGGGAACCCGCCGCCGCCCGAGCCGTTCACCGGTCCTGCGGCGCTGACGGTGCTCCCCGCGCCTACGGCCACGGCCACCCCGCGCGGGGCCGCTACCTTGGCAGCACGCCCGACCCCCACTCCCATCGCCCCGCCCCCGCCCCCCAACGGAAGCATCACCCTCGGCGCGTTCATCCAAATTCGCGGCACGGGCGGCGATGGCCTCCGCCTGCGCTCCGAGCCCAGCCTCAAAGGCACCATCTTGGCCCTGGCCAAGGAAAATGAAATCTTCCAGGTGGTCGAAGGCCCCCACATCGCCGATGGCTACACCTGGTGGCGGCTGATTTCCCCCAAAGACCCCCACCGCGGGGGCTGGACCGTGGCCAACTATCTGAGCTTGCTGCCCACGCCGCCGGCTCCAACCCCCACACCGTGAGGAATTGTGCTATACTGCTAACAACAGCCAAAATTTATTTCGTTTCCCATACCCATTGCAAAAAAGGAGCACGTCATGGAATATAAAATTACCGGCACCGTGATGCAAGCGCTGGAGATTATCTTAGGGCCCAACGAGGCCGTTTTCACCGAGGCCGGCGGCATGGCTTGGATGGGGGGCGCTGTCGAAATGGACACCAACACCAAAGGCGGGCTGATGAAGGGGCTGGGGCGAGCGCTCGCGGGCGAATCGCTCTTCATGACGACCTACACCTGCAAAGGCAATCGCTGCTTGGTCGTTTTCACCCCCGAAGCCCCGGGCAAGGTCCTCTCCTTAGAACTGGCTGCCGGGCAGAGTGTAATCGCACAGCGCGACGCGTTTATGTGCGCGCAAGAGGGGGTGAGCCTGGAAATGCTCTTCCGCAAGCGCCTGGGCACGGGCGTTTTCGGCGGCGAGGGCTTTATTTTGCAAAAGATTACAGGCCCTGGCGTGGCCTTTCTCGAAATCCCCGGCGAGGTGCGGGAATACACCCTCCAGCAAGGGCAAACCCTCAAAATTGACCCCGGCCACATTGCCGCTTTTGAGCCCACGGTCAACTACAGCATCGAGCGGGTCAAGGGCCTGAAAAACATTTTCTTCTCAGGCGAAGGGTTGTTTTTGGCGACCTTGACCGGCCCCGGCAAGGTTTGGTTGCAAACCATGCCGGTCATCAACCTGGCCCGCAAAATCGCCCGCTACATTCCCTCTTCCAAATAGCCGTGGGCTTCACGCCCCACACAAAAAGCCCGCCTTTTGGGCGGGCTTTTGCGTTTGATTGCGGGGCATTCACGGCGCGATTTTGACCGTCAGGGTAAAGGTTCGGGCCGGTGCTGCGTCGGCTTCCCACGGGCGCAGATAGTGCAGCGTGAGCACGGTGGTTCCTTGGCCTACGGCCTCAAAGCGCCATTCGGCTGTGCCGCCCGCGCCCAAACGCGCCCCATCCGAAGCTTGGGGGGTGTAGCCGGCTTCCTCACCCAACGGGCGCAACACGGCTCGATCTACCTCGGCAATCTGCCACAAATAGCCTGTGGTAGGGTTGGCAGCCAAACGCACCACCAGGGTTTGCCCCGGCTGCAAGGTGACAGTGGTGCCGTTGGCGTCGTCGGTGACCACTACAGGCGCTGAAGTCGCCGAGCGGCCGCACGCCACGAGCAAAAACACGAACATTCCCATCCAAAGCCAGGGCTTTTTCAGCATGATGCTCCTCCTTGGTCAGCCAAAGCAACCTTGCAGCCGGCTGAGTCCTGCCCGCGGCGCAGGTCGGGGTTACTCTTCGGCCAAGAGTTTGGCCAGGGCGTCCAAGTCAGGCGGCACCACCGGCGCGGCGGGCACGGCCTTCATGGCTGCGCCGACGTCTTTCAACCCACTGCCCGTGCTCAACACCAGCGTCGGCTCATCGGGCGCAATCAGCCCCTGAGCCAAAGCGGCCTTCAGCCCTGCAAACGCGGTGGCGGCCGCCGGCTCGGGGAAGACGCCCACTTTGCCCACTTCGGCAATGGCTTCCAAAATGGCCTGATCTGGCACGGTGAGATACGCCCCTTGGGTTTCGCGCACCGCGCGCAAAGCCCGCCAACCATCCCGCGGAAGGTCCACGCTGATGCTGTCGGCCAGCGTTTGAGCCGAAACCGGCTCGATTTCATCACTGCCAGCCTGCCAGGCCCGAGCAATCGCGGCGGAGCCTTCGGCTTGTACCCCAAACAGACGCGGCATGGTTTCCAAGAGGCCCATTTGGTGCAAATCCCAAAAGCCTTTGTAAACTCCGCTGATGATGTTGCCATCTCCTACCGGGATGAAGACGTTGAGGCGTTCCAAGCCGTGGGGACGAATGACCTGTTCGTAAATTTCATAGGCTGCGGTTTTCTTCCCTTCAGCCGTGAAGGGGTTGTACCCTGTGTTGCGGCAATACCACCCAAACTTTTCTGCGGCTGCCACCGACAGGTCGAAGGCGTCGTCGTAAGTGCCATCCACCAAGACCACCTGGGCGCCAAAGACCAACAGTTGGGCGATTTTGGCCTGGGGGGCTGTTTTAGGGGCCAAAATCACGGCCTTATGCCCCACCGCGGCGGCCATCCCGGCCAGGGCTGCGCCGGCGTTGCCTGTCGAAGCCGTGATGACCACATCGGCACCGATTTCCCGAGCCCGCGCAACCACTACCGCGCTGGCGCGATCTTTGAACGAGGCCGTGGGGTTGGGGCTCTCGTCTTTGAGCCAAAAGCGCGTCATGCCTAACGCTTGCGCCAACCGCGGCAGCGTGTAGGTAGGCGTCCAACCAGCCCGACGGAGCGGCGTGCCCTCGCCGCCCGGGTCGCCCACTGGCAAGAAGGGGAGATACCGCCAAAGCGAGGCTTCCCGCTGGGTGGTTTGGGCAAACCACGAAGCCGCTTCCTTTTTCAAGGCTTCATAATCCAGCAACACATCCAGATTGCCGCCACACTGGGGACACGTGTAGGTCACCTGGTCGGCCTCATAGGCCGCACCGCATTGGGAACAACGGTAGGTGAAATTGGTCATGGGATGAACTCCTGGGAAGAAAGATCATGGCCACGTGCAGGCCTTTAAGGGCCCAGCATCCGCGCGAGGATTTGCTCTGCCTCGGCAGGGGGTGCGATATGCACGGTGCCGTCACCGTCGGTATGGGTGGGTATATAAGTGTAACGCACCAACTGCGTTCCTGAAAAGGTCAGGGTGAGTATTGCGCCTTGCTGCGTTTCCAACGACCAGGTTTGATCAAAGACAAAATTGCCCAAACCATAAAACACCGGCACGCCTTGGATGACTTCCATACCCTGGACCACATGGGGGTGATTGCCTACCACCACGTCTGCGCCAGCCTCGACCAGCCACCGCGCGGCGCGGCGTTGGAGATAGTCGGGGGTGGTGTCATATTCCGGCCCCCAATGGGGCAAAGCGATGACGACGTCGGCTTGCTGGCGAGCCCAAGCCATGGCTTTGCGGACGTTGTCTTCGGTGAGCGGTGCGGCGCCGGGTGTTGTTTCACCAGCAAACGACTTGGTCTCGATGGCGTTGAGCGCCACAAAGGCAAACCGAATGCCGTTTAGCTCCACAATGAGCGGTTGAAGGGCTTCTTCCAAATCACGCCCTGCGCCCACCGAAAGCAAACCGGCCTGATGGACGGCGTCCAATGTATCCAAAAAAGCAGCATCGCCGCCGTTTTTGATGTGGTTGGTCGCCATATTGACCGCGTCGAAGCCAGCCCACGCCATCGTATCGGCGTGGTGGGGGTCGCCCACCAAGAGATAGGTTTTCACGCAGCCGGTCGGCGGGATGCGGTCGGTCAGGGAAGCGTTGAGCAACGCCACGGCGAAATCGGCCTTCCGAATTTGGGGGGCGACTTGGGCGTAGATGTAGTGGTCATCGCCACGGCGATCTGCCGCGGCGCGCACACACCGTGCGGGCACGATGTTGCCCACAAAGAGCAACGTCACTGTGGCAGGGGTGGCGGTGGGGGTCACCGTGGGGGAAGCGGTCGCGGTGGGGACAAAGGTTGCCGTGGGGGCAAGGGGCACGAACGGGGTCCACGTGGCCGAGGGGGCTATCGCAGGCAAAGCGTCGGTTGCCGTCCCCGGCGATCCAGGCGGGGGCGCAGGCTGGCAAGCCCCCAAGACGCCCAAAAGCACCATCGCAAGCAACCATCGTTTCCACCCCATGTTACCTCCCTTAGGCCTCATCACGACAAGCCTCCAAGGCTGTGGCAATTTCTGCGCGCACCTCGGGCTCGGTTTCTTCCGCCAACGCTTCTTGCAAAGCCCGACAGGCCTCGGCCGTGGCGATCTGCCCCAACGCCCATGCGGCATGCCCCCGCACCAACGGCTCTTCGTCGCGCAGCGCCGTGCGCAAAGCCGGCACCGTGTGGGGCTGAGCGGCGTTTCCCAAGGCAACAGCCACATTGCGCAAATAGCCACGGCGTTTCGTGCGTTTGATAGGGCTGCCCTTGAACTTTTGGTTGAAAGCCTGGCGGGAAAGCACCATCTCGGCGGCCAGTTGCGGCCGCGGCACCTCTGGCCGAGGGGCCAAAATGGGGGCACCTTCCAGTGGCGCTTTGCGATTCCACGGGCATACCATTTGACAAATATCGCACCCAAAAACCCATTCGCCCAGAGACGGCCGCAGGGCAGGCGGTATGCTGCCTTTGTTTTCAATGGTCAGGAAAGAAAGACAGCGATTGGCGTCTACCGTGCGCGTGGGCAAAATGGCCTGCGTCGGGCAAGCGTCAATGCAACGGGTGCAGGTGCCGCAATGGTCAGTAACCACGGGGGCATCGGGCACCAACGCCACGCCCAAGAGAATTTCCGCCAAAATGAGATACGAGCCCCAAGTGCGGTTGATGAGCATCCCATTTTTGCCCACCCAGCCCAAGCCTGCCTGGCGGGCATAGTCCCGTTCCAACACGGGCCCTGTATCTGTGTAATACCGATTGGGCACCGGCTGGCCGAGTTGTGCTTCCAAAAAGCGCACCAGAGCCTGCAAACGCTCGAGCAAAACATCGTGGTAATCGTCGCCCCACGCATACGCAGCCACCCGCCCATAGGGCCCACCCTCTTCGGGCACGGGCAGGGCATCTTGCTGAAAATAGCGCATGCCTAACACCAAAATGCTTTGACATTCCGGTAAAATTTGCCTGGGGTCTGCCCGCCGCGCCCGATTGCGCTCCCGAGCCATGTAAGCCATCGTGGCATGATACCCCTGCTGCAACCAAGCCACGTACGCGCCATACGTTTCGGGCGGGCGGCACGCCGTCACCCCCACCAACTGAAACCCCAAACGGCGGGCCTCGGCTTTCACGCGCTCGGTCAACACATCCATCGCAACCGACATATTCCTATCTTACCACCACCTCTCGCCGCGGTCTGGCGCGTCGGGCGCGAAAACGCGCCCCATTCCACGCCAAACCAGCCCCAAGCCCAAGGAACGCAGCCCTTTTATGCTATACTGAACGCATTCTCAGCAAAGCACGCTCTGCTGTCACGCTTGGAGGTCCCATGAAACGTTCCTTCGCTTTTGTGCTGCTTTTGGCGCTGCTCCTCGCAGCGTGCAGCCATGCTTCTGCTCCTTCGGCCACGCCTGCAAGCCTGACCGTGACCCAGCCCGCCTCTGCCTCGCATTTGACCGTGCTCTTCCAAGACGATTTCTCCAACCCCAAAAGCGGTTGGGATACCATGCGCGAAGACGACGCGGTCATCGAATACACCAACGGCCATTACCGCATCTGGCTCAACTACCCCCACACCAACATCTGGGCCAACCCCGGCCTGAAATTTACCGACACCCGCACCGAGGTGGACGCCACCAAAGTCGGCGGCCCAGACAACAACGCCTTTGGCATCATCTGCCGCTACCAAGATGCGGACCACTTCTACTTCTTCCTCATCAGCAGCGATGGCTACTACGGCATTGGCAAAACCAACGGCGAGCGCCAAACGCTGCTGACCAACGACGGTAACATGAAATACACCACCGCCATTCACAAAGGCCACGCCACCAATCACCTACGGGCCGATTGCGTCGGCACCACCCTCGCGCTCTACGTCAACGGCCAACGCCTCGCCCTGGTCGAAGATGCCGAGTTTGGGGAAGGCGACGTCGGCCTCATCGTGGGCACCTTCGACCAGCCCGGTGCGGACATCGTGTTCGACAACTTTGCCGTTTATCAACCCTGAAGCCCCAAAGCGGCCGACGCCAGCTCTTCCGCGCGGCGTTCCCTGCGGCCCAGAAATTGCTGAGCCATGAAAGTCTATCTGGATACCATCGGCTGCCGGCTCAACCAGGCAGAAATTGAACGCATGGCGCGCGAGTTTCGAGCGGCCGGGCACCAACTGGTGGCCGACCCCGCGGAAGCCGACCTCGCGGTGGTCAACACGTGCGCGGTGACCGCGCACGCGGTCAGCGATTCCCGGCAACGCATCCGCCGCCTGGCACGCGCCGGCGCCAAACGCGTGGTTGCCACGGGATGCTGGGCCACGTTGGAACCCGCCCAAGCCGCTGCCCTGCCCGCGGTGGAAACCGTGGTGCCCAACGCGCACAAAGACACTTTGGTCGCACACGTTTTGGGCCTGCCGCCCCAAACCTTCGACCTGGAACCCATCGCCCGAGAGCCCCTCCCAGGGAGCCGCGCCCGCACCCGCGCCTTCATCAAAGTGCAAGACGGCTGTGACAATCGCTGCACGTTTTGCGTCACCACCCTGGCGCGCGGCCCAAGCCGCAGCCGCTCCGAAGCCGACATCTTGGCCGACATCCAAGCCGCCCTGCAAGGCGGCGCGCAAGAAGTAGTGCTCACCGGCGTGCACCTGGGCTCTTGGGGGCACGACCTCACGCCCCCACGCCACCTCCGCCATTTGGTGCAGGCCGTGCTGCAAAACACCGCCGTCCCCCGCTTGCGGCTCTCTTCCTTAGAGCCGTGGGACCTGGACGAAGCCTTCTTCGCCCTCTGGGAAGACCCCCGCCTCGCCCGACACCTGCATCTGCCTCTGCAATCGGGCAGCGCCGCCACCCTACGCCGCATGGCGCGCAAAACCACGCCCGAAGCCTTCGCCCGCTTGGTAGCCACCGCGCGGCGCCTCATCCCCGAGGTGGCCATCACCACCGACCTCATTGCCGGCTTCCCTGGCGAAACCGAAGAAGAATTTGCCGAGACCCTGGCCTTCGTCAAAAGCATGGAGTTTGCCGGCGGGCACGTCTTCACCTATTCCGAACGGCCGGGCACGGCCGCCGCCCGCATGCCCCACCCCGTGCCGCTGGCGGTGCGCAAAGCCCGCAACGCCATGCTGCGCCAAATCCTGGAAGCCTCGGCAGCCCGCTACCGACGACGCTTCATCGGCCGCACCCTCACCGTGCTTTGGGAAAGCGCAACGCCCACGGCCGAAGGCGGCTTCCTGCTGCGCGGGTTGAGCGACAATTATCTGCGCGTCCAAGCCCACGCGCCCGAAAACTGGTGGAACCGCTTGATGGATGTCCACATCACAGACGAACACGAAGCCACCCTCAGCGGGCAAATCGTATCACCCGAAAGGCACCCCCCACCAAAGGTGCGAAGAAGGCAAAAATAGGGTAAGATATGCCTAACACGCGCCCCAATGCCAAGCCCTCTGGAGAACACCCCATGCTGCTCACAGTGGATATCGGCAACACCAATATCACCCTGGGCATCTACCAAAACCGCCAACCCGGCCCCCGCTGGCGGCTGGCCACCGACCATCGTCGCATGCCCGACGAATATGGCTTGCAATTCATTGGCTTGCTCAACCATGCCGGCATCACCCCGCAAGACCTCACTGGCGTGTGTGTGGCCTCGGTGGTTCCTCCCCTCACAGGGCGGGTGGTCGAGGCCAGCCAACGCTATCTGGGGCTCGACCCGCTGGTGGTGCAAGCAGGGGTGCGCACTGGGGTGCGCATCCGCTATGAAGACCCGCGAGCAGTGGGCGCAGACCGCATCGTAGACGCCGCGGCCGTTCAGCACCTTTATGGCGGCCCAGCCTGCGTGGTAGACTTTGGCACCGCAACCACCTTCGACGCGATTTCCAAAGAAGGCGACTACCTCGGCGGGGCCATCGCACCCGGCATCGGCATCGCCTCTGAAGCCCTGTTCATGCGCGCGGCCAAACTGCCCCGCGTCGAACTCAAACGCCCGCCCAACGCCATCGGGCGCAACACCGTCCACGCAATGCAATCAGGGCTGCTCTTTGGCTATGTCGGCTTGGTCGAAGGGCTGGTCGCCCGCTTTCGCCGCGAACTGGGGCCCGAAATGAAGGTCATCGCCACCGGCGGCCTGGCCGAAATCATTGCCCAGGAAACCTCGGTGATTGACATCATCAACCCCTGGCTCACGTTAGACGGCCTCGCGCTCATCTGGGAAATGAATCAACAACCTTGAGGCCTCTATGCCTTTGCTCGCCGAAGATCACACCTACTTTCGCGAACTACAAACCCGCACCGGTTGGGGGCGCACCCTGGCCCGCTTTCTCGCGTGGTGCCTGCCGCCCACACCCACCCGCATGTTAGACGTCGGCACCGGCCCAGCCCTGGCCCCAGCCTTGGCTGCTACGCAAGGACACTGGGCCCTTGGCGTGGACAACGACGCACAAATGTTGGCCCAACGCCTCCACCCCTTGGCGGTCTTAGCCGACGCGCGCCATTTGCCCTTTCCCGCGCGGCAGTTTGGCGTCACCACCGCCAGCAACCTGCTCTTTCTGCTCGCCGACCCGCTCCCCGCGCTGCGCGAAATGGCCCGCGTGACCGCGCGGCACGGGCGGGTGGCTGTCCTCAACCCCTCAGAGCACATGACCGTGGCTGCAGCCCAGGCCCTGGCCGACGCCCGCGGGCTGGAAGGGCTGGCACGCGCCTCCCTGCTCAACCTGGCCGCCCGCGCCGAGGCCCACCACCGCTGGAACGCCTCAGCCCTGGCCGCCCTCTTCGCCCGCGCCGGCCTAAAATTGATCGCCACCCGCACCGCGATGGGCCAAGGGCTTCTCCGCTGGGGATGGGGCATCCCACACACTGTTTAGGGGAGAAAAACATGACACAGGTGTACATTGCCCTCGGCTCTAACCTCGGCGACCGCGCCGCCAACCTGGAACGAGCCTTCCACGCACTCCGCCAGAAGGTCCACATCACCCACACATCCTCGGTTTACGAAACCGAACCTTGGGGCTACACCGCCCAACCGGCCTTCCTCAACCAAGTGCTCGGCGGCGAAACCTCCTTAGGCCCCGACGCGCTGCTGACCTTCCTCAAATATGTCGAAGCCGACTTAGGGCGCGCCCCCACTTTCCGCTACGGCCCCCGCATCATTGATTTGGATATCCTCTTCTACGGCGACCTGGTGCTGGAAACCCCTCGGCTGACCATCCCCCACCCGCGCCTTCACGAGCGAGCCTTTGTGTTGGTGCCCCTGGCCGAAATCGCCCCCGACCTGCGCCACCCCGTGCTGGGGCGCACCATCGCCGAACTCCTCGCCGACGTAGACACCCGCGGCGTAGAAAAATACAACCCACCTCCAAACCCGTCCTAATCCCGCATCCTCCCCATGCTGCTCACCACCCCGACCCCCCTCGCGAAAGCCTACGGCGCGCGCGACCTCTTTCAGAACGTCCGAGTCAGCGTGCCCCACGCGGCGCGCATCGGCATCGTAGGGCCCAACGGCGTGGGCAAAACCACCCTG
>CAYLRJ010000006.1:0-8397 GCA_964386185.1 uncultured Anaerolineaceae bacterium
CCGCAAATCCAAAGAAACGCTGGTCAAAGACCTGATGACCCCCAACGTGGTCACCATCGAGCCCAGCGCCACCATTGACGACGCTATGGAACTGATGACCCGCTACCGCATCCGCCACCTGCCCGTGGTGGAAAACGGCAAAGTGGTGGGAGTGATTTCCATCGGCGACGTGGTCAAAGCCGTGATTGAAAACCAAGAGCACCTCATCTCGCATTTGGAAGGCTACATCACCGGCGACCACGGCCTCTCCGCCACCTAAAAGCCACCCCTCGCCCGCCAAAACACACAGCGGCCCGCCGCCTTGGCGAGCCGCTGTTGTTTTGCGCTCTCAACAAACCCTATTTGCCGGGGTCGTAGAAAATGAGCGTGCCCCAACTCGTGGGATCCGTCAATTTGCGGTAAGGGTCATTGGAAACCATCGTCTGCTGCACCGCCGTGGAAGCATTGTCGTTATCGGAAATCGAAATGGCAAAGCCCATCTCCATCCCCTTTTTAGGCGTGATGCCCAACACCGACCACGGGATAGCGATTTCCAAAACATAGCCATTCCCCAACATGGCCACACCCACCTTCACACCGGCAGGCGCGCCGGCCTTCCCAGCCGGATACCACAAATATGCTTCGGGCGAAGTGCCGGGGGGAACACCAGGCGAAAAGCCCAATTGATAATCATCAGCAGTGAGCGCGTTGACGTAAAAATCGCCGTAAAGGTCCGTATCCAACTGCACCTCGACCTCATCACCCTTATAAATGTAAGCGCCATGCTGCGTTTGCACCACCCGGTCATCCACCACCCGCACGCCAAAATACAGCGCCCGATAATCCCAACCTACTCGGAACTCGCCGCTGACGTCACTGGCGCCGGTGTAATTGGCCGCGCCATACACCACCTGATTGATGGGATAGGTGACCGTGTTATGCCAATCGCCCAGATTGCCATCAATGCTGTTAGGGGCCACCCACATCAAAGGCGCCTTGACCGCCGGCCCTGGCCGCGTTGCCGGGCGAGCGGTGGCCGTCGCCTCAGCAGTGGGAGTTACCGTGGGAATGAGCACCACCGCGGTGGGCGAAGGCTGCGCAACGGCAGCGGCAGTAGGCGTAGGCAACGACAAAGGGATCGGCGTGGCCGTAGGCGGAATGCTCTGATCGGGGTTATAAAGCGCGGTCATGGTCAAATTGGGCGTCGGGAACACAATCGGCGTCGGCGCGCTGGCGCCCGGCAGGCGACAAGCCACCAACACCACCATGAGCGCAAACAAAAGAATTGCGACTTTCCAATCAAACCTTCGCATCATTCACCTCCTCGCCCTGACGGGCTGCAAGCCGTGTGCCAAACCAAGCACACCATTACCTTCATTGTACTGCAAAAACTTTGCCAAAACGGCTTGTTAGAGATTTGTTAGAAATCCTCCAATAAGGCTACCGACCCCTTCCGTTGTGCTAAAATAGGAGTGCTCTACTAAAAACTGTCAAATCGGCGCGCAAATTAACGCCAGAACACCCTAATGTGGAGGTAGCGTTATGGCAGACAAGATCAAAATCCAACCGCTGGGTAGCCGTGTTTTAATTCGCCCTGAAGACGAAGAACCCCGCACCAGCAGCGGCATCCTGCTGCCGGAGACCGCGAAAGAAAAACCCCAAATCGGCGAGGTCATCGCCATCGGCGACGAGGAAGAAGAAATCCCCGTGAAGGTGGGGCAAAAAGTGCTCTACCCGAAATACACCGGCACCGAAATCAAGATTGACGGCGTGGAACACCTCATCATGGAAGCCAGCGACCTGTTGGCCATCGTGGAAGAGTAATTCCACCCCCAAGGCAACCTTTGGTATTGCAGCGCCCGGGAGTTATAATATCCCGGGCGCTGTGACACCAAGCCCTCCTCCCTCGCGGGGGAAGACTGCCATCAGGAGGTACTTATGTTCCAACTCAACATTGACGGCGGAGCCCAAGCCGACACCAACAAAGTGTATGACCTGGTCGTCGTCGGCGCTGGGGCAGCCGGTTTGACCTCGGCCATCTATGCCTCGCGCGACGGCTGGGATACCTTAGTGCTGGAAAAAGAAGCCACCGGCGGCCTGGCCGCCACCACACACCTCATCGAAAACTACCCCGGCTTTCCCGAAGGCATTGACGGCTCCGAACTCATGGAACGCTTTGCCGAACAAGCCAAACGCTTCGGCGCGCAAATCGTAGAATTTGAAGAAGTCACCAGCCTGAAGAAAAACGACGAAGGCATCTTCGAAATTGCCACCAGCGGCGGCGCAGTGTACAAAGGCCGCACCGTCATCCTCGCGACCGGCAGCCGCCCCAAGAAATTGGGCATCCCGGGCGAAGAAGCATTTGCCAACAAAGGCGTTTCCTACTGCGCCACCTGCGACGGCCCCCTCTTCAAAGACCAAGACGTCGTAGTGATTGGCTGCGGCAACTCGGGCTTACAAGAAGCCCAAATTTTGCTGGAATACGCCAAATCGGTCACCTTCGTCGAATTCCTGCCCTACTCCATCGCCGAAAAGGTGCTTCAAGACCGCGTCGTCAACCACCCCAAGGTCAAGTGCTACTTCTCGCACATGGCGGTGGAAATCAAAGGCGACGACTTCGTCCACACCGTAGTCATCAAAGATCGGGAAACCGGCGAGTTGAAGGAAATCCCTGCAAAGGGCGTCTTCATCTACGTGGGCTACCAGCCCTACACCGACTTTGTCAAAGACTTTGTCGAGCTGGACGAACGCGGCTACATCATCACCGACCACCACATGCGCACCAATGTTGATGGCGTATTTGCCGCGGGCGACGTGCGCTCCGGCAACCTGGCGCAAGTCGCGGTCGCCGTGGGCGACGGCGCCAAAGCCGCCATTGGCGTGCGAGAATACCTCCAAGCGCAGGCCAAATAACCTCCCACAAGGTCCCATGTCGCCTTCGGAACACACGCAACTCTTGATTTTAGGCGCGGGCCCTGCAGGCTTAGCAGCAGGGCTCTATGCTGCGCGAGCCGACCTGGCCCCCATCATCCTCACCGGGCCCGAACTTGGGGGCCAGGTTTCAATCACCTACATCGTTGAAAACTACCCTGGCTTTCCCGAAGGCGTGGAAGGCCCCGAACTGGTCAAACGCTTTCAAGCGCAAGCCGAAAAATTCGGCGCGCGCGTCGTGCTCGACACGGCCCTGGCAGTGGATTTCAGCCAACGCCCCTTCCGCATCCAAACCACCAAAACCGAATACACCGCCGAGAGCGTCATCATCGCGACAGGTGCCACAGCCAAACAGCTGCACGTGCCCGGCGAAGAAGAGCTCATCGGCATGGGCGTTTCCTACTGCGCGACCTGCGACGGCCATTTCTTCAAAGGCATGGACATCATGGTCGTCGGCGGCGGTGACAGCGCGCTCGAAGAAGCCCTCTTCCTGACCCGCTACGCGAACAGCGTCACCATCGTCCACCGTCGCGACAGCCTGCGTGCCGGGCCGCTGCTCCAAAAACGGGCCCGTGCGCACCCCAAAATCCGCTTCATCATGGATACCATCGTCACCGAAATCTTAGGCGAAGACATGGTCGAAGGGGTGCGCCTGCAACACGTCCCCAGCGGTGAAACCCGCGAGCACCCCATTGCCGGGGTTTTCATCTTCATTGGCTACCACCCCAACACCGAAATCTTCGCAGGCCAAATCCAATTAGACGAGCGCGGCTATATCCAGGTTGACAAACACATGCACACCAATGTGGACGGCGTGTTTGCCGCGGGCGAAGTTGCCGACAGCCGCTATCGCCAAGTGATTACCTCGGCCGGCATGGGCGCAGCCGCCGCGATGGAAGCCATCCACTTTTTAGAAAACCGCGCAAAACTTCCCTGAACCTTCAGGGAAGTTTTTTTCTGGCAGAAACGGAACGAAAGTGACAAGTGTAACTACCTCTGCCCTGTCAATTCGATTATGATGTTACAAAAGAAGTCAAGTTCGCACACCACAGCCGCCTGGCTGTGTCATCAATGCATTCCGAGGAGGTAACCCATGGCAAAGGTTTCTATTATTGGCGCAGGCATGACCGGCTCGACCACCGCCCACTGGTTGGCCGAACGGGAAATCGCCGACATCGTCCTCGTGGACATCGTCGAAGGCATGCCCCAAGGCAAAGCCCTCGACCTCACAGAGGCCATGCCGGTGATTGGGAAAGACGTCAACGTCTTCGGCACCAACGACTACGCTGACACCAAAAACTCCGACATCGTCATCATCACCGCGGGCCTGCCCCGCAAACCCGGCATGAGCCGCGACGACCTGCTGGTCACCAACGCCAAAATCGTGGCCGACGTAGCCCGCAAGACCCTCGAGCAATCGCCCGATGCGATTTACATCGTGCTCACCAACCCGCTGGACGTGATGACCTACCTCACCTGGAAGGTCACCGGCCTGCCCACCTATCGCGTGGTCGGCCAAGCCGGCATTTTGGACTCCGCCCGGATGCGCGCCTTCGTGGCGATGGAAACCGGCGTGAGCGTGGAAAACATCCACTGCTACGTTTTGGGCGGCCACGGCGACGACATGGTGCCCCTCACCCGCCACTCCAACATCGCCGGCGTCCCCCTGGAAAAATATCTCCCCAAAGACAAACTCGACGCGATCGTCGAGCGCACCCGCAAAGGCGGCGGCGAAATCGTCGGCCTGCTGAAAAAAGGCAGCGCCTTCTACGCCCCCTCCGCAGCCTTGGCCCAAATGGCCGAAGCCATCATCAAAGACAAACACCTCATCGTGCCCGCCACCTCCTACCTGGATGGTGAATACGGCATGCACGACATCTTCATCGGCGTGCCCACCATGCTGGGCCGCAAAGGCGTCGAAAAGGTCATCGAATACGAACTCAACGACGAAGAAATGGCCGCCTTCAAGAAATCGGCCGATCATGTCAAATCCAATGTGGCCAAACTCAGCGAATTCGGCCTGATTTAACCCCCCAACAGGGAAGGGACCCCAAACCCCTTCCCTGTTTGTTCAACATAACCCTGAGGAGGTTACCCCTATGTTGCTCAAAGAACGTCTTGCCGCCATCATCCCTGAATGGCGTGAACGCCAGCGCAAACTGGCTAAAGAATACGGTGATGTCGTTGTGGATCAGGTGCACATGCGCCAGATCCTGGGCGGGATGCGGGGCGTCAAAGCCCTCGTGACCGACATTTCCTACGTGGACCCCTACGAAGGCATCCGCTTCCGCGGGCATACCATCCCCGAAGTGCTGGAAAAACTGCCCAAACCCAAAGAAGGCGACATGCCCTACGTAGGCGGGCTGTATTGGCTGCTGCTGGTCGGCGACTTCCCCACCAAAGAAGAAGCCCTCTCAGTAGAAGAAGAATGGAAAAAGCGCAACGAAATCCCGCAACACGTCTTCGACGTCCTCCAGGCCATGCCCAAAGACGCCCACCCCATGACCATGTTCGCCACCGCGGTCTTGGCCTTGCAGCCCACCTCCATCTTCGCCAAGAAATACAAAGAAGGGCTGAAAAAGGCTGACTTCTGGGACCCCATGCTGGAAGACGTCCTCAACCTGACCGCCAAACTGCCCGCCATTGCAGCCTACATCTACCGGCTGAAATACAAAGACGGCAAATTCATCGCCCCCAACCCTGACCTGGACTGGGGCGCCAACTTCGCCTACATGATGGGCGTAGATACCGAAGACTACCGCAACCTCAGCCGCCTGTACTTCATCCTCCACTCCGACCACGAAAGCGGCAACGTCAGCGCGCACACCACCTACTTGGTCTCCTCCGCGCTTTCCGACATCTACTACGCCTTCTCCGCAGCCATGGACGGCCTGGCAGGCCCGCTGCACGGCTTGGCCAACCAAAACTGCCTCTACTGGCTCAAAGGCGTCATGGACAAATTCGGCGGCGTGCCCACCCACGAACAGATGCGCCAATACGCGTGGGACACCCTCAACAGCGGGCAGGTCATCCCTGGCTACGGCCACGCGGTGCTGCGCCGCACCGACCCGCGCTACAAAGCGCAATTCGAGTTCGCGCTCGAACACATGCCCGAAGACCCGCTCTTCCAGACCGCGAAAGTGGCCTACGAGGTCATCCCCGAAGTGCTGAAGGAACACGGCAAGGCCAAGAACCCGTGGCCCAACGTGGACGCCCTCAGCGGCACCCTGCAACAGCACTATGGCGTGGTGGAATCCGACTTTTACACCGTGATGTTTGGCGTGGGCCGCGCCTTGGGCGTGACCGCCAACACGGTATGGGCTCGCGCCCTGGGGCACCCCATCGAACGCCCGAAATCGGTCACCACGGCCATGCTGGAAGAGGCCATCAAAGAATAACCCCTCCCGCACCCCGCGAGAAACACCTCACGCCCCCAGCCCTCTGCGCTGGGGGCGTTGCACGTCGTGCAGCGCCAACCCCGGTGGCGTAGCAGGCGGCTTCCTGCCCCACCCCCCAGGGAACCCGCTGCCCCGCTGGCCCTCAACCCCCAACCCAAAAACAGAAAAGCCGCCCAGGTCAAGGGCACCCCCTCAACCATAAGGCGGCAGAAAACGAGGTGAAATTGCCTTGCCCCGGCCAGCACGGCCAAAGGGCTGCAAGCGCGGGCACGGCAAACCGCCCCGCCTCATCCCAGGCCGGGCTAACCCGGCATGAAAAGCGGATAATCGTACAGCGGCTCATACGTGCATCGGCAGCCGCCCTCGTGGGCGCAGCCTTCGACCGGCAGCGCCGGGACCGCATCTTTTGGATACGTCCCTGCCACCGCGAGGCACGCAGGGCACGCATCCGCGGCCACCACCACCCGGATGGCCTTCACCCGCGGATTCGCACGATACCGTTTGAGCGCCACCGCGCGGGTGCTAAATTCCCGCAAATCTGCCCCACATTGCACGCAATGCGTGGCCGTATCGGGCGATTGAGCATGGCATTGGCTGCAAATCTGCATCAGGGCGCCTCCTCTGGAACGCAAATTGGCCTTGCTTTGTGCATTTTACCACAAGGCGGCTCGGCCACAGGCGCCTGTTCGTCAGATTATTTTTTATGAGCGTTTTCTAAGAAATTCGCCCGAGCCCTTGCTCCCCGGCCTCAAATCCCTTACAATGCTTGCAACACCCGCCAACTCAGGAAGGAGAGAAAAATCATGGCGAAAACCACATTTGGGGAAGAAATCTACCTCCGGGCCCTGACCGGAAACATCATCGGCGCGCAAATGGTTGCCGACTACGCCAAAGTAGCCTTCGTAGCGCCCAAAAACATCATCTGCAGTGCAATCAGCGCTGCAGCCGAAGCCACCTACATCCGCGAGACCGGCGCGCAAGCCGCGCATTTCATCGCAACGCCCGGGCAGGAAGCCGCCACGGCCGAAGCCATCGCCGCGTTCCAACCCGAAGCCATCGTGCTCATGTTTGGCGGCGAAACCCCTCTCGAAGAGACCAAAGCCCTATTTGTCAGCACGCTCAAAGCCCTGGCCGAAGCCGAAATCTTCGCCGATCTGGTGGTGCATGTGCGCATCTTTGCAGTAGGCGGCCTGCAAGCAGCGCTGGAAGACCCAGCCATCCGCGACTATCTCTTAGACAACGAAGTCTTCGTCTATACCGCCGACTTAGACAAAGGCCTCTTCATTTACAACATTGCCATCATCAACGACGACAACAGCATTGCGCTGGACGAACTGTTGGCCTTCCCGGTCACCGTCGAACACGCGGATTTACTCAACCGCTCTTTACGCGACAAAACCCTCCATTGGGCCGAAGCATAATCGTTGGCAGGCAGTTTCTCCCCAGACGCCCCACGCCTCCCTGTTTGGGAAGCGTGGGGTTTTGATTATTGGCCAATTGCGTAGTTTGTGGCGTAAAGAGAGGCGCGATTGGTTACCTGGTTACTTGGTTGCCTGGTTGCTTGGTTGCTTGGTTACCTGGTTGCTTGGCGCCCCCTTGCCTCGCCCTTTGGGAGAGGAAAGGGGGCTGGGGGGAAAGGTGAGGGCGGGAGGTGAGGGTACCGGGTACTGGGTACTGGGTATTGGTTACTTGGTTGGCTGGTTACTTGGTTACTTAGTTGCTTGGTTACTTGGTTGCTTGGTTACCTGGGCGTTTGGCGCCCCCTTGCCCCTACAAATCGTGCAAATCAGTGCAAATCGGTGAAAATCGGTGGATTTATTGCGCCCCTTTGGGCAGTAGGGGCAGCGCGCTGCTCCGCCCTGGGAGGCACACAGAGCCACAGAGGGCACGGGGGGATAGGGCGAGGCACGCCTCGCCCCTACACAAAAAATCGGCGCAAATCGGTGCAAATCGGTGGATAGCCTCACCATGTCATTGCGAGGGCCTTGTAGGGGCGCAGCGCTGCTGCGCCCAGGGCCCGAAGCAATCCCCCGGCTGGGAGGTGTGAGAGGCGAGCGCCCTTTGCCTGCTGGCCGGGAGATGGCGTCGC
>CAYLRJ010000007.1:0-16097 GCA_964386185.1 uncultured Anaerolineaceae bacterium
AGAACGCAGATGGACGCAGATGAGGGCAGATGAACGCAGATGGGTCCACCGATTACACCGATTTTCACTGATTTGGCGTTTGAGGTAGGGGTGATTTTGGGGTTGTGGTGAGGGGAACGCAGATGAACGCAGATGGATCCACCGATTGGCACCGATTTGCGCAGATTTTTTCGTAGGGGCAAGGAGTGCCTTGCCCTATCCCCCCCTCCGTGCCCTCTGTGGCTCCGTGTGTATCCCAGGGCGGAGCAACGCTTCGCCCCTACCGCCCAAAAGGTGCGGCGAAGGGGGAGCGCCCTGTTCCCCTTGAGCCGCCGCGGGCTAACGGAAGGTGAGCACGACGGCCAGCGCAGGATGGTCGGAGGCTGCAGCAGTGACCTTTTGAAACGAAAGCACTTGAAGGTCGGAAGTGATGAAAACATGGTCAATTTCATCGGGCGCGGGGGAGGGGTTCGCGTCTTGCAGGGTTTGAAGGGTCAAGCGATACTGTGGTGTGTCAGGACGAAAGTTGAAATCCCCCAACAACACCAACGGCTTCCGGTCAGCGATGGCAGAGAGCACCTCTTTTTGTTGGATGATTGGCCCGCCGTTGCCCAAGTGGGTGACTGCAATGGTGACGCGGCTCTCGTGGACCTGCAGCGTGGCCCACAACAGCGCGGTTTGCTCGCCTTGGCTGTAAAGGTAAATCGTTTGTGTGGCGACCACGGGCCAGCGAGAGAGCAGGGCAATGCCAAAGGTGCCGTCAACGGTCGGCGGGCCGTAGATGGCTTCCATATGCAGCGCGCTGGCAAAGTAGCCCACCAGGTCGTTGTTGGCGCCGCTCAGGCGCGCGGTGTCACTTTCTTCCAGCGCGATGACGTCGGGGCGCAAAGCAGAGAGGACCGCGAGTTGGTCTTCCCAGCCTTTTTCGCCATCCGCGCGGTAGCCCTGTTGGATGTTGTATGTCACCACATGGAGGGTTTTGTCAGGGGGTGGGGGTGCGAAGCGGGGCGCTCGAATCACTGCAAAGAGCAACATGGCCACGGTCGCGAGCGCGGCCACCAGCGGCCCACGCGTGCGAGGGCGCGCGGTGGGCAAGGAAGGGGTCTTCCATGCAGCCCAAGCAGCGACCGCGGCGGGCAGGGCATAAACCACCCAAAAGCGGTTGCGCCACCAAGGGCCGACCACAGGGATGTAATCGTAGGTGGTGGTAAAGACCTGCGCGAGGATAAGCAAAAGCAAATAGAGCCCGCCCACCCCCCAGGCCCGCCCCAGCGCGGCCAGCGAGGGACGCTGGGCTTGCAGGGCGATGGTCATCCGGCGGAAGCCCACCAGCAGCCCGGGGAAGAGGAGCACAGCCAGCCAGAGAGGCCAGTCGAACCCCAGCGCGGGCCTGGGGAAGGGATACGCCGCGGGGGAAGTCGGAAAGGGCGTTTGCCAGTGGGCGATGCCCCATCCCAAAAGCAAGGCGTGAAGGCCCAACAGGAAGCCCACCGCGCGGGCTGAAAGTCGCGAGGTGAGCCCCAAAGCGCAAGCCCCGCACCATCCGAAAAGGGCCAAGGCCACGGTGTAATAAGCCCACAAGGGCGGCCATTCGGCCCAGCGCGCAAGCACCGCGGGCGCGGTTTCGGCCGCGAAGAGCAGGAAGAAGATGGAGGTGATTCCCAATGCCAAGCCGTAGGGTGCGGCTGAGGTGGCCGAGGTGTCTTCGGGCGCTGGTGGGGGAGCGGCCTCGGCGCGGCGCCAAGCCCAAAAGGCAATCCCGGCGACGATCCAAGCCAGGGCTTGCCCGCTTCCCATCAGAGAGGCGTCCACCCCTGCACCCAAAGCGCGCAACGATCCTGCCACAGCCACGGCCAACCCCAAGCCCACGGTCGCGGCTGTGGCTTCTGCTCGGCGCAGCAACCAAGGGAGCGCAAACAGCCCCGCGGCTGTGCCAACGCCTGCAACCCACAGCGTGCCGCGCGTCGAAAGCCACGGCAATGCCAGGCGGCTCAGCACCATGACCACCAAGGCGGCTTTCTTTGCCCACGGCCGCGGTGGGCGCCCAATCGCCAGCAGCAAGGGGCTCAACAAAAATACCACCGCACCTAACTCGGGAGGAATTTCTAACTTCAAAAGGCCAAACGCGTAAATGGCCGCGATGAATTCCCCCAGCAATTGAAAGAGAAAGAGGAAATACGCACCGAAGAACAGGGTCTCAAAGAGCATCGCAAAACCTCTCTTCACATCGGGCCGCGAGCCTCACGCGGCTAAGGCCCTCGCAGCGCATCCCAAGTGGCCAACGAAGGCTTTGGCTTGCCGTGGACATCGGCCAAGCCCATATGCACGAACCAAGAGAGGGTTTCCACATCGTCGCCGCGTTGTTGGGTGTGGAGGGCCTTGCGATAGGCGTTTAGGTCCAGATCGTTGTAGAGGAGGTAAATCCAAAACACCAAGCGCCCGTCAAGTTGGGTATGGATGGCTTGGAGATAAGCGCTCTGGCTGGCAGGCGAGCCCGGGGCTGTCGAGGGGCACCCGCCCTCACCAACGGCCAAAGGTTTGGTGGTTCGCGTGGTGAGGGGCGTGTAGTAATCGGCAGGGATAGCCTCGCCGGTGCCAAAGTAAAAGCAGGGATAAGACGAGATGACCCAAACATCCAAATCAGGCTCGAAGGCTTCGATGAACTCCCAATGGATGGTGGGCGTGGGCGTGGCTGCGGCTGCGGTGTTGGGCAGGGGAAAGCGCAGTTGATCCCATTGGAAGGTGACGAAGATTTGCGTATCAGGCGCCTCAGCCTTGATGGCCGCGTAGGTCGCGCGATAGAGGCTGAGGAAGTTGTCGGCATCGCGGGGATGGGTGGCCATGTAGGTGTTGATTTCCGACGCCAGCCCCAAATAACGCGGATGGAACTCGCGCACCAGGCGGAGCGCGTAGTTTTGGAACGCCGCTCGGATGCGGGGGTCGGCGAACGAGGGCTGCCCCCATGCTGCGGGCACGTTTTGGAATTCGCGGCGGTCGAGGCCGTTGAGAGGGTCCAGGACGAAAATGGGCGTCAGGCCCGATTGGATGGCCAGCGCAACCAGGTTGCGGGTGTCTTCTAAAGCCTGGGAGGTCGCATCGGGGCTGGTGGTGAAATCTTCCCAAGGGATGGGCTGTTGGATGAGGACCACATCGGCGTGGGGGCTCATCTCGTGGATGGTTTTGATGACCTCGGCCACGCTGACTTTGGCGGGGGTTGGGAAGAACCCCATCGCGGCGCGGTCGGTCGGCAGGGCAGGAGGCGGGCGCAGCGGTGGCGCGGTGGCGGGAGGCGAGGCGTTGCACGCCAACACCAACAGAACTGCCGCGAACAAGAGCAAGCGCTGGCTTTTGAGGTGCATGAGGGGCCTTCTTGAGTGGTGTCGGCCAGGGCCGGAGGGGCAAAGCGGTACAGCCCCGGCTGGCCGTCAGCGGATGGTCAGCAAAGCCCCGGCGCTACGGCCGCGCACATCGGGGAAGTAGGTTTCAAAAGCAACCGCCGGAGGCGTTTGAAAGGTGCCAGGAATGGCCGCTCGGGCTTCGTAAATCAGAGTATAGACCCCGGCTGGCAGGTCGTTGGCCACAAAAACCACGCGGTCGTCGTAGGCTTCGCGGTGGGTGAAGTACCACCCACCCCAGCCTTGGCGCCAGAAGTCGTCTCGGTGATAGAGGAAGGGCGCGTCGTGGGGCGCTGTGCGGTTCGGGTCCAGGGGCTCCATGCCCGCGGGGAGGTAATCGGTCAGGACGACATGGTGCAGGTCGTGGGGAACGATGAGGGTGAGGCGCACTTGCACCGTCGCGCCCAACGGCACGGTGGTGGTGGGGGTTTGGAGGTCGTCGAGCAGGTAATAGGCTCGCTCGACGTGCAAGCCAGTGCCCAAGGCTTGCAGATTTTCGGCCGGCAGGGGGATCTCCAGCGAGGCGTCGTAGTAAAGCACCCCGGGCCCTTCGCCGCGGCGGATTTCCAAGGGCAGGTCTCGCCCCTGCGGCAGGTCGTCGCCCTGCCAGGTCAGGGTTTGGGGAAGCGCGGCTTGCGTGGCATCCATGTGGCCGGTGAGGGCCACTTGGTTGGCAAAGCGGATGGCATAGTCGTAATTGGGGCTGGTTTCATGGCTGAATTGTGCCCAGTGGGTGAGCGCAAGCACGGCCGCGCTGGTGTCGTGAGGGGTGCGCCACGTGCCGTTTTCGCGGTTGGCCATCAGCCAGCGGACCACCGGTGCCAGGCGTTGCAGGTTGGGGTCGCTTTGCAGCAGAGCGTCCAGGGCCAGCGCGGTGGTGGCGACGTCAGAGTGCCACAGCCCTGTGCCTTCACCGTCCCAGTGGGCTGCGGAGGCCGAGCGGCTGAGGGCGTTTTCCAGCCGTTGCACCAGGGGGTGGATGAAATCTTCGCCCATGTTCATGGTTTGTGCGGCTTGCAAGAGCCAGGCCCAACCGCTCATGGGCATGCCGCGAGCGCGGGCTTGGTCTGCCAGGGCGTAGGCCAAGGAAGGCTGAGGGCTGCCCAGGCGGGCTGCGACGAAGAGTTCGAAGGCCAGGGCGGCGTGGGCTTCTTCGGTGGGCCTGGAGGGAAGGCTCAAGGCCTGCAACGCATCGGCGGCCTGCGCGAGCACCCCTGCATCAACCGTGAAGCCCGCGTTTTGGGCTTCCAGCAGCGCGTAGGCAGCATACGCGCTGATGAAAGTGTCGGGGTCGCTTTGCGGGCACCAGCCCCAGCCGCCGGAGGGGGTTTGGGCGGTTTCCAGCCCTTGGATGTCGTGCAAGATGCGGTTTTTCAGGTCAGTGAGGGCTTGAGGCGTGGTGTCCAGGGCTTGATAAGCCTGCCACGCGCCGGCGGTGCTCAGCAGGTCGGTGGCCAGGGTGAAGTTGCAGTTGTTGGAAGGCGCAGGGCTGAGCCGGGCGCTTTGCGCCAGCCCGGCGGTCAGGGAGCCGGCCAGGTTGAGCCGCAGCACCGGCGCCTGGGCTTCGGCGGGAATGGCCACCTGTTCGACCACTTGCCCGGCTTGGGCAAGCAGGCCAGCGGTGCCCACGGCTTCGGTGGTCGTAAAGCGGTGAACGGGAATGCCGCCTTGAGGAAGGGTGGTCAGCACCGGCCGCGAGGCGTCGTGATACGCGCCCGCGTCGGCCTCGACCAGCAGGTCCACGCGTGAGGCGTCGAAGGGCACCCTCGCGCGCCAGCGCACCGTTGCTTGCCCTCGCGCGGGTACGGTCACGTGTTGCGTGAGGGGGCTTTGCAGGGTCAGCCCTTGGGCTTGTTTCAACTGGACCGCGGCTTCGAGGGCTTGGGCTGTGGTGTTGTGGAGCACGGCCTGAATGACGACTTGGTCGCCCGCGGTGAAGAAGGCCGGGGTGTGCAGGCGCACAAAGAAGGGCTGGCTGACCGTGATTTCGGTTTGGCTTTGCCCCACTTGGGTTTGTTGGGTGATGGCCCGGGCTGTGACCACCCACGTGGTCATGTTGTCGGGCAGGGGAACGGCCACTTCGGCCTTGCCTTGGGCGTTGGTGACGATGTTGGCGCGCCAGTAGGCTGTGTCTTGGAAGTTTTCGCGCAGGGAAATCACCCCCCCGAGGTCGCTGCCCTTTTCTCCGCCCCCGCTGCCGGCGTTTGCGCCGACGGGCAGCCAGCGTTGGAGGCGGGCGTTGAAGGCGGCCAGGTCTTGGGTCAGCCCTACCGAGGTGGCCATCAGCAGGCTCCGCTGCGGGTAAAGCAGCCCCAACAGGTCCAACGTGTCGGGCGCGAGGGCGTAAATGGCTTTGTCTACCACGGCCAGGGAAACCTCGGCCGAAACAGGCTGCCCTGTGTGGTCGCGGGTTTCAATGGTGAAATGGGCGGTCTCGCCGGGGGCCAATTGGGTGCGGTCGGGGGTGAGGGTGATTTGGATGGCCTGCTCGTCCAGCGCGACCGGCAGGCGCACCACCCCAAAGCGGTAATCGGCCGGCTGCTGGGCGGTGGGGGGGCGGATGCTGAACACCGAGGCGTAAATCACCGGCGCAAAGGTGTCTTGCAGGGGGATGTCGAGGTAGGTGTTGGGTTGGTCGAAGCGGAAGACGCGATAGTCGTAAATTTGGCCGCGCGCGATGGTTAGCAGGCCGTAGGTCGGCTGTTCGAAGGGCTGCGGCGCGAGCAAGTGGGCGGTTTCGCCGGGGTGGTAGTCGCGTTGATCGGGCACCAGGGGCAGGGTGTGCTCGCTTTGTTCCCAGAGCAGGGCTTCTTTCCCCGCGACCCAAATGCGCAGGCTGGCTTCGCGTGGGCGCCCGTTGGGGTCGGTGGTGTGGGCGACGATGTCGTAAATGCCGCTGTGGGGCGGCACCAAGGCGAGGTGGATTTTCCCCTGGGCGTCGGTGGTGAGGTCTTCGAAGGTCTGCACGGGGAGCTGTTCCAGGTTGCTTTCCCAGCGCAAGATGCCATCCGCACCTCGGCGTTGGACGCTGTGCCATCGTTCCTCGTTGAGGGCGATTTGCAGGGTGTGGTGGGGCATGGGATGCCCTTGGGGGTCCAAAACCACCACATCCAACCCTAAGGGTTCGCGGGCCACGCCGACCCAGGCTGAGGTTTTGAGGCCGATGTAAATGTCGCTTTGGCGGACGATGACGCTGGTGTGGCTGTCCGCGCTGTTCCCTCCCGCGTCGGTGACGGTTGCCCACACGGTGAAGGCCGTGTCTTGGTCTGCGTCGGTGATGTCGGCTGTCAGGGGGATGGCGGCGTGCCCTTGGGGGTCGGTGGTGGTTTGCCCGCTTTGGGCGATGGCGTGCTCGGGGGTGGTATAGGCTGGGATGCCCCACCAATTGGTTTCTTTTTGGAAGGTGTAGCGTTGGTAGGCTTCGGGCGGCTGGAAGGTGTAAGGCTGCACCGTGGTTTGCCATCGGACCTGCGCGCGGCCGACCGCGTCGCCCGCGTAGTAGGTGGCTTCCAGATGCACGGTGGTCTGCTCACCCGGGTGGAGGTCGGGGGTTTCGGGCGTCAGGGTCACTTGAAAGACGGGCTTGTGATAGGCTGCGACGCGTAGCGTGCTCAGTCCCAAGATGGGGCCGTCGGGGGCGGTTTGCACCCGCCAGGTGTAGGTGCCCACCGGCGCCGAATCGGGCAGGAAGAGGCTGCCCGAAAACGTGCCAAAGGCCGAAAGGGGCAGGCGCTCGTGGGCAATGGCTTTGCCGTCGTGCCAGAGCGAGACCCACACGTGGGTGGTCTTGGGGAGGCGGTAGTGGAGGTCCTCTTCGTCGCGCACCAGGCCTTTGAAGTTGATTTGTTGGCCTGGCCGATAGAGGGGGCGGTCGGTGTAAACGTAGGCCACCGTGCGCGCGGGGCGGGTGTTCATGATTTGCCAGTAGGAAGCCGAGAGGTCATCGTTGTTGCCGTGCCCCCATTGCGCATCGGTGATGGCAAAGCGGTCGGCGGTGTGGAGGAGGGCGAAGCGGGGGGCTTGGGTGAGGTTTTGCCACAGCGCGACCCCTTCGTCGTTGGTCTGGCGCGGCAGGGAGATGGTGAGCACAGAGGGCGATTGTGTTTGGGGGGTGACAAGGGTGATGGGGAGGTCGGTTTGGGGTGTGCCGGTTTCCCAGTCGGTAGCCCAAACCAGCGCGCTGCTGGGGGTGGCTTGGAGGGTGAGGATGTCGGTGCTCAACAGCAGCCAGTAGGTGCGGTCTTCGGTTGCGCCGCTGAAGTGGGCGGTGAGGCAATAGACGCCGGGGCGGAGCGGGGCGCCTTGGGTGAGGTCGCTCAGGTGGAAGGTGCTCAGGTGGACGCGGTCGCGGGGGGCGTCGCCCACGTGGGGCAGTGACCATGCAGCCACCGCGGGCCCGTTGGGGCGGCAGTCGTCGAATTGCGCCACGGCGCGGATGAAGTCCTGGTCGTCCACCGCGAAGAGCGCGAATTGGGCGTTGGCGATGTTGACGTAGCGCACCCAGAAAGAGGGGTCTTGCTGGGCTTCGATGACGATGGGGTAGGCGGGCAAGAGGAGTTCCCCGCTGGGCTCCATGTGGGCGGTGGTGATTTTGAACGTGAAAGGCTGGCGGAGCGCGTGGCCGTAGATGTCGGCAATGCCGGGGAGCAGGGTGATGGTGTAGGTGGTGCCGCCTTCCAGGTTGCCGATTTCCAGATAGCGCCCATAGACTTGCCAGTGCAGCGTGGGCAGGGCAGGGGTCACGCGGATGTGGCCGGAGAGGGTGTCGGCATCCAAAAAGGTGTTGAATTCAATGGTCGTGGTAGGGACGTAGCGGTCTTGTTGGATGTGCGCGCCCCGGGCAGGCGAGAGGACGTCCGTCCACCCCACGGTGTGGAAGCGGGCCGACACGGTTTGGGAAAGGTGCCCGCCGTCTTGGGCGCGGGCTTCGTCGGTGATGGTGAGGGTGTAGGTGGTATCCAAAGCGTAGTGGCGCTGAGGGATCAAAGTGAGTTTGGTGGCGTCGTCGTTCCAGCGGAAGGTGAGCGGGGGCACGAGCGCGCGCGAGGGGGCTTCCAAACTCAGCGCCCGGGCTACGCTTTCACGGTCCATGGGCTGTTCGAACCAGATTTCCAGGGCTGCATCTAAGCGGGAGAGGTCGTAGGGCTGGTCGTGGTTGAGGGGCAGGTAGAGGTTGTCGGCCTGGATGTGTTCGACGCGGACGGCGTGGGTGGTAAATTGCCAGATGACGGGGTTGGCCAAGGTCTGCCCGCTGAGGTCGGTCACGCCAGTATCGAGGATGACGGTGTAAGTCGTGTTGCTGGCCAGGGGGTGGGTGGGGTGGAAGACGTAAATGGCGCTGTTGACCCATGCCCCGCTGCCCTGGATTTCGGGGGTGATGAACAGGGGCAAGGCGGGGGCTTGTTCGCGGCTGGTGAGTGGGGCCACAGGCTTGTTGAAGACCAGGGTGATGTCGGCGTCGAGGGGCACGTCTTCGCTGTCTTCCGCGGGGAAGACGCTGGTGACGGCCAAGGCGGTCTCGGTGGTGTAGGTCAGGTGCAGCGCGGCGGGGAGATGCGCTCCATCGGCCGCGGTCAGGGTCGGGGCGATGGTGAGGGTGTATGTGCTGTCGGGCTGAAGGGGGTGTTGGGGGGTGAAGCGCAGGGTGTGTGCGTCGGGGAAGGTGACCTCACCGCGCACCAAGGTGCCGTCGGCCGCGCTCATCTGCACGGCTTGCGCGCTGGCAGGGTCGAGGGCGCGGGTGAAGGTCAGGGTGAGCGTGGGTTGCAACGGCAGAATGCTGTTGGCAGGGGGCGAGGCGTTTTGCAGGGCAAAAGGTGGTGGGGTGGGGGTGAAGTCGGTGACTTGTCCCGCGGGGAACAGGGAAGACGTGGCCGTTGGGGGTGTGGTTGGGGTGGGCGTTGTTGGGGTCGGTTGGCATGCGGTCAAGAGAAAAAGCAAAGCGAGAAGTCCCCCCCAGAGCATTTTTTGGGCTCGGCGCCAGTAAAACATCGCTCCCTCCGCGAATGGTGGCGCCCAGGTGATGTTGTCGGCAAGGTGGACGCGCAGACAAAGCAGGATAGACAAGCCAGTGTATTATAGCATGTCTGGGGGGATGAGGGCGTCAGGGGCCAGGCGAGGGCGTGGCTGCGGGCGAAACGAAAAAGGCGAGGTGAATAACACCTCGCCTTGATTTGATTAAGTCAAGCCAAAAGGGGTCACTTACCGCCCATCATTTGGGCTGCTTGAAGGAGGGCTTGCATGACCACTTTGGAAGATTCCGCGCGGTGAGGGGCGGACTGCCCGACGCCGCTGGCTGCGGCCAGGGCGCTGAGCGCGGCTTCCAGGGTGCTTTCGCCGCTTTGGGAGGCTTGCATGAACGCGCCTCCAGCCCGCAACAAATCGCCCATGTCAAGGCCGTCGCTCAGCCCGCCGCCGGTGTTTGCCTGCTGCCCGCCGCCCAAGAGCGCACCCATCAGGCCGCCCAGTAGGTCGCCGCCTTGGGATTGGCTGGGTTGGGCCTGCTGCGACGCTTGGCCGCCGCCCAAGAGCGCACCCATCAGGCCGCCCAACAGGTCGCCGCCTTGAGATTGCGACGCCTGAGGCGCTTGAGGTGCTTGCGCCTGGGCTGTGGACGTGCCCAACAAGGCGTCAATGAGCATCGGCAGGCTCTCGCGGGTCACGGCTTTGCCTTGAAGTTTCTGCGCCCCTTGTGCCAAGTTTTGGGCGTAAACCTGCGCAGTGCCCGTTTGTTTTGCTTTGAGCAGCTGGCTGGCGCGCTCCAAGATTTCGGCGGCTTCCAGATTGGGGTTTTCTTTGGCCACTTGGGTGACCAGCTCGAAGACTTCAATGACATGGTCGCCGTGGTCGTGGTTTTTGGTGTCGGCGGCGTTGAGGGTGTCCCGCTTTTGTTGCAGGCTTTGGGTGACCATCTCGAAAAGTTGGCCTAAATCTAACTTCTGTTCGCTCATGGGTGACCTCTTGCTCATTAACCCAGTTTCGGGATGGTGAGTTTTTGGCCAGGGTAGATTTTAGAGGGGTCTTTGCCAATGACATCTTTGTTGGCCTTGTGGATTTCCGGCCACAAGGCGGCGTTGCCGTAATATTTTTGAGCAATGGCGCTGAGGGTGTCGCCAGGCTCAACGACGTGCACGGCTGGCAAAGTGGGGCGCTTTTCCGCTTCCTGTTCTTTGGCTTGGCCGCGGAGCATTTCCAGCGCCTCTTGGGCTTTGCGTTGCTTTTCGGCCAGTTCGGCGGCTTGCCGAGCGGCTTCCTCGCGCGCTCGGGCTTCTTGTTGGGCTTTGATGCGCTTGCGGTCTTCTTCGAGACGGCGCTCAAATTCGCTGCGGGAATCGTTCGTGCTCACGGTTTTACTCCTCCTGCGTGCATGGAAATTAGTGCGAATAAGAATGGCTCAAAAGGTGAGAATTATTGTATCATAAAAGTTGTTTTTAAGTTGTACGGAAGCCCTGGCAGGACGAAGATAGCAGGGAAGCAGGCCGGGTTGGGGGCGGTGGTGGCACGCCAGGCAATGGAAGGGCCGATTGGGCGGCCGCCGAAACAGGGTGGCACGCCCGGGCATGGGCTTAGGGGGTGTCTTCGACCACGATGGTGTGGATGGGAGAGACGACTTGTGTTTGCGCGGTGGTGACCTCGGCCCAAAAGCGATGCTCACCTGGCTGCAGCGCCCACCAGGCGGTGCAGGTTGGCGCGGTTGTGCATTCGGCCAAAAGCGTGTGGTCCACCCAGAGGCGCAGCCGCGCGTTGGCGAGCGAAGTTTCGGCTGTGATGGGGATTTCCTGGGCCTGCGGGGGGAGATCAGGGCTGAGGCGATACACGCTGCCGTCGGCAGGGCTTTTCAGGAACACCGCCGAAGCCGCGGTGGTGGGCTGGGAGGCGAAATCTTGCACCAGGGGCCAACCGTGGGCGCGCGCCCAATCCCAGGCGAGGGGGGGCAGGGCAAAAGCGGTGATGGTTTGGCCTGAGGGGAGGGTGACTTCCTGGCAAACGTCGTCGCGACGCGTGGGCTGGGTGCCTGCGATGAACCAGGCCGTGTGGGTGTGCGGGCAGGCAGGGGTGGGGAGCAGCCCCGAAAGGGAGCAAACCGTCTCCTGCACCATGCCCGTTGGCCGCGCAAAGCCGGTGGGTGGGCGTTGGGCCGAGAGCGCACGGATGATGCTGT
This sequence comes from uncultured Anaerolineaceae bacterium, assembly GCA_964386185.1. Taxonomy (GTDB): domain Bacteria; phylum Chloroflexota; class Anaerolineae; order Anaerolineales; family DRMV01; genus DRMV01. The sequence continues at coordinate 11,536 of CAYLRJ010000007.1, forward strand.
GCCAGATGGGGGCTGCGCCGGTCAGGCCGTCCACGTGGTGCATGGCCTGATAGTCGGCGTTGCCGACCCACACGCCCACGACCCAGTCGGAGGTGTAGCCAATGGTCCAGTTGTCGTGGAAGCCCGACGAGGTGCCGGTTTTTACGGCTGCGGGGAAGCCGACTTCCAGGGAGGTGTGGGGTGGAAAGCCCAGGCTGCGAGCCGTATCGTCGGAGAGGATGTCGGAGAGCAGCCATGCGACGCGCGCGTCCCAGACGGGTAGGCCGCGGGGTTGGGAAGCGCGATAGACGGGGGTGGGCGTTGGGTTGAGGGCCTGGACTTCGTATAGCCAATAAACGGGATGGAAGGTGCCGTGGTCGGCAAAGGCTGTGTAAGCAGCCGTGAGCTCCAAGAGCGAAACTTCCCCGCCCCCCAAGGCCAGCGAGAGGTCGTAAGCCGCGGGGTCCTCGAGAGAGGTAATCCCCAAGCGGTGGGCATAGGCAAGGGTTGTGGCTACGCCCACATGTTGCAGGGTGGCCACCGCGGGGATGTTGAGGGAGGAGGCCAGGGCTTGCCGCAGGGTGACCGGGCCATGTTCGCGTCGGTCGTAGTTTTCTGGTTGGTAGGGGGCTCCGTGCGCGGTGGTGAACGTCTGGCGGACATCCCACAGCACGGTGGCTTCGGTCCAGGGCTGGGGGCGGTCGGGCTGGAGGGCGGCCGCGTAGATGATGGGCTTGAAGGCCGAGCCCGTGGGGCGGGGCGTGGTGGCCATGTTGATGGCGCCCTGGATGGCTTGGTTGGCATAGTCGCTGCTGCCTACCAGCGCCCGCAATTCGCCGCGGTGCGCGTCGAGGATGACCACGGCGGCATCGTTGACATTGCGGTCGGCAGTGCGCTGCAAATGGTCCAGATGCCGCCGAACCGCATCTTCGGCCAGGGCTTGGATGTCCAAGTCCAAGGTGGTGCGCACTTCCAGAGGGGTGTTTTGGGGCAAGGTGCCTGCTTGTTGCCAGGCGTGGATTTGCTGGAGCACCATCCAGACAAAATGGGGGGCGTGCATGGGGTAGGGTTGGGTGTTGTACACCAGGGGGACGGCCAGGGTGCGCGCGCGCTCGGCAGGGGTGAGGAAGCCGTGTTCCACCATCAAATCCAGAACCACGCGTTGGCGGGCACGGGCGGCTTCGGGATGGGTGAGAGGGTCGTAGAGGCTGGGGGCCTGGGGCAAACCGGCCAACAGGGCGCATTCTGGGAGGGTGAGTTGCGATGCAGGCTTGCCGAAATAGGTCTGTGAGGCCGCCTCGATGCCGTAGGCAAAGCCGCCGTAGTAGGTGGTGTTGAGGTAGAGCGCGAGGATTTGGTCTTTGGTCAGCCGGCGGGTGAGTTCCCACGCGAGGAAGAGTTCCCTCACTTTGCGGCGCAGGGTGCGCTCGTGGCGCTCTTGGGGGGCGAGCAAGAGGTTGCGGGCGACTTGTTGGGTGATGGTGCTGCCGCCGGAGACTACTTGGCCTGCCCGGAGGTTTTGCCACAGGGCGCGGAGCAAGCCGCGGAAGTCGAAGCCGGGGTTTTGGTAGAACGAAGGGTCTTCGACCGCTAAAGTGGCGTTTTTCAAGCAGGTGGGGATTTGGTCGGCGGGGAGGGGGGTGTAGCGGGCGTCGCTGGGGAGGGCTTCGTAGAGCAGGCGGCCGTGGCGGTCGGTGATTCGGATGCTGGGGACGGTCGGGGCTGCGGCGAGGGCTTGTTGAGGGTCAGGAAGGCCGCGCAACGCGGTGGCGAGCCAAGCGGCGCTTGCCATAAGGGGCAGGGCCACCAGGCCGAGCAGGATCCAGCGGAGCCGTCGCAGGCGTGACATCATGGGGAATCCTCGTGGCGGGGGAAGGCAGCCGCGGGCGGCGGTCAGGGCTGTGTTGGCGGCCGGTGGTGGGGGAAGAGCCACTGCCAGAGGCGGCCGAGGTCGAGGTGGCGGGCGACCGTGTCGGCCAGGCGCTCGAGGGCTTCTTCCAGGTCGGGATATTTCGTATAGCCATTTAAACTCGCAGGGGAAGGGCTGGCGGGGTCGCTCGCAGGGCCAAAACTGGCAGGGCTGCTCGCAGGACCAAAAGTTGAACTTGAACCGAAAATTGGACCCAAACCGCCTACACCGAAAGTCAGACCTGGGCTTGAAGTTAACCTTGGGCTTGTACCCAAATTCGCCCCCCACGGCGTCTCCCGCGCCGGGTGGTTTTCGCCGTTGGGGGCGCTGGAGGGCGTCGAGAGGGCCCTCGCCCTTGCTGAAGCTGAGGCTGAGGGGGCTTCTGCCCGGGGGGCGTGGGGGTCAGAAGGCAGGTTAGCATAATCTGGGGTCGCTAAAGAAGGCGCGCGAAGACTTCCCGCGGAGGCAGCCTGCCTCAAAAAAGCCAGCCAGGCTTGCCGAAAGGCCGAGTTGCCGAAAATGCCGTGCAAGTAGGAGCCCCACACGCGGCCATCTGGGCTCACGCATCCATCCGCCACTTGGGTCGGTTGCCCGTTGCGGCGGATGATTTCCAACCACGGGTGGGGTGTGGGGCTGCGTCCCAGGTGGATTTCGTAGCCAGCGAGCTTTGTGCCGGCCAAGCCTTGGAGCCAGGCCGGGCCGCCCAAGATCTGGGCTTGGGTTTGGAACGTGGCCTTGGTGGTCGCGAAGGTGGTATGTATGGGCAGCAAGCCCAAGCCAGCCGCGCGGCGTTCCTGGCTTTCGACGCCTGCGGGGTCGGTGATTTCCTCGCCCAGCATTTGGTAGCCCCCACAAATGCCTACCACCGCACCGCCCTGGCGCGCGTGGCGCACAATGGCTTGAGCCCATCCCGAGCGCCGCAGCCAGGCCAGGTCGGCCAGGGTGCTTTTGGTGCCGGGGAGGATGATGGCGTGGGGGCGCCCCAGGCGTGCAGGGTGTTTGACAAACCGCACCCGCACCCCTGGTTCGGCCCGCAGCGGGTCGAAATCGTCGTAGTTGGCAATGTGGGGCAGGTGAACCACCGCGATGTCTATGCTGCTGGGCTCGGTTTGAGGGAAGGAGGCATCTAACGGCGCGGCGTCTTCTTCGGGAAGCAGGACGTCGGAAAGGTAGGGCACCACGCCCAAAACCGGCAGGCCGCTGCGTTGCTCTAAAATGCGGACGCCGTCGGTGAAAAGGGCGGGGTCGCCACGGAATTTGTTGACCACCAACCCGCGCACCAAGGCCCGCTCTTCTGGGGGGAGCAGGTCTAATGTGCCCAAGAGTTGGGCGAAGATGCCGCCTCGGTCAATGTCTCCGACGAGCAACACCGTGGCCTGTGCGTAGCGCGCGACGGCCATGTTGACCACGTCGCCGCCGCGGAGGTTGAGCTCCGCGGGGCTGCCGGCACCTTCGGCGATGACGAGGTCGTAGTGGGCGCGCAGGTGGTCCAGCGCGGTGGTGACGACAGACCAAAGTTGGGGTTTGTATTGGTAGTAGGTGCGGGCCGAGAGGGTGCGCCAGGGCTTGCCCAAGACGACCACCTGCGAGCGGTGGTCGGCTTCGGGTTTGAGCAAGATGGGGTTCAGGGTGGCGGTGGGGGTGATGCCTGCGGCGCGGGCTTGGAGGGCTTGGGCGCGGCCGATTTCCGAGCCGTCGGGGCAGACGGCCGCGTTGTTAGACATGTTTTGAGCCTTGAAAGGCGCCACGCGGAGACCTTGCCGGGCAAAGATGCGGCAGAGAGCGGTGGTCAGCCAACTTTTGCCCACCGAAGACATCGTGCCTTGAATCATGAGCACGGGTGCTGGCATGGTTCCCCTCAAAATTCAATACCCGGCTGCGCACGGATGCCTTGGTCGTAGGGATGTTTGATTTTGCACATTTCGGTGGCCAGGTCGGCGGCTTCCAGGAGGGCTTGAGGCGCGTAGCGCCCGGTGATGACGACGTGGGTGTGGGGCGGTTTGTGGTGTTTGAGCCAATCCACAACGGCTTCGGTCGCCAGCCAGCCAAAGTGAAGGGGATAGGTGAACTCGTCGAGGAAGACGAGGTCATAAGCGCCGCTGGCGATTTTTTCCTGCGCAAGCTGCCAGCCTTGGCGGGCTTTGGCTGCGGTGGTTTCCGGGTCGCGGCTGCGATGGGTGAAGCCGTCGCCCATTTTGTGCCATTCGAGCCCCAGCTTTTTGGCCGCGCGGACTTCGCCCCAGTTGCCGGTTTCGGCTTTGATGAACTGGATGGTGCAGACGCGCATGCCACGCCCCCAGGCTCGCAGAAGCAAGCCCAAGGCTGCCGTGGTTTTTCCTTTGCCTTCGCCCGTATAGACGATGAGGAGCCCCTGACGGCGGGATGGCATGAGAAGACCTCCTGAGCATGGAATGGCTAATTTTAGCACGCTTGCTCAGGAGGTCTGGATGGCGGTTTGGTGGGGCGTTATGGGAGGGGGAAGGCCGTTTCAGGGGCTACCCGAATGAGCACTGCTTGGACGGCCAAGCGCCAACGATAGCGCTCAGAAGTCGGGTCGTAGCCCTGGCATGTCAGCAAGGTGACCCAGTCGAGGTCTTTGTGTTGCAAGGGGCGCAGGTCACGCGGTGACACGCGCATCACGTCGCGCACGGCGTAGGTATAGACCATGCCGAAG
>CAYLRJ010000008.1:0-6471 GCA_964386185.1 uncultured Anaerolineaceae bacterium
TTTCCCCCCTTGACAAAGCAACGCTTTTGTTTTATCCTTGATTTGATAATTGACTGACTGGTCGGTCAAGCCCAGGAGGAAGGCATGACGCCTCGCCCAGACGTTAGCGAAACCCGCAAAAACCAAATCTTAGACGCCGCACTTCGGGTCTTTGCCCGCCGCGGTTTCCATAAAGCCCGCATGGACGATATCGCCCAAGAGGCCGGGCTGAGCAAGGGCGCCCTCTATTGGTATTTCCGCAGCAAAGACGCCATCATTGAATCCTTGGTCGAGAAGGTCTTTGCCTTGGAACTTCGCGGCTTGGAGCAGTTAGCCGCTGACCACGAGCGCCCTGTGCCGGACCGCCTGCGAGAATTGGCCCGCCGCGTGCCCCAGAGCCTGGCATTGTGGAAGCCCGTTTTGCCGGTGCTTTATGAGTTCTACGCCCTGGCGACGCGCCCAGGCCCCATTCGGAAGGCCTTGCAAGGCTATTACCGCCGTTATCGGGCGGTTTTGGCAGCCCTTATCGCTGAGGGCATCGAGCGACGCGAATTGCGCGCGGTCGATCCCGAAATGGCCGCCATGACCTTGATTGTGCAGTTTGAAGGCCTGATGCTTTTGTGGGTGATTGACCCTGAAACCTTCAACATGCAAACCCACTGGCTCCCCATGGCCGAGTATTTCATCCAAAGCATCGAGGCCTGAGCGGCGGCTCGTCGCGCCCCTCTCGCCCCTGTGAGGCCGCGTTTCTCTCATCTTTTGTTGTGCGGAAGGAGTTCCCCATGTCTGCGCTCATTCAACTCCGACACGTCACCAAAACCTATCCGATGGGGGAGGTTGAAGTGCATGCCTTGCGCGGTTTGGATTTGGAAGTGCCGCGTGGGCAATTTGTGGTTTTGTTGGGCCCTTCGGGCTCGGGCAAAACCACGACCCTCAATCTGATGGGTGGGCTGGATCGGCCTACCGCAGGCCAGGTGATCGTCGAAGGGGAAGACATTACCCAATACAACGATCGCCGCCTGACAGATTACCGCGCCCGCAAGGTGGGGTTTGTTTTCCAATTTTTCAACCTCATCCCCACCCTGACCGCAGCCGAAAACATCGCCTTTGCCCTGGAACTCACCACCCGCGACCGTGCGGCCGTGCGTCGGCGTACGGCCGAGTTGTTGGATTTGGTAGGCCTGACCCAGCGGGGCGACCACTTCCCCAGCCAACTTTCAGGCGGCGAGCAGCAGCGGGTGGCTATCGCACGGGCTCTGGCGAATCACCCGGCCATCTTGCTGGCCGACGAACCCACAGGCAATTTGGACGTCGAAACAGGGCGGCAGGTGTTGCAGGCCTTGCGAGAACTCAACCGCCAGGAAGGCGTGACCGTGGTCTTGGTCACCCACAACACAGCCATTGCCCCTTTGGCCGATCGGGTGGTGCGGTTGCACAGCGGCATGATCGCCTCGGATGAACGCAACCCTCAACCTGTGTCGGCGAGCGACCTCAATTGGTAGCACGGCGCTGTTTTCAAGGAGTGAGGTCCTATGTTGCCTACCCTCTGGCACAAAACTTGGCGTGATTTGAAAGCCAACTGGGCGCAAAGCCTGGCGTTGATTGTCATTGTCGCGTTGGGGGTGGCCAGTTTCGTTGCTTTGAGCGGCGCATATCGAGATTTGGGCTCCTCGTATCAACACACTTACGAGATGCTCCATTTTGCCGATGTCACATTTCGCGTGGCTTCGGCGCCGGAAGAAGTCGCCAAGCAAGTTGCCGCGGTGGACGGCGTGGAAGCGGTCACCGCGCGAGAAGTGGTGGATACCGGCTACGTCCTCCCCGATGGCACACCCATTCGGTCTCGCTTGATTGGCCTCCCTGCCGATAAGCAACCCGCGGTCAATCAGGTGTATGTTTTGGAAGGAGACGGCCTCTCGCCCACAGACCCGACCGGCGTGTTGGTCGAATCGCACTTTGCCAAGGCCTATGACCTGCACCCCGGCGATGAGGTGACCCCCATCGTGCTCGGGGAAAAACAAACCTGGACCGTGCGCGGGGTGGTCGCCAGCCCAGAGTATCTCATCGTGAGCCCCAGCCGCCAGGAAATCATGCCCTCAGCGCGGACGTTTGGGGTCTTGTTTGTGCCTCTGACAACCCTACAGCAGTTGACCCACACAGAGGGGCAGGTCAATGAATTTTGTGTGCGCCTGACCCCTGAAGCCGATGCCGACCAAGTGGTGGCCGAAATTCAGCACCTTCTCAAACCCTACAATTTGGAAGCCACCACCCTGCAAAAAGATCAGCCTTCGAACGCGGCGTTGAAGTTGGACCTGGAGGGTTATCGGCAACTTTCGACCACGCTGCCGGCGTTGATTTTGTTGGTGGCAGCGCTTTCGTTGTATGTCATGTTGGGGCGGATGGTGCGGGCGCAACGCCCCCAAATCGGCTTGATGAAGGCCTTAGGATACAGCACCCGCCAGGTGACTTTGCACTATCTGGTGATGGCGGTGCTCATTGGGGCTGTGGGCGCGGTGTTGGGCGCGGTGCTGGGTTCCCGTTTGGCCTGGGGCATCACCTCGGCTTACGCCAATGAGTTGGGCATCCCTTTGCTGCAGCAGCGCCTTTACCCTGATTTGTTGGGAGAAGGGGTGCTGATGAGCGTTTTGATGGCAGTGTTGGCAGGCATTGGCCCCACCCGGGCTATTACCCGCATGCAACCTGCCCAAGCCATGCGGCTGGATCCCGCAGAGGCCCTCACCCGAGGACGCCGCACCTGGATAGAGCGCCTCTTCCCCGGCGATTTGCCTTTGTGGGTGCGCTTGCCGCTGCGCAACGTCTTTCGGGCGCGCCGTCGGGCTTTGAGCACTTGGATCTCAGTGGTCTTTGCCTTTATGTTGGTGCTGATGTCGTGGGGCATGTTGGACAGCATGAACTATATGCTGGATCAAAACTTCCATCAGGTGGAGCAATGGGATGTGTTCGCGGTGTTTGCCCAGCCCCAAACCGCAGCCACGTTGCAGCAAATTCAGGGTTGGGAAGGCGTGCATGAAGTGGTGCCGGCTTTGCTCTTCCCCGCGACGCTGAAGGCGCATGGACAGAGCAAAGATGTGTTGCTCACGGCTCTGCCCCCCGACCAGACCATGCATCAGTGGCGCCTCGAAGATGGCATTTCCCCGCAGGAAGCCCTCCGCGACGACGGCATTTTGCTCACCCCCTTCTTGGCCAAGCAGCTTGGCCTGCAGCGCGGCGATACGCTCACCGTGAAGACCCCCTTTGGCGAGCATCAGGCGGTGTTTCGGGGCATTGTGGATGAATTGTACGGCACCAATGCCTTTGTGAGTTTGGACACCGCGGAAGCATGGGCTGCGGCGCCGATGCCGATTTACACGGCCTTTTACCTCAAAGCCTCGCCAACGCAGTTGAGTGCTTTGAAGCAAGCGCTCTTCCGTTTGCCGGGCGCATCCAGCGTGACGCTGAAACGTGACCTGGAGCACGATTGGCGTTCGCTCATGGGGCTGTTTTATCTCTTCATGGGCTTCTTGCTCTTCTTCGCGTTAGGGATGGCCTTTGCCGTGTTGTTCAACGCGATGACGGTCAACGTGTTGGAGCGTGAACGGGAATTGGCCACCATGCGGGCTGTGGGGGCGTCGCTGCGGCGCATCGCCCTTATGCTGACGCTGGAGAGCGTGTTTGTTTGGTTGCTGGCTGCGTTGCCGGGGATGTTTTTAGGATGGTACGTCGCCGACCGCATGATGCGAGCTTTTAGCACCGAACTGTTTTCCATGCAAGCGCACATTTATTTCCACAGCTATGTTTTGACCGCCGGCGGGGTTTTGGTGACCTTGGTGTTGGCTTCGCTGCCAGCCATCCGGCGGGTTGGGCGGCTCAACTTGGCCGAGGCAACCAAGATGTTGACGTAAGCCAAAATCAGCGAGGCTTCGCTGAGTGCGGCGCCGCGTGGGGCTTGGAGCCACCGTGGCGCCGCACTGCGCGCTGGCCCGTCAAAGCCCCTTGGCCAAGCCGCTTGAGCGTCTTCCTGGCAGGGTTGCGGCTTGGCCCTAAAGGTGACGAATGGCAGCGGTTTCCTGCCCGCGTGCATGGTATGATTTAACCACACCCCCTACCTGCGAGGTTACCATGCCCAAATTCACCCTGGCATTGGCCCAAATCAATACGCGTTTAGGTGTGCTGGAGGCCAATTTAGAAAAACATTTGGCCTACATCAAAGAAGCAAAAGCCCAAGGCGCAGATTTGTTGGTCTTCCCCGAACTTTCTCTGACGGGCTACGTGTTGCAAGATTTGGCGCCCGCCGTCGCCCACCGCCCTACCCCCGACGATGCCCTCTTCGCCCCTCTTTTGGAAGCCAGCCGCGACCTGGATTTGGTCGTCGGCTTTGTGGATGAAGGCCCTCGGCATCGTTTTTACATTGCCGGGGCTTATCTTTCTCAGGGAAAGGTCGTCCACGTCCACCACAAGGTGTATTTGCCCACCTATGGTTTGTTTGACGAAGGGCGCTTTTTTGCCTGGGGCGACGAAGTGCGCGCCTTCGACACCCGTTTTGGGCGGATGGGCTTGCTCATTTGTGAGGATTTTTGGCATGCCTCACCCCCCTATTTGCTCTGGTTGGATGGCGCCGATTTTTTGCTCTTTACCTCGGCTTCGCCCGGCCGTGGCTTGACCGCCGAGCCCAAATTGGAATCCGCCCGCTGGGTGGAACACATCAACCGGGCATACGCCAGTTTGTTTACCGTGTTTGTCGCCCACGCCAATCGGGTGGGCTATGAAGATGGCTTGCATTTTTGGGGCGGCAGCACCCTCTTTAGCCCCGCGGGTGAATTGATAAGCCAAGCCCCTTACGACGAAGAGGCGCTCTTGCTCCAGGAAGTGGATTTGCGGGAACTTCACCGCGTTCGGGCTCGCTTGCCCCTGCTGCGCGACGAACGGACGGCTTTGGTCCAAAGGGAACTCAACCGCATCCTTGCCCAGCCCAATCGCTTGCGTTGACCCAGGAGGTGAAGCGTGACCTCGCGCCGTCTGATGGCCTACCTGCTGGATGCGTTTGGTGCTTTTGTTGTGGCCAGCGGCTTGGTCGGTGTCGGATTGTCGTTGCTCTCTCATGCTTTTGCCTGGCGGCAGGCTCAGGGTGTGATGGCCCTGTCTTTTGCGATTTGGTTGGTGATTTATGTGTTGGTTTTGGCCATCCCCACGGCTTTGTGGGGCACCACCCCAGGAAAATGGCTCTTTCGTTTGGAGGTCGTTGGCCCTCGCAACCAGCGTTTGACCCTTAGAGCGGCTGTGGCGCGCGAATTCCTCAAGTTGCTTTCGCTCCTCATGCCGTTCGGGCCTTTTGTGGCCGTGGCCATCATGGTCGTCAACGATGGCATTGCCCTCCACGATTTGCCCGTGGGCTCTCAAGTTGTGCCGCGGGTCAAACTGACGGAAACCCAAAAGCGCTTTCGCCAAGCCAAGCAAGACCCCAAATACCGTTGAGGATTTCACCATGAATGTGGATCTCACCATCAATACCGCGTTGGCTCGTCGCATTCTCACCGGCTTCATTCGGAGTGAGATTTCCCGCATTGGCCTCTCCCGGGCTGTGGTAGGGTTGTCGGGCGGGGTTGATTCGGCCCTGGTGTGCTTTTTGGCTGCCGAAGCCTTGGGGCCAGAGCACGTTTTGGCCGTGCGGATGCCGTATCGGACATCCTCATCCGAATCTTTGGAACACGCGCAATTGGTGATTGAGGCCACCGGCGTGCAATCGCTGACGGTGGACATCACCCCCCTGGTCGAACCCTATTTCGAGCGCTTCCCTGAGATGGATCACCGTCGGCGGGGCAACATGATGGCGCGCGCGCGGATGATGATCCTTTACGACCAATCGGCGGCTTTCGGTGGCCTGGTCGTCGGCACGGGCAACAAAACCGAAATCCTGTTAGGCTATTCGACCCTTTACGGCGATTCGGCCTATGCCATCAACCCCATTGGCGACCTTTACAAAACCCAAGTGTGGCAGCTCTCGGAAGCCGTCGGCGTGCCGGAGGTGATTGTCCGCAAGGCGCCTACTGCCGACCTCTGGGTGGGGCAGACCGATGAGCAGGAACTCGGCTTCACCTATCGCGAAGCCGACCAGGTGCTTTACCTGCTGGTGGATCAGCGCTACACCCCTGAAGAGTGCGTTGAAGCGGGTTTTTCCCCTGCGTTGGTTGAAGCCGTGGTGAAACGGATGCAGCGGAACCATTTCAAGCGGCTGATGCCCCCGATTGCCAAGCTTTCCAACCGCACCATTGGTTACGATTTCCTCTACCTGCGCGATTGGGGCACGTGACGCTGGGGTGGGGTTTTAGGGCGTTTCCAATTGTTGGTGGAGGGCTTCCCAGCGGGCGTAGAGGGCTTCCAAGGCGGCTTGCTGGGCGGCGTAGGTTTCCCCCAGGCGGCGCACTTCGGCGGGGTCGGCGGGCGGGTTGGCCAGGCGGGTTTCCAGCGCGGCCAGGGCCTCTTCCCGCGCGGTGA
>CAYLRJ010000009.1:0-37973 GCA_964386185.1 uncultured Anaerolineaceae bacterium
CTCGATTGGCAAGCAGAGCATTTTGCCCAGGAAGATGCTCTTAGTGCGCGTGATGGCGCAAAGAGGTTTGTTTGCCTTTCTCCCAATCGCTTTGGCAAAGGAGACGAGGTGGTATGAGTGAGAAGACCATTTACGAAAGCCTTCAAGAGCGGGGAATCAGCAGGCGGGATTTCCTCAAGCTGGCCACACTGATTACCGCGGCGCTGGGGTTGGAATATGCGGAAATGCCGCGGATTGTGCGGGCCATGGAAACCAAAACTCGGTTGCCGGTGATTTGGCTTGAATTCCAAGATTGCGCGGGGTGTACGGAAGCGCTGACCCGTTCCTTGGACCCGACCTTGACCAAGTTGCTTTTTAGCGACATTTCGTTAGATTATCACGAGACGCTTTTCGCGGCCGCGGGTGCGCAGGCCGAAGAAAACAAGCGTCGGGTCATTGAGGAATACGCGGGGCGATATGTTTTGGTCGTTGAGGGGAGCATTCCTCGCAAGGATCAGGGGGTCTATTGCACCATTGGTGGGCAGAGTGCAGAGGCGCTTCTCAAAGAGGCCGCCGAGAAGGCCAAAGCCATCATTGCCGTGGGGACGTGTGCTTCGTTTGGGGGCTTGCCCAAGGCGAACCCTAACCCCACCGGCGCGGTGGGGGTGGATACCCTGGTGAAAGACAAGCCCATCATCAACGTGCCGGGGTGCCCGCCTGTGCCAGAGGTGATCACCAACACCATTGCCCACATCCTGTTGTTGGATAAGCCACCAAAGTTAGACCCCCTTGGGCGCCCAAAGGCCTTTTATGGGCAGACGGTTCACGATCGGTGCCCGCGGCGCCCGTTTTACGAGCGTGGGCAGTTCGCGGAATCCTTTGACGATGAAGGCGCGCGCAAGGGGTGGTGTCTCTACAAACTGGGCTGCAAAGGGCCTACCACATACAGTGCGTGCGCGACCATCAAGTGGAACGGCGGTGTGAGTTTTCCTGTGCAGTCAAACCATCCGTGCATTGGGTGCACGCAGCCCGATTTCTGGGATGAGGGCGGCGTTTACAATGCCCTTTCGGCGCCGCCCGGTGCGGCGGAAGCCCGCGGCCTCGCCACCGGCGTGGCTGCTGCGGGCGGTGTGGCTTTGGCTGTTGGCCATTCCCTGTATGCCAAAAAGAAGAAGCAAAAGGCCGCACAGGCATTTCAGGCCCAGAAGCAGGCCGAAGCCTCCCAGCAGGCTCAGGAGGAATAAGATGTCAACCACGCAAGTTTTGGAGTTTACCCGAGGGCCGCTTTTCAAATTCTCGCTTTTGGTCTTCACCTTGGGCATGCTTTACCGCTTCTTCCGCATCCTCTTTTTGGGCTGGAAGAAAGACTACGCCCCGCCTCGCGGAAGCGCCTGGGTGGGCATTGTCAAGACTTACCTCAAATCGCTCATTATCTTCCCCTTTTTGCCGCCCAAATTCCCCAGCTCTCGCCATCGTCCACTGACGTACATCGCGGGCGGCATGTTCCACGCGGGGCTTTTTGTGGTGATTTTCCTCCTCGCGGCCCACATCGAAACCTGGCGTGAGGTTTTGGGCTTTGGGTGGCCCTCGTTGCCCACGCCGTTGGTGGATGGCGCGGCCGTGGTGGCCATCGTGGGGCTCATTACCCTGGCCTCAAATCGCTTTGTCAACCCTGTGACGCGCATGTTGACCGGGGTGGGCGATTGGCTCAATTTGCTCTTCGTCTTTCTCCCCCTGGTCACGGGTTGGGCCATGTATCATCACCTCTTTGGCCTGGATTACACCAAACTCTTCATTGCCCACATGGTGACGGTGGATTGGTTGCTGATTTGGATTCCCTTTAGCCGGCTTTCTCACTTCTTGACCTACTTCATTACCAAGACCATGCATGGCGCCAAGTTTGGGCGCTTGGGCGTTGAACCCTGAACTTTGACAGCCAAGACGATGGCCTTCCTCATGCTATGGATGCTGCTCGCAACCTGACAAACTACTTTGTGCAACATGCCGACGGCTGGTTGATTGCACAACTGGACACTTGCGTGCAATGTGGGCTCTGCGCGGCGGCGTGCCCTTTCTACCTGGGCACGGGTGACCCTGCGCATACCCCCATCCGCAAAGTGGAGCCGTTGCGCCAGGCTGTGCAGCAGGAATTTGGCGTGAAGGGATGGCTGGCATCGTTGGTGGGCGCTGCGTCGTCTCCTGACGAGCGGACGTTGCACCACTGGGCGGTGGAAGCGTATTTTGCCTGCACGGTTTGCAACCGGTGTGCCTTGGCGTGTCCGATGGGAATTGACCTGGGCGGGCTCATTCAATTCACACGCGAAGGGCTTGCGGCGGCTGGCCTCACGCCGCCTTCCTTGGCCGATGCCGTGGCCAGGCAAAAAGCAACGGGCAGCCCCTTAGGGGTGACCCAAGCCCTCTATGAAGACCGGTTGCAATGGTTGCGAGAGGAAGAGGGCGTGGAAATCCCCCTGGATGAGGCAGGGGCCGAGTCGTTGGTGGTTTTCACCTCGGTGGAACTCATCAAATTCCCGGGCAACCTGGCCGCGACCGCCCGAGTGATGCAGGCCGCAGGAGAACGCTGGACGGTGAGCAGCATTGGCCGAGAAGCCGTCAACTTTGCCACCTTCTCGGGCGAAACCGAAGAACAGGTGGCCTTTGTGCAGCGCATTATCGAGGCAGCCCTGGCGCTGGGTGTCAAGCGGGTGATCCTCACAGAATGCGGGCATGCTTACGACACCGTGCGCCGAGTTGCCGAGCGGCTCTATGGTGAGTCGTTGCCCTTTCAAATTGAAAATATCTTAGAGACATTGCAGCGCTTTTTGAGCACCGGTCGCATTCGGGTGGACCCTACGCGTTTTCACCAACAGCGCATCACCTTCCACGATGCGTGCAAACTGCAACGCCTGGGCGGCCTGATTGAGGAACCGCGCTTCATCTTGCGGGCAGTCGCGTCGGACCATTTTGTGGAAATGACCCCCAACCGTGAAGCCCAAATTTGCTGCGGCGGTGGGGGGGGCGTCATCGCCAATCCCGAAGCCGACGAACTGCGGATGAAGGCCTTTTTGCCCAAGGTGGAGCAGTTAGAAGCCATTCAACCCGATACGGTGGTCACGGCTTGCAGCACCTGCCGCCTACAGTTTCTGGACGGCACCCGCTATTACAACCTGGATGTGACCGTGCGCGGCATTACTGAAATGGTGGCCGAAGCCCTTATCTTGTAGTTGGCCGAAAGGAGCGCGCCGATGAGTGCCACACAAATCATGGATCAACAAGCAGTCAATTTCTTCATCAAAAACGTGGGCGGGGAAGTCGCCGCTCAGTTAGATACTTGTGCGCGTTGTGGCTTGTGTGCCGATGCGTGCCACTTTTACATCGCAACGGGCAACCCTGAATATACGCCCATCTGGAAGGTCGAACTGCTGCGGCGGGCCTATGAGCAAAATTACACCCTCTCAGGCAAATTGAAAGTCGCCCTGGGGCTGGAAAAGCGCATTGATCCGGACGACATCGCCCACTGGTCGGTGCTCGACTTTCAGGCCTGCACAGTCTGCAAGCGGTGCTCCTTTATCTGCCCCATGGGCATTGACATCGCGGGCCTCATTGGCCAAGTACGGGCTGGCCTGACCGCAGCCCACGCCACCCCACCAAAATTGATGAAGATGACCGAAAACCAGCTGAAAACGGGAAGCCCCGATGGCTCCGACGAGGCCAAATGGGCTGCCTGGTTCAAGTGGGGTGAAGAACAACTGGGCAAGCCATTGCCGATGGACGTCAAAGGCGCGGATTCGCTGGTGGTCTTTACCATGCTTGAACTGAACAACTTCCGCAACAATCTGGTGCACATTGCGCGCATCCTGGATGCAGCCGGCGAAAAATGGACGGTGAGCCTTCGCGCCCGAGATGCCTTCAACATGGGCACGGTCATCGGCGATTCGTCCGTCCAAAAAGCCTTGGCCGAGCGCATCGTCCGGGTTGCGGAAGAGTTGGGGGTCAAACGCGTGGTGGTGACCGAATGCGGGCATGGCTACACCACTTTACGGCAGGCAGCCCACAACTTGTTTGGCAAGACATTGCCCTTTGAGGTGGTTCACATCACCGAGCTGATGGGCGACTTCGTGCGTGAGGGGCGCATCAAACTCAAGCCGGGCTACTTCGACAACGGCCGAAAGATTACCTACCACGACGCTTGCAAAATCCAACGCATTGGCGGCAACTTTGACGCCCCTCGTGAAATCCTCAACATCATTGCCCCCAACAGCTTTGTTGAGATGAACCTCAACCGCGAGCAATCCTTCTGTTGCGGTGGCGGTGGGGGGGTGCGGGCAATCCCCGACGCCCATGATTTGCGCATGGAAGCCTTTAGCCTCAAGGCCGCGCAAATCCGCGAAGTGGACGCGACCGACGTGGTGATGTCGTGTAGCAATTGCCGACTTCAATTTCGGGATGGCTTCGAGCACTTCCACATGGAAGGCGACATCAAAGGGCTGGTCGAAATGGTGGCCGAAGCCATGATCTTAGACGAAGAATAGGAGAACCAAGATGGCGCAAAGACTTGTCGTAGACCCGATTACCCGGATCGAAGGCCATTTGCGCATTGAGGCCGAACTGGACGGCAATCACGTCATCAAAAAAGCCTACAGTTCGGGCACGATGGTGCGGGGCATTGAGATCATCCTCCGCGGCCGTGATCCTCGTGAGGCATGGGCGTTCGCTCAACGCACGTGTGGTGTGTGTACCACCGTCCATGCTTTTGCCTCGGTGCGGGCGGTCGAAGACGCCTTAGACATCCGCATCCCCAAAAACGCGAATTTGATTCGCAACATTATGATTGCCCAGCAGTTCGTGCATGACCACGTCATGCACTTCTACCATCTCCACGCGTTGGATTGGGTTGACATTGTCAACGCCTTGAAAGCCGACCCCAAGAAAACCTCAGACATCGCCCGCTCGATTTCCCCCTGGCCCAACAGTTCCACAGGCTATTTTGCCGAAGTGCAACAAAAGGTCAAAGGGCTGGTGGAAAGCGGCCAACTGAGCATCTTTGCCAATGCGTATTGGGGGCACCCGGCTTACAAACTCCCTCCCGAAATTGACTTGTTGGCCGTGGCACACTATCTCGAAGCCCTGGACTACCAAGCCCATTTTGTGCAAGTGCATACCGTGTTTGGAGGCAAGAACCCCCACCCCAACTTCGTCGTGGGCGGTGTGCCGTTCCCCATTGACCCCAACAGCGACATGGCCCTCAACGCCCAGACCTTGGCCATCGTCAAAAACGCCATTGATACGATGCAGTCCTTTGTCCATCAAGTTTATCTGCCAGACCTGTTGGCCATTGCCCCTTATTACAAGGAATACACCACCTTGGGCGAAGGCTTGGGCAACTTCCTCGTCTGGGGCGAATTCCCCTCCGACGACATTCGGAACCCCGAGAGCTATCTCGTGCCGCGCGGCGCGATTTTGAATCGCGACCTATCGCACATCCACGAAGTGGACCCCCGAGATTTTGGGCAGGTCAAAGAGTTTGTCAAGCACTCCTGGTACAAATACAGCAAAGGCGACGACGCGGGCTTGCATCCCTGGGAAGGGGAAACCGAATTCAACTACGACGGGCCGTTGCCGCCTTACGATTTCCTGCCCGTCGAAGAGCGCTACTCGTGGCTCAAAGCCCCTCGCTGGAAGGAACACCCCATGGAAGTCGGGCCTTTGGCGCGGGTCTTGATGCTTTACGCCACTGGCCACGAGCAAACCAAAGCGTTGGTGAACAAAACTTTGAAAGTGTTGGATGCCCCCCTCGAAGCCCTGTTTTCGACCTTGGGGCGCACGGCCGCACGGGCCATCGAAGCCGTGGTGTACGTGGACGCGATGGCGCGCTGGTTCGACGAGCTGGTGGATAACATCGCGGCAGGCGATTACGACACTTTCAACGAAGAACGCTGGGATCCCAGCACGTGGCCCAAGCACGCCCGCGGCGTCGGCACCCTGGAAGCGCCCCGCGGCGCGTTGGGGCACTGGGTGGTCATTGACGACGGCAAGATTTCGAACTATCAGCAAGTGGTGCCCACCACATGGCTGGCCTCGCCGCGCGACCACAAGGATCAGCCGGGCGCTTACGAAGCCTCGCTGGAAGGCACAAAGTTGGCCATCCCTGACCAGCCGGTGGAAATTTTGCGCACCATCCATTCCTTTGACCCTTGCATGGCGTGCGCAGTCCACATGGTGGATGCCAACCAGCAGGTGTTGGGCAGCACCATGATTATGCCCAGCACCATCGTGCAAATGTTCTCCAAGGCCAACGCCTTGACCCCGCCCGTGGTCACCTTGGGTAGCCTGAAATGACCGCCGAGCGCCATGTTTTGGTCTTGGGCCTGGGCAACCTCTTGAACACCGACGAAGGCATTGGCGTCCACGCCATTTGGGAGATGCAGCGCCGACACCAGGAAACCGGCCGCTATCAGGGCGTGCAATTGGTGGATGGTGGGGTGCTGGGCATGCGGCTCTTGCCCTATGTGGACGAAGCCACCCATTTGGTGCTGTTGGATTGCGTGGATGCCGGCAAAGCCCCAGGTGAATTGGTGGAGTTGGAAGGGGAAGACATCCCCCTTTATGCCGGCGTGAAAGTGTCAATGCACCAGGTGACTTTCCAAGAGGTGTTGGGCGTTTCGTTGGCGCGGGGCCATTTGCCGGAATATTTGTATCTGATTGGCATGCAGCCGGTGAGTTTGGCCATTGGCGCGGAGCCGACCCCCGAAGGGCGGGCGGCGATCCCCCGGATGATTGAGCGAGCAGAGCAGGTGTTGCAGCAATGGGGCGTGTGGGCGCCCCCGACAGACGATGCTGCAAGGAGGTAAGGTGCTATGTCGGTGGATTGGTTGAGCCTCGTCGGAGGAGCACTCATAGGATGCCTTGTGATGGGTTTGTTGCTCTGGAAACTGTCGCCGGCTTTGATGCTCCTCACTTACGAAAGCCAACTTCCCTTTGATGAAACGGTAGAGGCCCTGGCGGCCAACGCCAAAGCCGCGGGCTGGCAAGTGCCTAAGGTATATGAATTGCAGAAAAGCTTGGCCAAAGATGGCTATCACATCACCCCGGTGAAAGTGCTCTCGATTTGTAACACCCGCCACGCGGCGCGGGTCTTGGAAGATGACCGCGACAAGCCGATTTGTGCGTTGATGCCTTGCCGAATTGGTGTTTATCAAGATCGCCAGGGCAAGGTGTATGTTGCCGCGATGAATACCGCGCTGTTGAGCAAATTGTTTGGCCCCAAAGTGGCCAAGGTGATGGAAGACGTCGCGGCCGAGGAACACAAGATGCTGCAAGGCATCATTGCGCAATGACGTCTTCTGCCGCCCTTCTCAGGCCCCGAAGCCAAAAACGCGCTTCGGGGACCTGCTGTTTGACAAAACCACCAGGCGCGCCCCACCGCTCTTCCCCTTCGCCCCTGCAGCGCATCACCACCCCTGAGATGATAAAATAACAGTGGCACAAGGCGATGCGAGGTCCCTATGCACGAACTCCCGTTCGTCGAGAGCATCCTGAAAATCACCCTGGAACACGCCGAAAAAGCCGGCGCCCAGCGGGTGGTGGCCTTGAATTTGGTGATTGGTCAGATGTCCAGCATTGTGGATGACTCCGTCCAATTTTATTGGGACCTGTTGAGCCAGGGCACCATTGCCGAGGGTGCTCGTTTGAACTTCCATCGTGTGCCAGCGGTCTATCGCTGTTGGGATTGTGGCCACACCTACACCTTAGATGGCGAGCATTTGGCTTGCCCCCAGTGTGGCAGTGTGCGGGTTCAACTCGTTCAAGGCGACGAATTTCGCCTGGAAAGCATTGACATTGAGTAAACTTGCACACTCCGAAACCTTCGTGATTGGCATTCCCTTTCAAGCCGTGGAGGAAAATCGTGCCCCGTAAAGTACCCGTGGTTGAAAACATCTTCAAAGCCAACGACCAATTGGCCCAGGCCAACCGGTCATTGTTGGATGCGAATCGCACCTTTGCCATCAATTTCATGGCGTCTCCGGGGGCGGGCAAAACAACGACCATCGTGCGAACCATCCACGCGTTGAAAGACCGCTATCGGCTGGCGGGCATTGATGGCGACATCGCCACCACGCTGGACGCCGACCGAATCGCAGCCACCGGCATTCCGGCGGTGCAAATCAACACCGGCGGCACCTGCCATTTGGATGCCGTGATGGTGCACAACGCGCTGCCGCAGATTGATTTGCCGCAGACCGACGTCCTCATCATTGAAAACGTGGGCAATCTGATTTGCCCAGCCAATTTCCCCTTGGGGGTGCATCTCAACGTCTTGATTGCTTCGGTGCCCGAAGGCGATGACAAGCCCTACAAATACCCCACCATGTATCGCGGGGTGCAGGCACTGTTGCTCAACAAGATGGATTTGCTCCCCTATTTCGATTTTGATGTGGATTACTTCCGCCGAGGGGTCGAGGCGCTCAACCCTGGGCTGGCCTTCTTCCCCATCTCTGCCAAGACGGGTGAAGGCTTCGAGGCTTGGATTGCCTGGCTGGTCGCACGCATTGAGGCCTATCTGCAACCTGCGTCGGAGTAGCGAGGTAGTCACCAATGCCCTCGGAACACATCCACGTGGATGGCATTGTGCAGGGCGTGGGCTTTCGGCCTTTCGTATATCGTTTAGCCCATCGTTTTGGGTTGAGCGGTTGGGTGCGGAATCATAGCCAAGGGGTTGACATTGAGGTTTCCGGGCCGCAAGAGGCCATCGAGGCCTTTGTGCAGGCCTTGCAAGCCGAAGCGCCACCCTTGGCGAAGATCCAGGCCATCGCGCGGCATCCGCTGGCCGAGCAAGACTTTCAGGGGGAATTCCGCATCTTGCAGAGCGAAGAGGCCGCAGGCTTTACCCTGGTCTCGCCCGACGTGGCCACCTGCCCAGACTGCTTGCGTGAACTGTTTGACCCCCACGACAGGCGGTATCGCTACCCCTTTATCAACTGCACCAACTGCGGGCCGCGGTTTAGCATCATCCGCAAATTGCCATACGACCGCCCCAACACCACCATGGCCGCATTCCTCATGTGCCCGGAATGCCAGGCCGAGTACGAAGACCCCCTGGACCGACGGTTTCACGCCCAGCCCAACGCCTGCCCCGCTTGTGGCCCGCACGCTTGGTTGGAAGCCGCGGACGGTTCCCTCATCGTGACCGACGAAGCCCAGGCGTTGGCCAAGGCAGCGCAATGGCTGCAAACAGGGCATATTTTGGCCATCAAAGGCCTGGGAGGCTTCCATCTGGCGTGCGATGCCACGCACGCCCCGGCCGTTCAACGCTTGCGTGAGCGCAAACACCGCCCTCACAAACCGTTGGCCGTCATGATGCGCGACCTCGCGATGGTGCGGGCTTATTGCCGTCTCACCCCCGAGGAAGAGGCGTTGCTGACCTCGCCCGCAGCCCCCATTGTGTTGCTGGAACCCCGCCCCAACACCGACCTCGCGGCGGCCATTGCCCCGGGCCAGCGACGGGTGGGGGTCATGTTGCCCTACACCCCTTTGCACCATCTCTTGCTCCACGACGTCGCCCGGCCGTTGGTGATGACCAGTGGAAACCGCCAAGGAGAACCCATTGCCCGCACCAACACCGAAGCCCGAGAGAAACTCGCCCCCTTGGTGGACGCCTTTTTGTGGCACAATCGCCCCATTCACAATCGGGTGGATGACAGTGTGTGGATGGTGACCTCCGAAGGGGCGTTCCCCATCCGCCGTTCGCGTGGCTACGCGCCCCAGCCCATAGAGCTGGCCCTGGAAGCCCCACAGCCGGTCTTGGCAACCGGCAGCCAGATGAAAAACACCTTTTGTTTGCTCACCGGGCGCCAGGCGTTTCTCAGTCAACACATTGGCGAGATGGATTTGCTCGAAACGTGGGCCTTTTTCACCGAAAGCGTGCGGCGCTATCGCGAGCTCTTTGGCATTGAACCACGGGTGGTAGCCCACGACATGCACCCCGATTTCACCTTGGCCGCGCAAGACGCCTTGCAGGGGCTGGTGCCCGATGAGGTGCGTTTGGTGCCGGTGCAACATCATCATGCCCATCTGGCGGCGTGTATGGCCGAAAATCGGCTCGTGGGGCCTGTCATCGGGGTGGCCCTGGATGGCACAGGCTATGGCCCCGATGGCGCGGTGTGGGGCGGCGAGGTGATGTGGGCCGATTTGCACTCATTCCGGCGGCTGGCGCATTGGGAATATTTCCCGCTTCCAGGGGGCGAGGCGGCCGTCCGCGCTCCGCTTCGAACCGCCCTGGGGCTGTTGGAGCAGCTCTACGAGCAACCGCCAGAAGACTTGGCCATTTGGCAGCGCGCCCCTCAAACCCTCAAACAGGCCGTGCGGCTGCAAATGCGGCAACGCCTCAACACCCCTCTCACTTCCAGCTGCGGCCGTTTGTTCGATGCTGTGGCGGCACTGTTGGGCGTGCGCGACCATGTGACCTACGAGGGCCAGGCCGCCATTGAATTAGAGACGCTGGCAGCCCAGGCATTCCCAGCCCAGGCTTACCCCGTGGCGCTGTCTCAGCAAGAGGCCCAAGGGCGCATGCCCACGCAGGCTTTGTTCCGCGCCGTGGTGGAAGACGTCCGCCGGGGCACCCCTCGCCCTGCCATTGCCGCCCGCTTTCACGCCACCGTCATCGCCGTCACGCGCCAGGCGGTGAGAATGGCTGCCCAACAAACCGGAATTTCGGAGGTGGTTTTGAGCGGGGGGTGTTTTCAGAATCGTCTGTTGTTGGAAGGATTGGCGTCGGCCCTGCGCGAGGATGGGCTGACGGTCTATACCCATCACCTCGTGCCGCCCAACGATGGCGGCTTGTCGCTCGGGCAGGCCGTCATTGGGGCGGCCCATCTCCTCGCAGGAGGATAACCCATGTGTCTTGCTGTCCCCGCGCAGATTCTTTCCATTGATGGCGTGATGGCCGAGGTGGAATTTGGCAACGTCCGCCGCACCATCAGTTTGCAGTTGCTGCCTCAAGCCCAAGTGGGCGATTACGTCTTGGTGCACACGGGTTTTGCCATTAGCATCGTTGACCCTGAAGAGGCCAAAATCACCTTGGAATTGCTGCGCCAAATGGGTGATTTAGACCCTCTGGACCCCGCCGAAATGGAACCGGTGCGCCGGCCGCCCAAGCCCGCCGCGCCAGACGCCCCAGCGTCATGAGGTCAGATCATGCAATTTGTAGAAGCCTTTCGAGACCCTGCCCTTGCCAAGCAACTCATCGCGGAAATTCACGCCCTGGTCGGCGACCGCGCTTTGGCCTTCATGGAGTTTTGCGGCGGTCATACCCATGCCATCATGCAATTCGGCATTCGGCAGTTGATGCCGCCCCATTTGCGTTTGCTTTCGGGCCCGGGCTGCCCCGTGTGTGTGACCTCGCAACGCGATATTGACCAGGCCATTGCGCTTTCCCAAGTGCCCGACGTTGTGCTTGCCACCTTTGGCGACATGGTGCGGGTGCCTGGCACCAGTTTCACCTTGCAGGAAGCCGCAGCCGAGGGCGCGGACGTCCGCATTGTGTATTCCCCCCTGGATGCCGTGGAATATGCCCGTGAGCATCCCGAAAAACAGGTTGTGTTCCTGGGGGTAGGGTTCGAGACCACCGCGCCGGGGGTGGCGGCCTCGATTTTGACCGCTCACGCGCAAGGCGTGCAAAATTACACGGTCTTTTCAATGCACAAATACACCCCGCCCGGCATGCGCGCGATTTTGGATGCCGGCGAAGTGCGGCTGGATGGCGTTTTGGGGCCGGGGCATGTTTCGGCCATCATTGGCCTGAATGGCTGGCGCTTCTTGCCTGAGGAATATGGCATGCCGGTCGTGGTGGCGGGCTTCGAGCCTGTGGATATTCTGCTGGCCATTCGCGACCTGGCGCGGCTGGCCGTGCAAGGGCAAGCCCGAGCGGAAAACGCCTACAACCGCTCTGTGGTGCCCGAAGGGAACCCAGCCGCGTTGCGCATCATGCAGCAAGTTTTCGAAGAAGCCGACGCCGATTGGCGGGGCTTTGGGGTCATTCCGCGGAGCGGCATGGCCATTCGGCCTGCCTATCGGGCATACGACGCCCAAGCCCGTTTTGCCTTGCCCGAAGTGCCTTCGCGCGAGCCGCCGGGGTGCCGCTGTGGCGATGTGTTGCGAGGGGTGATTGAGCCCCCCGAATGCCCTCTCTTTGGCAAAGCCTGCACCCCTGACCGCCCCAAAGGCCCTTGCATGGTTTCCGATGAGGGCGCATGTTCGGCCTTCTACCTTTATCAAACCCCCATCGCGTGATGCGGCTTTTGTGCACGGCCGCAGAGGGAAGGGCACAATGACGACCCAACGAGTGACCTTGGCTCATGGTTCCGGTGGGCGGATGACCCAACAACTCATCCAACAGGTGTTTGGCGCGCGGTTTGCCAACCCGATTTTAGACCGCATGAACGACGCCGCTTTGCTCTCGTCGGTGGAAGGCGGACGCTTGGCCTTTTCGATAGATGGGCACGTGGTCAGCCCCTTGTTTTTCCCTGGGGGGAGCATTGGCGACATTGCAGTCTATGGCACAGTCAACGACCTGGCCATGATGGGGGCACGGCCGTTGTGGTTGGCGGCTTCCTTCATCATCGAAGAGGGCTTGCCGCTCAAAGATTTGCGCCGCATCGCCGAAGATATGGCGCAGGCCGCGGCGCGAGCGGGCGTGTTGTTGGTGGCGGGCGACACCAAAGTGGTGGAACGCGGCAAGGGCGATGGCGTGTATGTGAGCGTGGCCGGGGTTGGCGTGGTGCCGGAAGGGGTCCACATTGACGCAGCCCACGCGCGGCCGGGCGACGCGGTGTTGATTAACGCCCCCATTGCCGCCCACGGCATGACCATTATGACGCTGCGCGAAGGCCTGAACTTTGACGCAGACTTGCAAAGTGACGCCGCGCCGCTGAATGGCATTGTGGCCGATTTGTTGGCGGCCGCCCCCCATGTCCACGCCATGCGCGACGCCACCCGGGGAGGCTTGGCCACCGCCCTCAACGAGTTAGCCCAGGCCTCGCAAGTGGGCATCCTCATCCGCGAAGAGGCCATCCCGGTGCATGAAGCCGCGCGTTCGGTGTGCGCGCTGTTGGGTTTGGACCCGCTCTATGTGGCCAACGAGGGGGTGTTTGTGGCCGTGGTGCCCCCTGAAGAGGCCGAAAGGGCACTCACGGCCTTGCGCGCGCACCCTTTGGGGCGGTCTGCGCGCCTCATTGGCCATGTGACCGACGCCCACGTCGGCAAAGTGGTGTTAGAAACAGCCTTGGGCGCTAAACGCATCGTGCCCATGCTGAGCGGCAATTTGTTGCCGCGTATTTGTTGACATCCTTTCACTCACTTCCCCATTTCGCTTTGCTTTGTAGCCAAGGAAGGAAACCATGTTGAAGAAGATTTGTTGGTTCGTGTGGGGGATAGCGTTTGGGGTGGCGTTGGCAGGGTGTGGCCTGGCCACGCCGCAGCAGCCCACGGCTGCTTCCCAGCCAGCGCCGTTGAAGGTGGTGGTGCCGCCAAATCCCAATGCTGTACCCTTGTTTATCATGTTGGCGCAAACGCCAGACCTGCCGCTTGAGGTCATCCCTGTGCCCGGCGTGCCCGAGTTGGTGGCCGCGGTGCGTGGCGAAGACGCGGACGTGGCCTTGTTTTTCAGCGCGGCGGGCGCCAAACTCTACAACCAGGGCAAATTGCCGGCGCTGCGTTTGGTGAACGTCAACGTTTGGCGGGCATTGTATTTGGTCGCCCCGCCGGACGTCCACACCTTGGCCGACTTACAAGGCAAGACCATTTTGGCGAGCTTCCAGGGCGGCGCGCCCGATTTGGTGATGCGCGCCGTGATGCGCCAGCAAGGATACGACCCTGACCGCGATTTCCATTTGGAATATCTGCCACCGACCCAGGTCAAACAGTTGATGTTGGCGGGCAAAGGCGCGGCCGCGTTGCTCCCTGAGCCTCAGGTCACCGCACTGATTGCCCAGGCCCGCCAGCAGGGCCAGACGCTACGCCCGGCCATTGACCTGCAAGCGGGCTTTGGCTCGGATGCCTGGGGGGACGATATGGCCCCCTTGGGTGGTGTCTTTGTTGCACAACACACGTTGGATGACCCAGCCCGCAAGGCCCTTTTCGACGCGTTCGTCGCAGCCTATAGCCAGGCTTCGGCATACGCCATGACCCACCCCGACCAGGCGGGCGCGCTGGCCGCGCAAGGGTTCGCAGACTACTTCGGCACCCGCTTGCCATCCCAGCGTATCGCCGAGGCGCTTCGCACGAAAACCCTGGCCCTGGAAAGCCGCCCCGTGGCCGAATTGCGCCCCGCCTTGGATGCGTTCTTAGCCCAAATCGTAGGGCAAGCCCCCGATGATGACTTTTATGCGCCGTAATTGGCCCCGTTGGGCGCCGTGGTTGGCCTTGTTGGCCTTGTGGCAGGGGCTTTCACTGCGTCTGCCGCCCACGTTGCTCCCCAGCCCCGGGCAAACCGCTGCAACCCTTTGGCATTTGTTGGGCCAGCGCAGTTTTTACACCGCCCTGGCCCTGACGTTAGGCCGCGGCCTGCTTGGTTTCGGCCTTTCGGTGGGGTTGGGGGTGCTGCTGGGGTTGGGCATGGGCCTTTGGGAAACAGCCTATCGCGCGCTTCGGCCCTTGATGGTGCTGAGCACCAACGTGCCCCCGATTGCTTGGGTCGCGCTGTTGGTCATCTGGCTGGGGCTGGGAAACGGCCCGCCCCTGCTGGTCATTCTGACCACCACCATGCCGTTGGTGGCAGTCCACGTGGCCGAAGGCGTGCGCGAACTGGACCCCGCCTTGCTGGAAATGGCGGCCAGTTTTCGCCTGCCCTTGCGCACACGCCTGCGGCATCTGGTGCTGCCGGCGCTCTCGGGGCGCATCTTTGCGGCGACCTTGTTGGCGTTGGGGTTTACCTGGCGGGCACTGGTGATGGCCGAGTTTCTGGGCAGCACCAGCGGTTTGGGATACCAACTGGCCTGGGCGCGGCAAAATTTGGAAACCGACCGGGTGTTGGCCTACCTCCTTGTCATCGTCGGGCTCAGTTTGAGCGCCGAGGCTGGCTTGCGGGCTGGTTTCCGCCGCTTGCGCCCTTGGGAGCAGGGCCTTCATCCCGCGGAAGGGGCTTATCCGCATCGTCATGAAGATGGGCGTTGGCATACCCATCCCCCCTTGCCGCCGACGGAGTGGCTATGAGCGCTTGGGTGCGTTTGCGCGGGGTCTCCAAGGCCTTCCACGGCCTGCCCGTGTTGCAAAACTTCAACCTGCACGTCGCGCCTGGCAAAGTGTTGGCGTTGGTGGGCCCCAGCGGATGCGGCAAGTCCACCCTGTTGCGCTTGCTCGCCGGGCTGGAAGCCCCAGACCGCGGCACGTGCGAGCGGCATTTCCAGCGGGTGGGGTTTGTGTTCCAAGAGCCTCGCCTGCTGCCCTGGCGCACAGCATGGCAAAACGTCGCCTTGGTGCTCCCCGCCCATTGGGATGCGCCTCGGCGTCGTCGTCGGTTGGAGGTGCTCTTTGAGCAGGTGGGCTTGCGGGGCTTTGAGGGCTATTATCCGGGGCAACTGAGCGGTGGGATGCGTCAGCGAGTGGCCTTGGCGCGCGCGCTGGCCGTGGAGCCCGATTTGCTTTTGCTCGACGAGCCCTTCTCAGGTCTGGATTTCCCCCTGCGGCTGCGTTTGTTGCGCTTGCTTTATGCTTTGGTGCGACGCGATGGCCACGCGCTGACCACGGTTTACGTCACCCACGACGTGCGCGAAGCGCTCTGGCTGGCCGATCGGATGGTTTTGCTCACCGAGCGGCCTGCGCGGCCTTCCAAAGCCTACGACTTGCCCCCCCTGCCGCTGGAAGCCCGCCTCCACGCGCCCGAGTTGCGGGCGATTGAAGAGGAAATTTTGGAAAGACTGGCCTTCCGCGTCCAGGAAGGCGCCGTTTCGGAGGTGTGAGATGAACTTTGGTGCCACAGAACTCATCATCATTTTGCTCATTGTGCTTTTGCTCTTTGGCGTCGGACGCGTCAGTCGGGTGGCTGGTGAGTTGGGCTCGGCCATCCGCGCGTTTCGAGAAGGTTTGGAAGGCAAAGACGACGCCGACCACGAAAAACCACCCCAAAAACCTGAAGCATAGCCACCGCGGGTTTTGCGTGGCGCGCGGGCAGCCGCGCGCTTTGGAGCCTTCTGCCCCGCCCCACCGCGAGCAGCCCTGGCCCGCGGCCAAGCGCCCGCGCGGGGAAGGGACGTAACGGCTTTGGGCTTGGCCGTGCCCGTGATATACTACGGGCTCAGCGGCCGCAGTGGGCGGTAGCGCATTCCCCCTGAGGTGGTAGCCGATGCTGACCAAGCGAATCATCCCTTGTTTGGATATCCGAGATGGCCGAGTGGTCAAGGGCGTTCACTTCGTCAATCTGCGCGACGCGGGCGACCCCGTAGAGCAAGCGCAACTCTACGATGCCCAAGGCGCAGATGAACTGGTGTTTTTGGACATTTCCGCGACCCCCGAGGGCCGCGCGACCACCGTGGAATTGGTCGCGCGGGTGGCGGAAGTGGTGTTTATGCCGCTCACGGTGGGGGGTGGCATCCGCACGGTGGACGACATGCGGCGCATGTTGTTGGCTGGCGCGGACAAGGTGAGCGTCAATTCGGCCGCGGTGCGGACCCCTCACATCCTGACCGAAGGCGCGGCGCGTTTTGGCGCCCAGTGCATTGTGTTGGCCATTGACGCCCGCCGGGTCAGCGCGGCGGGCGAACCCCCGCGCTGGGAAGTGGTCATCAGCGGCGGGCGGGAACCCACAGGGTTGGACGCGGTGGAATGGGCTGTGCAGGGGGTGGCTTTGGGCGCAGGTGAGATTTTGTTGACCAGTATGGATGCCGACGGCACGTTGCAGGGCTACGATTTGGAATTGACCCGCGCCGTGGCTGAAGCCGTCCCTGTGCCGGTGATTGCCTCGGGTGGGGCGGGCAAGCCGCAACATTTTGCCGAGGTGCTCACCCAAGGCAAAGCCGACGCTGCGCTCGCGGCTTCCCTTTTCCATGACGGCGTGTTGCGAATTCCCGATTTGAAGGCTTATTTGGCCTCTCAGGGCGTGCCGGTGCGGCCGGTGGTCTGAGCAGACGCGTTGCAGTCATGGTCAGGGTGGTGTAGGGGTTGCCGTGGGTGTGGCTGTGGGTGTGGGTGTGGGCGTTGGCGGGGGCGTGAAAGTCGGCGTGGGTGTGTTGGTGGGCGGGGGTGAGGGCGTCGGCGTCGTGGTTGGTGTGGGGGTGGGCGACGCAGTGGGGGATGGTGTGGGGGTGGCCGTGGGTGGCAGGGTTGTGAGCGTGTGTTGAAGGGCGTTGTCTTCAGGGTGGGGGTCTGATTCCAGGGCTGAGGCTTCGGTTTGCAACAACGCTGTTGCGACCTCATCCACCACTTGCACCTGCACGTGGACAATCACGACCTCTTCCGGCCGCAACATGGGCCAGTGGCAGACGAGTTGGCGTTCTGCTTCCTGCCAGGCGCAATCTTCGGCTGCGCCGTCGCCTGAAACCGAGAGCCAGGCCAGCGCGGGGGGCAGCGTGTGAGTGAGGCTCACCTCGTGGGCGGTCGAAGGCCCGTGGTTCGTGAGGATGAGGCTGTATTGGAACACCTCGCCCAACGGAGCATTCGAAGGCAGCCCTTCGACTTGGGGGTGCAGGTCGGCCAGGGGCACCAAGTTGATGGTGTGCGAAGCGACATTGTTTTCGGCCAGGGGGTCGGCCTCGGCAGCAGCGACGGAGGCTTCCAGCGCAAGGGGGCCTTCGGCGGCCAGGTCAATTTGCCCGGTGAGGGTGATTTCGGCCGCGGCGCCGACGGCCAGATGTTCCCACTGGCAGGTCAAGATGCCTTCTTGGGCCTCGCACGAGCCATCTTGTGAGGCGGCAATGGCCGTGGGGCGCCACTGGGCAGGGAGGGCGTGTTGCCACACAACGGCAGAGGCCGGGCCAGGCCCCAGGTTGTGCACTGCTGCCTGGTACGTCACCGTGGCGCCGGGCGCGGCCTGCGCTGGGGCTTGCCAGGCTGTGGCCAGATCTGCGCCGTCAAAAACAATCAGCATGCCGGTGGCTTGGTTGTCGGCCGGCGTAGGATCCACGAAACGCCCTTCAACGGTAAACTTCAGCGGGTAGGTGCCTTCCTCTTGGGGGGCTGTCAAGGCGAGGGAAACGGTCGTGGTGGCTTGGGGCGGCAGGTCTGCGAGGTCGCACACCACATTTTGCCCTTCAGGCGTGCAAGGGCCAGCAGGTGGGTTGTCCTGCCAGCCGACGTGGGGGGGAAGGCTGGCGGTCAGGGTGACGTGTTCGGCGGTCTGAGGGCCATCGTTGGTGACGTGCAGGGTGTAGGTTGCTTCCCCGGTGGGTAGCACTGTGACGGAGTTGGTTTGTAATTGGAGGTTGAGGTCGGCAACCCATGCGATGGGCACTTCCGCGCTGACGAGGTTGTTTTCGGGCTGGGGGTCGGCCTCGGAGGCGGCGACTTGCGCCTGAATTTGCCCTCCGAGCGAGGTGGTGGGCGCGGCCGATGCGGAAGGGGGCAGCGGTTGCATGGTGAGGGTGAGGGTGGCGTCTTCGCTTACGGGCAGCGCAGGCCAGTGGCATGTCAACCCTTCGGCAGCAGGCGCGCACGAGCCCTGCCCAGGGTTCGCGGAGAGGATTTGGAACCCCCGCGCGTGATAAGTCAGGGTGATGTCAGTGGCCAGCGAAGGCCCTAAATTGCTGATGGTGAGGGTGAGGGTGATTGGGTCGCCTAAAATTGCTTTGGCAGGCGCTTCCTGGCGCACTTCCAGGTCGGCCTGGCGCTGGAGGGTGGTTTGGCTGAGCAGGAGGTTGTTTTCGGGTTGAGGGTCGGGTTGCAGGGCGGTGATTTCGGCGCGGTTGTTTAGTGTGCCTTCCAGGGCGGTGGCCGGGAGCACGGTGAGGCTAAAAGCGAGGTCAGCATTGTGGAGCAGGTCGCCCAAGGCGCAGGTCAGGATGCGCTCGTCGAGCGTGCAGGCGTCTTGGGGCAGGCCCTCGATGGCAAGGAGGACCGCGCCGTCGGGCAAGGTGTCGGTGAAGGTGACTTCCCACGCGTCTTGTGGGCCGTGGTTGACCGCGGTGAAGGTGTAAGTCAAGGGCAGGCCGGCCACGGGCGCCAGCGGCGTGGCGGTTTGGGTGATTTCCAAATCAGCCCGCGACTGGGCGATGAGCAGGTCTCGTGCGTTGTCGGCCGGCAGAAAGCCATCGGCGGTTTCCGAGAGGCTGTCGGCGCTGTGGGGATGGCAGGTGGTGCAATCTTGGCCGGTGAAGTCAATGTTGCCTGGGTGATTGGCGCCGCCGGTGTGTTTGAGCGTTCCCGTGGCGGCATGGCAGGCCACGCAGAGGCGGGTGTTGGGGGGGCTGGTGCCGTCATCGAAGGAATGGGCGCCGCTAAAGGCCTGAAATTGGATGGGCCCGACGTGGGCATTGCGGTTTCCACGGCCGGGGAAGAGCATGGTGCGGATGCTCATGGCGTTCGTGGCGCCGTGGGGGTCGTGACAATCGGTGCAGTGCAGTTGAAAGGGGGGCTGGGAGGGGTTGGCTGCGTCGAGGTTGCCGTGGGTGGAGATGGGGGTCGTGCTGCTGGCGCCTGTGCCGTTGTGGCAGGTGAAGCAGAAGCGGTCAACATCTGAGGCGCGCGCGGAGGTGGTGGTGTGGTTGGGGGATGCGACTTTGCCGGCTGAGATAGCGCCTGTGGTAGTGGTGGTGCTGGGGGCAATGAGGAAGGGGTTGCGGCCGGTGTGGGCGCGGTGGCAGGTGGCGCACGCGTCGGTCGTGGCCGGATACGGCCCGCGGTGAGGCCCTTGGCTTGGGGGTGCAGCCTGGCTTGGGGTGGTAAGCCGCGCCGCGAGGCCAAGCCCGATTAGCAGGGCCCAGAACGCCCAACAGAGCCCCTGGACAAGCCGCTTTTTTGAGGTGGCACGGATAGAGACAGTCATGGCCTGGGCATTATTTGTCGTGGCAAAGTTGGCATGTGCCGCGGTTGTCTACCCGCAGGAGCGCGCTGCGGGCGTTGCCGTTGGGCGTGGTTTGGCCATTGGGCCAGGCGACCTGGGCGGCGTTCCCGCCCATGTGGGCTGAGGAGCCGTGGGCGACGTGGCATGTCAGGCAGGAAACCGGCTGATGGGCGTAGGTGGTGTTGCCCGTAGGTGGAGGGCCGCCGTGTAAGTTGTGGCAGCCGCAGCCCGAACCGACGGTGATGTGACGATAGGCGAAGAGATTGTCGCCGCTCGCAGTATGCCCACTGCCGGCGGTGGCCAGGTAGCGGTCGTGGCAGGTGGCACACCACGCGGCCAGGTTGTTGAAGGTTGTGGCTTCGTAGGGTTGGCCGAAATATTTGCCATCGGCCGCGTCAATGGTGTAGTGTTTGGGGTTTTCGTCTGCGATGATGACCGTTTGGTCCCCCGAGCCCAAGGGGGTAGGCCGCAGCAGGCGGTATGTCGCCGAATGGCCGCCGCCTGCGCTGCCGTGGGGGTCGTGGCAAGCCACGCATTCCAAGACCATGGTTTCGCCTGGCCCGGATCCCCAAGCGCCACTGCCCCACGCCGTGCCCGAGCCGCCATCCCACAGGTGGGAGGATGTGGTCGGGCGGGCGGTTGCGGTGCCGTTCCACGCGGTGTCCATGCGCGCGTAGCGGAACCCGCCAGCCTTCAACCCGCGGTTGACTTCCCCTTCGAGCGGCGATTCGGTGGTGGCATCCCGTTGGAGGTAGAGGCCGTCCATGACGTCGGTGTCGGCGCCTGCGCCGGTGCTGCCGTGGCAGGTGAGGCAGAGCGCGGTGCTGGACCCCGCGCGGAGGAGGTCGTTTCCCGCTGCGGTGTGGGCGCGATGACAGGCGGCGCATGCGTCGGTGGTGGCAGTGTAACCGCCGTGGGGGCCGTTATCTGCGCGTACGGGGTGGGCGATGAGCAGTGCCCCGCACGCG
Organism: uncultured Anaerolineaceae bacterium; assembly: GCA_964386185.1. Lineage (GTDB taxonomy): Bacteria > Chloroflexota > Anaerolineae > Anaerolineales > DRMV01 > DRMV01. Next base: position 20,935 of record CAYLRJ010000009.1, read on the forward strand.
GCCAACAGAACAAGCCAACGCGAAAAAGACATGGTGGCTCCCTCCCTCCCGGAGAGGTCCCTTCCCCCGCGGGGGAAGGGACACAAGCCGGAGGCTTACGGCTGACGCGCGTTGGCGGTTACTTTTGATGGCAGGCTTGGCAAACGCCGCGGTTGTCTTCGCGCAGCAAGGCGCTGTCGCCGCCGGTGGGCAGGTTGCTGTCCGCGGCGTAGCCTTCCATGTGGGCCGAGGTGCCGTGGGCGAGGTGGCATGTGGAGCACACTAAGGTGTTGTTGGCCGCCAGGGGAACCGAGACGGTGGTGCCACTGCCATCGGTGTAAGATGTGGTGCCGCTGTAGGTGACATCTACGGCGTGGGTGTAGGAGGAGGTGTCGTTGGTGGCGTGCTGGTAAGGATCGTGGCACGCGCCGCAGACGTTGCTCATGTTGGCCGGCCAGTGGGGGGTGTCGTAATCTTTGGCGGTTTCATCTACCTGTGAAACGGTGACGCTCACGCCGTTGATGGTGGTTTTGAGGATGCGATAGTTGGCCGAGCCGTGGGGGTCGTGGCACGAGGCGCAGTCCATGGTATCGTCAATGGTGCCCAATTGCCCGCGCACCCCGCCCGCACCCCAGGCTTGGTTGGTGGTGCCTGTGGGGTCGTGGGTTGAGGTGACCGCCGCGCCGCGGTAGTTGGTGAACCCGCCGCCCAACAGCGCGGCGTTGTCGGGCGTGTTGGCTGCGCCTACATCCTGGTTGGCCAGGGAGTCGTCGCGCGAAGAGAGGTAATAGCCGTCGTCCACATTGGTGTTCGCTCCCGCGCCCGAGGCACCGTGGCATGACATGCACAGGCTATAGGTATTGTTGGCGATCAGCAGGTTCTGACCGGTGGCTGTGTGGGCCCGGTGGCAGCCCGCGCACGCGTCGGTGGTGGCGGTGTAGTCTCCGTGGGGGCCGCCGTTGGCCAAGGCCGTGCTGGTCATCGCCAATGTGAGGCTGATCGCCAGCAGGAAAACAAGGAACCCTCGTTTCATCGTTTTTCTCCTTTGCTCTGACTACTGGGGTAGCAAGAGCACCTTGCATCATAAAGGGTACATGCACCTTGAGAGGCGCGCAGGGGTAGGCTGCGTTTACATGATGCACCTCCTTTCATGGCAGGGTCTGGTCAATAAGACCACACTTGGATGCGGTTGTTTTCTCGGTCGGTGATGTAGAGGCGCCCTGATGCGTCGCCGACAATGGCATTGGGGTAGTTGAATTGGCCTTTTAGCGTGCCCGGCACCCCGAAGGAAAAGAGGAAAGTGGGTGTTTGTGTTGCAAAGTCATACACCCGCACGGCCTGCCCCACGGTATCAACGACGTACAGCCGTTGGCGCTCGTCCATCCAGAGCCCCCGCGGCAGGTTGAGCGCGCCCTCGCCGGTGCCGGCGCCCAACAAGTAGAGGAAGTTGCCTTGAGCATCCCACACCGAGAGGCGGCCGTTGTTGCCATCGGAGACGACGAAACGCCCTTGCGCATCGCGAATGGCCATGTTAGGGAACTGGAACTGGTCGTCGGCTTCACCGAATTGCCCGAAGGCCAAAATCTGCGGGGAAAAATCGGGCTGGCCGATGGCGGTGAGGGCCGCAGCAGGGAAGACGAGCACTTGATGGTTTTCTTGGCCGTCTTTGCGCCCCACGTCGGTCAGAATCAGTTGCCCTTCGGGGGTGGTGGCGACGCCCAGGGGCGCCCAAGCAGGTCGGTTGGGGCGGGGCAGCGTTTTCGCCAGACCTGACGCATCTTGGTAATGGACTTCGTCTTCGAAGATGTTGTATGCGAACGTGCCGGGGAGGGGGGACGTGCCGGTATGTTTGGCGATGTATTCGCTCAGGGTCAGGGTGGGGCCCAAAATGGTGTCGAGGTAGTTGCCGTCGGGGTCATAGACAAACACCGCGTGTTGCAGGCGGTCGGTGACGAACACCCGTCCTTGGGCATCGGTGGCGAGATAGACAGGCGAGCGCTCGGCCGGGGTGGTGCGCGGGGGTGCAAACTTCCCTAACAGGTTGCCCGTGGTGTCGAAAATTTTGACCCAGCGTTCGCCCCGGCTTTCGGCGACGTAGAGGCGTTGACCATCGGGTGACAGGGCGATGCCCAGGGGGGCATCCACACCGTAGAAGGCAGAGAGGTAATGGGGCGGGTAGTTGACTTCGACAGGCACGGGCAGCAGGTCGGGGAGGGGCTGGGGGCGGTTGAGGTAACGCACAAAGAGGTAGGTCACCAAACACAGTGCGGCCAGCAGCGCCAAGAGCGCGGCCAAGAGGCGTTTGCGTCGGCGCTCTTCATCTTCGTCGTTGGCCGAGGCGGTCGGGGAGGGCTCAGCGGGGAGGGCGTTCGCCTCGCGCGCGGCCTGCTCTGGCTGGGCCGCGGCCGGGGGCTGTGTGGGGGGCTGGTTGTGCTCAGAGGAGGGCGCGCCTTCGGGTTCGGAGGGAATGGGCTGAGGTTGGACCTCGTCTGGTGGGGTCATGGTGTCGCCTCCTGCGATTGGATGGCTTCCAGCGCGGCTTGGACCCGGCCGTAGGCTTGTTGGATGGCCAGGTCGTGGGGCGCCAGATGTTGGGCCTGGGTGAGCGCGTCCAGGGCGGCCGAGAGGTCGCCCAGTTTCTCATAGGTCAACCCCAATCCCAGCCACACTTGCGGGTCCGCGGGGCGTTGGGATGCGGCCTCTTGGAGTTTGGCTTGGGCGAGGGTGTAGTTGCCCTCTCCGTAGGCCACCATGCCCTCGGCATAGCGGAGGGCGCTTTCCTGCCCCAGGGTGCGGTAACAATAGGCCATGCCTTCGTAAGCCTCGGTGAAGTCGGGCACCAGGCGCACCGCATGCTGGAATTGGGTGAGGGCTTCTTCGCAGCGCCCCAGGTTGCGGTAGGCCAGGCCCAATTGATAGCGCGCGTCGGCGTCGGTCGGCACGATGACCAGCGCGGCTTGCAGCGGGGCGAGGGCTTTTTCGCTCTGCCCCAACGCAATGTAACTTTCACCAACGAAGTATTCGGCCATTTCCAGTTGCATATCGGCCTGGGCTGTGGGGCGAGTTTCGCGCAGGGCAATGAATTGTTCCAGGTAGGGAAGCGCGTCTTCCCGCCGCCCCAGGCGGAGGCTGGCCATGCCCGCAACGAGCAGCGCATCGTCGTTGTCGGGATACGCCTCTAACACTTCTTGGGCTTCGGCGAGGGCTTGGTCATAGCGGAAGTTTTCATAATACAACGCAGCCAGTGTGAGCCGCAGTTGAGGGTCGGAGGGGTTGTCGCGCACGGCTTGTTCGGCCTCGGCAATGGCTCGCTCGGTGGGCGAAACCTGGCCGCGCGCGTGAAAGCGGTCCCAATAGTAGTAGCCGCCGAAAATCAAACTCAGCACCACCAACGACACACCGACCAAGAGCACCGCACGGCGGAGGTTTTCGGTGGTGGCCCAGGTTTGCCAGTTTTGGAACAACTGCTCAGGTTTCATGGCGTGCCTCTAAGCCGGGGGAGAGGGGAATTTTGCAGGGTCGGGGGAGGCGGGCTGGCCATTGCCGGAGGGCGTGGGGCGCGCCGCGGCGTGTTCCTGCTGCACTTTTTGGATGAAAGCATAGGCCGCGAGGATGCGTTCGTATTCCAAAGGGTGTTCGTGGCGCATTTCTTCTTCGGTCATGTAGCCCGTGAACATGCTGCGGTTGTGGGTTTTGATGTGCGCGTGGTAGGTGTGCCAGGTGAGGATGGCCAGGGTCGCTAAGATGGCTTCCCAACTGTGAAGGGCTCGCGCGATGGGGATGGCCTCGCCCGGCAGAATCCAGGTCGCCACCACTGGGAACCACATGATGAGGCCGGTGACGATCATCAGGCTTTGCCCCCACAGCAGCGCCCAATATTCCATCTTTTCTTCAATGCTAAAGCGGTCGTAAGCCGGTCGGGCCTCGGCCAGCCCCAGGTTGTATTTGATGATTTGCACAAGGTCTTTGGCATCCTGCACACGAGGCCACATGGCGCCGCGGGTTCGTTTGACAAACCAGGTCTCAAAAATCGTCCAGACGTGGTAAAGCGAGACCGCAATGATCAAGATGGCGGCCACGTGATGCACCGTGCGGAGGGCTTCGACCCCGCCCAGCCCGTTGACGATTTTGGCGATGAGGGTGTAATGGCTGAAATGTTGTAGCAGCCCAGTGACCGCCAAGGTGGTGAACGTGACTATCAGCACCAAGTGCTGAGAGCGCACAGCGCGGTCGAAGCGGAGGAAAACGCGGCTGCCATCGGGCAGGATGGTCATCCGGGAAGCCAAAGCCTGGGCTTCGCGCAGGCGGCGGGTGAGGAGGCGGCGTTTGATTGCCGCGCGGTCCACCGGTTGTTCGGCTGCGGGCACGGCGCGGGCGCGCGAGCTGCGCTTGGGCTTGGGAGGGTTACTCTTCGTGGAAGTCATACTCGGCACCTAATTCTTCTTCGATTTCCTTCTCGGCTTCGGCGATGGCTTGGCGCAGGCGGCGGCGCTTCTCGAGCCACCGTTTGCGGGCATCCAAAAGGATGTAGCCCAAAAAGCCGCCAATGACCCCTGGCACCAGCACATAACCGTAGGCTATGTCAATGATGGCCAGCACCGGCGTGGTTTCCAGGTTGGGCGTTTGGTGGCCCATCCAGGCTTTGGGGAAGTTTTTGCTCGCGCCTGGGTGGCACTTTTGGCAGGTGGCTTGAAGGTGCTCGTCTGAGACTGTGGCTCGCGGGTCGTCGGGGGGCTGGATGTTGTGGGTTCCGTGGCAGTCGTAGCAGGTGGCTTCGGTGCTGGGATGTTGCGCCAAACGGGCCAGGTTGACTGAGCGGCCGTGGAATTCTTGCAAATAGCGCGTATACACTTGGGTCGAGAGGTGGTATTTCTCGCCGAGGGCGGGGTTGCTGTGGCATTCACCGCAGATGGCAATGGTGTCGTTGCGAAAGGTGGGGGAGCGCGGCCCGCGCACACTGTGGACGCCGTGGCAGTCAATGCACGTCGGCACATCGGGGTTAGAGGGGTCGCTCGTCAGCGGCGCGCCATGCACGCTGGCGCGGTAGGTGGTGTACACCGCGTGGTGACATTCGCCGCAAATGGTGACGATTTGAGCCCGCGGTTGGTCGGGCGGTTGAATGGCGTGGCTGCCGTGACAATCAACGCATACGGGGGCGTCGCGGTTGCCGCTTTCCATCGCGCGGACGTGCATGCTGTCCGCGGCTTCCTGGAAGGCCTCTTCGTGGCAGGAACGGCAGGCTTCGTTGATGTCTAAGGTCATGGCGCGGTGGTCTTGATAGGGCAGATCCACCAGAAGGACAGTGTCGCTGGCGGCTTCGGCGCCCCCCTCGGCCGGATGGCAGGTTGTGCAATCAATCTGCGGGCTGTTGGGTTGGTGAGGGTAACTTTGTGTTTTGGGGTGGCAGGCGATGCATTCCAGGCCTGCTGGCCCGTGGACGGAATTTTCAAATTCGCCCACGTCCACCGAGAGGCTGATGATTTCGCCGTTTTGGAAGCGGCCGCGAAAGTTGTGGTCGGTGTGGCACATGCGGCAGTTGGCATCGGGCGAGGTTTCGCTGACGGGGGTGGGCGTGGGGAGGGGCGGGGTTTCGTTGTCCACTGGGGTTGGGGCCGCGGCGGCGACGGCTTGCCATCCGCTCAGAAGCAGGGCTATCCACAACACCCAAACCCCGCGGCGCAGGGTGTGGCTGAGAGAGGTGGGTGGCGTTTTCATGCTTGGCTTTGGCTCCGTGAATGCGTCAGGCTGCGCAGGGGTGGTTGCATCGTTCGGTGGGTGGGCATCGTGGTCGCTGGAAGCCAGCAATGGTCGGGCAAGGAGCCCTCGCTCGATGTCCACGGCAGGGCCTTCGGGGCCCGAGAAGAGGAAAATAACTCTTTGTGAAAATCATAACATTGTGAAGGCACTTCACAAATAAGGGGTTGACCTTATTGGGCTGGGTGTGAAGCCCTTATTTGCTTTCCCCCTTGTGGGGCAGTGAAGCCCTTGGGGCGCGGTTGGGTGGGCGCTGCGCCTCGCGCGACGCGGCCCTGCCCACCGCGTAGGGCGGGCAGGGCCGCGTTGGTGAGCCCGGTGGGGTGGTGGCGTTAGTCTTCCCAGGGGTCCACCAGCCGCTGACGCACCGCGTAGCGCACGATTTCGGCGACATTGTGCAGGTTGAGCTTGTTCATCATGCGTGTGCGGTGGACGTCAACGGTTTTGGGGCTGATGTAGAGCATTTTGGCAATTTCGTTGTTGGTGTAACCTCGTGCAATCAAGATGAGGATTTCGCGCTCTCGCGGGGTGAGTTGACGCTCGGGCGCGGTTGCGTCTTCGCCGGAGGTGAGGGCTTCCAGCACCAGTTTGGCAATGGGCGGGTAGAGGTATGAGTTGCCCTCATACACAGCCCGAATGCCTTTGACGAAATCGGTGTCGGCGGCCTGTTTGAGCACGTAGCCGGCCGCGCCGGCTTCCAGCAGGGGCAGTACGTAGGCCTTGTTGCCATATTGGGTGAGCATGAGGACGCGCGCCTCTGGGTTTTCTTCTAAGATGTAGCGCAAGGCCGTGAGGCCGTTCATGCCCGGCATCATCACGTCCATGACAATGACATCGGGCTTGCGTTCGCGAGCCAAGCGGATGGCTTCTTCGCCGTCCGCGGCTTCGCCGATGACCTCGATGTCGTCGTAGGTGTCGAGCAGGGCTTTGAGCCCCGCCCGTAGGATGGCGTGGTCGTCAACCAATAAAACGGTGATTTTGTCTGTCATGGCACTCCGAGGGCTCGTGTGGCCTGGCTGGGTCGGCGGGAGCCGACCCAAAACTACCCGTCATGGCGTTCGGTGGGCTCAAGCGTGTAGGGAATGTGGAAGACCAGGCGGGTGCCTTGGCCGGGCTCTGAGGTGATGTGCATTTTCCCGTTGAGCAGCGAAATCCGTTCACGCATGCCCAAAAGGCCGAAATGGTCTTGCGCGTCGGCGAGGGTATGTTCCACATCAAAGCCTTGTCCATCGTCTTCGACTTCGATGCGGAGGAAGTTTTCGCGCCAATCAAAACGGATGGCCACGTGGTGAGCCTGGGCGTGACGGGCGATGTTGTTGATGGCTTCCTGCAAAATGCGATACACACTGACTTGGACGTAAGAAGAGAGTTCCCGCGGGGTGCCTTTGGCCTTGACCTTGACCTCGATGCCTTGTGAGGCCAGGCGGGCGTCGGCATACCATTGCACGGCGGGCACCAGGCCATATTCGTCGAGCAGGCCTGGGCGCAAATCCATCACGATGCGGTTGACGCCTTCGAGGGTTTGGGCAGCGTGGTTGCGCAGCGCGCAGTTGGGTGAGGATGTCTTCGTCGTCCACCACGCGGGCCAGGGCACCCAGCCGCACGATGAGGTTGGCGAGTTCCTGGCTGGTTTCGTCGTGCAATTCTCGGGAGACGCGGCGGCGTTCCTCTTCTTGCGAGGTGATGAGTTGAGCCAGGAGGTGTTCGCGCGCTCGGCAGACCTGTTCCAGGGCTTGGGTTTGCTCGGCCAAGCGGGCTTCCAGGTGTTGGGTGAGGGTTTGTTCCCGTTGGCGCAGGGTTTCTATCTGCGCTCGGAGGGCTTCGAGGCCGAGGGCCAGGCGTTGGATTTCGGCCGCGCCTCGCGGTTCGATGGGGTCGGTGAGGCGCCCTTCGGCCAGGTGCTGCGCGTTTTGTGCCAGGGCGCGCAGCGGGGCGAAGACTTCGCGTTCGTGGAAGGCCACCAAGAGCGCGGCGAGCAGCCCTAACCCCAAGGCCAAGGCGATGCCCCAGCGTTGGGCGTCTCGGCGGGCGGTGTCGAGCACTTCGGCTTGCTTGACCAGGGCCAGCGCGTAGGAGCCAGCGTGGGAGGAGCCCAAAGGCACAATCAATACCTCGGAGAGGCGGCCTTGGAACCGGACGCTGTAGGGTTGGAGGATGTCGCTGTTTGGGGTGGTGATGGCTTCGGCCAGGGCGTCGAGCACCGTTGGGGGCACTTGTTCGGTGCGGGAGCCGACCCACACGCGACCATCGGTGAGTACGATGAGGCCGTTGAAGCCGCCAACCAGGGTTTCCAGGAAGGAAGCGTCAATTTGGCGCACGATGACGAAGACGGCATCAATAGCGCCGTTGGGTTGGACGTGGGGTGAAACCGCGATCAGCCAGATGCGGTCGTCCACCGTGGTGAGCTCGGCCAGGGCTTGGCCGTTGAAGCCCATTTTGACCAGGTCAAGGTTCCAGATGGTTTGCGCGTCCAGGGGCGGCACTGCGGCTGCGGTGTAAAGTTGCCCTGTGGCAGTGAGCAGGTAAACGTTGTCGGCTTCGTGGGTGTTTTGGTGGAGTGCCATCAGGCGGCGCAGTTGGGCTTCGTCGTTGTGGGCGAGAAGGTCTTGGAAGCCCTCAAACTCAGCCAAAAGCCGTGCTTCGTCGCGCAGGTAGAAGCTCTCGTTGACGAACCACGACCGCAAGGCCATTGCCTGGTGGTATAGTTCGGCGTCCAGGCAGGTGCGCACCCGGTTGGTGACCACCCGGGTCAGGCCGAGCACGCCCGCGAGGAGAAGCCCCATCAACCCAAGGAGGATGAGGGCTTGTTTGGCAGGGGTGCTGAGGCGTTTCCAGAAGGTGGTCATGGCCGGAGGTTTCGGCAGGGTTGCTGCCGAGGCAGGTGCCCAGGGTGAGGGGAGGCGCTGCGGGCTCTATCGCCAGATGTCGGCGTAGGGGTGTTTGGCTCGCAAGAGGCGCCCTTCGGCAAAACGGCTGAGTGCGAAGGGGCGGATATCTACGGTTTGGGGCGCGCCGTCTAAAATCCACTCGGCCAGGCTGCGGCCTGTGGCGGGGGCGATTTTGAAGCCCGTGCCGCTGTGGCCACAGTTGAGCCAAAAGCCTTCGGGGCCTGCCGGGCCGATGATGGCGCGTTGGTCGTCGGTGATGCCGTCGTAGCCGCGATGGGCACTGTGGAGGGAGCCTTCTTCCATAATCGGGATGCGGCGGCAGATGTGCTCCACCGCGCGTTCCACAAAGCCGGGGTGGGGGTGTTCGGTGTCGGTGTCAGGGTCTTCGCCCAGGGGGTTGCCGCTTTCCAGGCCAACCAGGGTGAGCCGGCCTTGTTCGGGGCGGAAGTACATTTCATGGATGTCGTCAATCACGGTGGGGTGAGAAGGGCCGATGGCTTTGGGGCGGCGGATGAACATGACGTCGTGGCTCCAGGTGGTGAAGGGCAGGTCGAGGCCCACCAGGCGGGCGATGCGGTCGGCCCAGGCCCCGGCCGCGTTGACCACCACGGGCGCGTGATAGGTCGTGCCCTCCGCGGTCCGCACGCCCAGCACTTTGCTGTCGTCGGTGAGAATTTCGGTGACTTGCACGCCGGTTTTGAGGGTTGCCCCCAGGCGACGGGCGGCATCCATGAGGCTGGCCGCAGTGGTGGGCGGGTCGGCGTAGCCGGATTCCGGCTCGTAGGCGGCGTAGGTGAAGTCGCCGACTGTGAAGTAAGGGGCCAGGCGCTTGATGTCGTCGGCGGTGACGAGCAGCGTGGGGATGCCTAAGGCTTGTTGCATCGCGACGTTGGCCCGAAGGGCTTCCTCGTATTGCGGTTGTACGATCCGAATGAAGCCGGTGCGCACAAAACCACAACTGCCGCCGACGATCTCTTCCCAGTTGCGGAAATATTCAAAGGATTTCCAAACCAGTTCGCATTCCAGCTGCAGGTCGTAGTGCATCCGCACCAGACCGCTGGAACGCCCGGTGGCGCCGGCCGCGACGAATTTGCGTTCTAAGACCAAGGGTTTGATGCCCCGTTGGGCCAGGTGAAAGGCCAGGCTCGCGCCGTGGACGCCTCCACCAATGATGATGACGTCGGCTGTGTGTGCCATTTGTTTCCTCCGAAGTTGAAAAGTAGGAGCAAGCGCCCCGTGAGAGATCTCACTTTTATTCTACAACAAGAGGCAAGTTAAGGGGGCGCTCAAGGGGTTTGGGTGGCCGGGCGCAAAGGGCACATCTTGGGTGTGGTTGGGTGGGGAAGTCAGGTAAAATAAAGGTAGCCGAAGGTTTCCATCGGGTGTGCGGCAAAGGCCGGCCGATGGAGACGCGCAGGGGCTCGGTGATGCGGCCGGGCCTGTCGAGATTCTGAGGAGGAGAAACCCGTGAGTGAGACACAGAAAAAAGCCATGACTTTGTGGTCGGCCGTGGCCATCGGCGTAGGGGGGATGGTTGGCGGCGGCATTTATTCGCTTTTGGGCACGGCTGTGGGCATTGCTGGGAACGCGGTTTATATTTCCTTCGCTCTTGCCGGCTTGGTCGCGCTGTTTAGCGCGTATTCCTATGCAAAGTTGGGCGCGCGTTATCCTTCCGCGGGCGGGCCGGTGGAGTTCCTCATTCAAGGTTTTGGGGATGGGTTGATCAGTGGGGGTTTCAATGTGCTTTTGTGGTTTGGTTATGTGTTTGCCTTAGCCTTGTATGCCAAGGCTTTTGGGGCTTATTTGGCGACGTTCTTTCACAATCCCCCTTGGTATTGGCAAAACATTTTTGCCACGGCTATTGTCTTGATTTTTACGGCCATCAACTTTTTGGGCGCCAAGGCGGTTGGGCGTTCAGAGTTGGTCATTGTTGCGGCCAATGTGGGGGTGCTGTTGCTCTTTGCCGTGAGCGGCTTCTTTTTCCTCAAGCCCGATTTGCTTTCGCCGGTGCATTGGCCCCACGTTGACAAGATGCTTTTTGCTGCGGGGGTGGTGTTTTTGACCTATGAGGGTTTTGGCTTGGTGACGAACACCGCGGAAGACATGGAAAACCCGCAAAAGACACTGCCGCGTGCGTTGTATCTCAGTGTGGCTTTGGTGATTTTCCTCTATGTTTCGGTCAGCATCACGGTGGTAGGGAACCTGGCGGTGCCCAAGATTGTCGCGGCGAGCGATTATGCGGCGGCCGCGGCCGCCCAGGCCTTTTTAGGCCCTTGGGGGTTGCGGCTGGTGGCTTTTGCCGCCCTGTTTGCCACTTCTTCGGCCATCAATGCCACTTTGTATGGCGGGGCCAACGTCAGTTATACCATTGCCAAAGAAGGCCAACTGCCCGAGGTGTTTGAGCGTAAGGTGTGGGGAAAGGCCACCGAGGGGCTGTTCATTACGGCTGGGTTGGTGATTTTGTTTGCCAACCTCTTCCATTTGGATAAAATCGGGATGATGGGCAGCGCGGCCTTTTTGCTCATTTATGCCGCGGTGAGCATTGGCCATCTCCGCCTCTATCAGGAAACCGGCGCCAACCGAGGCGTCATTGTGGCTGCCATTGTGGCGTGTTTGAGCGCGTTTGTGGTGCTGAGCTACTACCTCTGGACGACCACCCCGGTGACCTTGTTGGTGCTCTTGGTGGTGGTGGTTGCTTCGTTTGGCGTGGAATGGCTCTATCGGTCGTGGTCGGGCCGCACGATGCAGGCCCGGAGCCACTGATGAACCCGCGTGGCCAGGCAGCATGAGCGGCGCATCACACGCGAGAACGTCCCGCGGCTGAGGCTTCCCCGCGCCGCGGGTGGCGTCTGCGCGCGGGCGGCAATCTGTTTGGCCCTTTGGGGCTGAAAGGGAGGCTGGTGTGTACCCTCAACCGATTGCAACGCTGACACTCAACCCGTGTTTGGATGTCAGTTACGAGTTCCCCACCCTGATTCCCGACCAGAAGGTGCATGCGGAACACACCCGCTTCGACCCGGGCGGCAACGGCATCAACGTGGGCCGCGCCCTGAAGCGGTTGGGCGTGCCGGCGACCAATTTGGCCATCTTGGCCGGCGAAATCGGCCTGCTGGTTCGGCGGCTGCTGCAAAACGAGTTAGATGATTTGGTGGCCATTGAAATCCCCGGCGAGACCCGCATCAACTGCACCCTTTTGGAAAAATCCCCGCGCGCACAATACGAAGTCAACGGCATTGGGCCGGAAGTGCCCGCCGAAGCGCTGGAAGCGGTGAAGCAGCGTTTGGTCCAAGCCGCGGCGGGCGGGTTTGGGGTGCTGACGGGCTCGCTGCCTGCGGGGGTGCCGAGCCACATTTATGGTGATTTGGTGGCCCTGTTGCGCACAGTGGGTGCGCGGGCCGTCGTGGATACCCGCGGGGAGATGCTCGAGGCGGCCTTGGCGCAGCGGCCTTTTCTCATCAAGCCCAACCGTTATGAATTGGCGTTGTTTGCCGGGCGGAAGTTGCCCACCTTAGACGATGTAGTGACCGAAGCGCGGCGTTTGCAGGCCCAGGCGACGTATGTCTGTGTTTCGCTGGGGGAAGAGGGCGCGGTCATGGTCGGGCCAGAGGGCGTGTATCGCGCGAGTGCGCCGCCGGTTGAGGTGCGCTCCACCGTTGGGGCAGGGGATTCGCTGGTAGGGGGGCTGGTTGCGGCGTTTGCGCAAGGCGCGGCGCCTGAGGAGGCATTGCGTTTGGGGGTGGCTTGTGGCAGCGGGACGGCCTCGCAACCCGGCACCGCACTTTTCGACCCGGCGGCCTTAGAAGACCTCAAGCGCCGTGTGCGGGTGGAGCGATTGGAGTAGGCCATGAAGCAATGGCGGCTGGGGGCGGCTTTGGGGGTGCTCTTGTGGTTGACTTTAGCGGTGGCCTTGGTGTTGAGCACCCAGCGCCCTCTGCCTGCGCGGGTGTGGTGGGGGCTGGCGCGGACCGTGTGGGCTTTGGCCTGTGCAGCGGGGTTTGGGTTATGGGCTTGGGCGCTTGGAGACAAGTTGGCGCCTTGGTGGGGCGGCGAAGAGGGGGAGGACTTGTTGGCGGCCGGGGTCGGGGCTGGAGCGCTGGCGGTGGTGTCGTTGGGGCTGGAAGTGTTGCACTGGGCGCGGCCGTGGGTGTTTTGGGGGCTGGGGGCGATAGGTGTAGCGTGGGCTCTCAGGCACTGGCGGCATCGGCGCCCTTGTGAAGGGCGCGCGTGTTGGCAGGCGCTGCCAGCCCGTGGATGGTGGTTGGCCGCGGGGGTGCCGGCGCTGTTGTTGGCTTTGGCGCCGCCCGAAGGCTTTGACGCGTTGGTGTATCACCTGGCGCAGCCGGCTTGGGTGTTGAAACACGGCGGTTTGCAGTCGGTGGCCATCTACCCTTTTTGGCACCCGGGCTTGGTGGAGGGGGTGTACATTTGGCCGCTGGCGTGGGGAAGCGACCGCGCGGCGCAGCTGTTGGGCTTGGCTTTTGCCGCGGCCGCGATATATTGGGCTGCGGATTGGGCCCGAGAGATCTTTGGCGCACGCACCGCGCGAGGAGTGGTGCTTTTGGCTTTTGCCATGCCTTCGGGGTTGCTGTTGGCGACGGGGGCCTATACCGATTTTGCTTTGGCCTTTTATAGCCTCGCGGCCTTGCGGGCGGCGTGGCAGGCCGCGCAGGCGCCTACGCTGGCGCGGGTGTCCCCGGCCTTGCGGAAGGCCGCGGTATTCGTCGGCTTGGCCATGAGTGTGAAATATACCTCGGTCACGCTGGCCGTGGCGGTGGGCGTTTTCCTGGGGTGGGTTTTGGTGCGGCGCTTCCCGTGGAAAACCGCGGCTCGGGCGTGGCTTGGTTTTGGGGGGCTGGCGTTGGGGGTGGCCCTGCCCTGGTACGCGCGCAATGCGTATTACATGGGCAACCCGTTTTACCCTTTTGTGTTTGGTGGCGTGGGGTGGAACGCTCAGCGCATGGCTTGGTTGGCCGAACCAGGCACCGGCCTCGGCACCCATTGGAAGGATTGGCTGTTGCTGCCGTGGACGGTCAGCTTGGGCTATCGAGACGCCACCTATTTCCACAGCCGAATCGGACCGCTGTTTTTGGGGCTGGCGCCGTTGGCGGTGGCGGCTTGGGGGCGGTTGTGGCGTCGTGGCCGGCGTGTGCGGCTCGCGGCCAGTATTTGGGGGTGGTTTGTGGGTTTGAGCGCGTTGATGTGGGTTTGGGGAGTAGCCCGTTCGCACGCTTTGTGGCAGGCGCGTTTGCTGTGGCCAGCGTTGTTGGTGTGGGCTGTGCCCACGGCTTATGGCATCCGTTGGGCGCGGGTTTTGGATACCTCGCGTTTGCGCGTCCGTTATCTGGTGTGGTGGATGGTGTGGGGCGTCGCGGCGGTTTCGCTCTTGGAAGCCGCGGTGTTTGTGGCTGCGCGTCATCCTTTGGCCTACGCCTTGGGGTTCGAGGATCGGGCTGCTTATTATCACCGTGCCTTGCCCGATTACCAGGCGTTGCACGAGTTGCTCGCTCAGCATACCCCGCCAGACGCCAAGGTGATGTTGCTCTTTGAGCCGCGCATGTATGGCTTGCCCCGCGAGGTGATGCCCGATGCCTTTTTGGATAACTTCGTGTATGGCCTCTCCCAGGCGGGTTCCCCGCAGGCTTTGCCTCGGTGGTGGGCGTGTCAGGGATACGACGATGTGGTCATTTCGCGCCGCGGAGCCGATTTTGTGCTTCAGGCCGGCAAACTCACCCCCGCCGAGGCCACGGCCTTGCAGCAGTTTTTGCAGGCCTTGCCGCTCGTGGCGGTCCAGGATTCCTACGCCCTTTATCGCTTGCCGCGCCCGGGGGCTTGCCCGCCGGCTGGGGCAAACCCCTGAGCTCACAAACGGGGGAATTTCCTGAGCCTAATCACCAACGCAGGCGGAATCTTCAGAAAATCTTCATCTTTTCTTTGAATTTCCTTCACCTCACTTTGTTATGGTAGGTGTAGAGAGCGTCGCGGCAACTGTGCCCGCGGCGCGCCGATTGTGGTAGGTATAGAGCCTGGTTTTGTAGTGAGGTGTAGGATGGCTAAGCAAAAGATTTTGGGTTTTGTCAAAACCGAATGGTTGTTTGTGTTGGCGTTGGTGGGTTTGGGGAGCACTTCCCTCTATTTGCGCCGTGTGCCGGTTTATACGCGCTCTGATTTCCAAATCCTCTACATTTTGTTTGTGCTTTTTGTGGTCACGACGGGTTTGCGGGAGCATCATGTGCTCGCACGCGTGGCGCGGCGTTTGGAACAGGGCCGAGGGGTGGCTTTCAAGTTGGTGCTTGCGACGTTTTTCTTCTCGATGCTGGTGACCAACGATGTGGCCTTGTTGACCGTGGTGCCGTTGACCATGCTGTTGCGGGTGCGCCGCAAGGATTGGTTGGTGATTTTAGAAGCCTTGGCCGCCAACGCGGGGTCGGCGCTTTCCCCCTTTGGCAATCCGCAAAACTTGTTCATCTATTGGCACTATCAGGTGCCTTTGGGGCAGTTCGTTCGGGTGATTGCGCCGTTTGCTGTGTTTTTCTTGGTTGTGTTGATGTTGGCGGCATGGTGGTTGCGCATTGATGGCCAGCCCGTGGTTTGGGAAGAGACGCCTTTTGAGCCGCTGACGTTTTCGGCTTATTTCTATTTGGTCGCGTTGGCGGTGGTGGCTTTGACTGTTTTGCGGGTGTTGCCGCTCGCGACGGGTGTTTTTGTGTTGGGCTATGCCCTCTGGCGGGACCGTCAAAGCCTCAAGGTGGATTATGCGCTGTTGTTGACCTTTGCCTGTTTCTTTGGCTTTACAGACAATCTGCAGCGCATGTTGGCAACGGCTTTGGCGCATCCGCAGCATGTGTTTTTGCTCGCGGCGGGGTTGAGCCAAGTGATTAGCAATGTTCCTGCGGCTTTGCTGTTGGCCGATTTCACCCATCAATGGCCGGCGCTGTTGTGGGGTGTCAGCGTGGGCGGCTTTGGAAGTTTGATTGGCTCGTTGGCCAATTTGATTGCTTATCGGGGGTATTTGCGAGAGACCCAAGGGCAGGTGGTGCGCTTCACGTTGCGGTTTCACCTTTTGAGTTATGCGGCCTTTTTCTTGGGGGTGGTTTTGTATTGGTGTTTGTTTGTGGCGTGAGATGGGTGAGTGCGGGGGTTGGAAGCGGGGGAAGGGTTTTAGCGCTGGTTGCGGCGGAAGAATTGCCAAATTTCCCACACGGTTTCGAAGTCGTGGTTTTGGGGGCCGAAGTAGGCTTCGTATAGCCATGAATAGGTTTCGCGGATGCTGGGGGCGCTGTGCCCGCCGCCGTGGACTGTGTCGAGCACGACTGTGGTGTTGTTTTTGCCGTGGAGGTAGGCAGTGCGGGTAACGGTGCTGTGGTCGTGAGGGTCGCGGTCGGGGAAGGTGGTGACGGTAGGGGTTTCATCTGTTTGGTTGACCATCCGCCAGCGTTGGACGGAAGCCGAGGTCGAAAGCACGGTGCCGTGGGCAGGGTTGGGGGGCGCGCCAATGGTGCCGCCGTTGTAAGGAAGGTGGTTGTCTTGGGTGCCGTTGATGAAGAGGATGCTCAGGGGGGTGTTGGGCGGTGGGCACGATGACACCGCGGGCATGGCTGCGGCTACCACAGCCACGGCTGCCAGGCGGTGGGGGCTTTCCACGGCCAGGCGGAGGGCCATGAGCCCGCCGTTGGAGGTGCCCGAAACGTAGATTTGGTGGGCGTCCACGGGGTAGTGGGCTTCCAGGAAATCAATGAGGGCATTGAGAAAACCCACGTCGTCGGCCGAGGCGTTGACGGTTGCGTCTGCTCGGCAATCGTTCCAGGTGGGTTTGCCGTAGGCGCCATCCAGCCCTGCGGGGTAAACCACGAAGAAGCCTTCGGCGTCGGCGAGGTTCATCCACAGTTTGTAGGGGCTGGCGTGGCCGCTGAGGCCGGTCATGTCTTCGAGGGTGACACCGCCGCCGTGGAGTTCGATGACCAGGGGGTGGGGGGTGTCGGCCAAGTGAGGCGGCACGTAGAGCGCGAAGCGTCGGTTGGTTGAGCCGACGCGGAGGGTGTGAAAGGTGAGCGTGCCGCGCGCTGTCGCAGGAATTGGGTCGGGGGTGGGGGACGGCGACGCGGCCGTACAACCCACGAGCAGCATGAGCACAAGCCATGCCCCAAGTGGTGCGAGTAAAGTGCGGAGAAAAGAAGGCATGAGCGTGGCCTTGGGGCTCAAGCGCGGCGTTGCAGCCACAGGAAGGCAAAAGGTTTGAGGGACATTTGCTGGCCGCCTTGCAAAGTTTGGGTGGTGAAAAGGTCGGTGTATTCCCCCGGCGGCAGTGTGATGGTCAGGGCTTCGTGGCTCAGGTTGTTGATGATGAGCAGGGTTTCAGCGCGGTAGCGGCGGTAATAGGCCGCGATGTGGTCGGTGCCGAAGTCGGCCCAAGTGAGGTCG
>CAYLRJ010000010.1:0-6934 GCA_964386185.1 uncultured Anaerolineaceae bacterium
GCCCTACGCCACTGCGTTTGGCTTGGCGCGCAATCTTTCTTTTCAATTTGCCAGGGTGCCGGGAGCCACCTTGCCGCAGTGGTACCGCACCGCGGCCACGAAGCCAGTGCCCGCGGCGTCATCCTCCTCGGCCTCCCGCCCTGAGCACTCAGCCGCGGCCGCCGTGCCCGCGGGCCAACGCTCGGCCGCAGCGCCGGAGTTGGATTTGGCAGCCCAGGCTGCTTTTTTGTCTTTGGCTGACTTGTCAGAAGACCTGTTTAGGGCGCTGGATACGGCCAGCGGCGGCTCGAGCCATCACACCACTTCGGGCGGTGGATACGTGACTTCGCTTCCGAGCCGCACGACTGCTTCTTCCAGTAGCAGCCATCGCTTCTCAGGGGGCGCCAGTGGCGGTGGCTCCAGCGGCTTTGGCTAATCACATTGGTTTCTGCGCGGAAGGGATTTTTCCCCTCAGTTTCGGGTAAAATGAAAAGGCGCCCTCGGTGGGCGGTGGATTGTCCGGTCACAAGTGAAGGAGGCGTTATGAACGTCGGTAAAACCGCAGGTTGGATTGCCATAGCCCTGGCTGTGGCGGCTGTTGTGCTTTCTGCTGTCTTTTTGGGAAGTGGCGTCGCAACGCACAAATTGACCGTGCCCGGCGCGGTTTTGGGCTTCATTTTGTTTGGCGCATTGCCTGCCATGCTCTTGGGGGCTGTGGGGGTCTATTTGCTGGTCAAAGGCAAAGCCGAAGCCCGCGAGCAAGCCGAAGCCGATAAAATGCAACGCTTGCTGGGGTTGATTCAGAGCCACGGGCAGGTTTCGTTGGCGCAGGTCATGATTGAGATGAAAATGACCCGCGAAGAGATTACCCAAATGATTTACAATTTGGTCAGCTTAGGCTTGTTTACGGGCTACATTGATTGGGAATCCATGACCTTTTACGCCAGCGATGCCGCCAAAATCGCGACCAACGTTTGCCCCAATTGCGGCGGCAGGCGAGAATTTGTGGGCAAGGGCATTGTCAAGTGCCCCTATTGTGGCGCAACGATTTTCATCCCGCCCAACGCGCCCAACACCCAAGCCCAACCGCAACCCCCTGCTTCGTCTGGCGACCAGACGCCTCCCGCGGCAACTTCGTGATTTTCGAGGAGGGTTATGTCCGTCTATCTCCACGATATTCCCTTAGAGGAAGCCCGGCGTCGTTTCGAACAGGCTTTACAGCGTGCAGGGTTGGATGGCGTTTTAGGGGTCGAAACCCTGCCTTTGGATGACCGCGCCGTAGGGCGCACTTTGGCCGAGCCAGTTTGGGCGCGGATTTCTTCGCCCCACTACCACGCCGCGGCGATGGATGGCTTTGCCTTGCGCGCGGCCGATACCGAAGGGGCTATGCCCGCGACGCCGGTGACGTTGAAATATGGCGACCATGTGCAATACGTGGATACCGGCGATCCCATTCCCCCTTGGGCCAACGCCGTGGTGCCCATCGAGTTGGTTGAGCCGTTGCGGGAAGATGGCAGCGTGGAAACCGAACACCCCCGCCGGCCGTATGCCATCCGTCTGCGGCAGGCCGCGCGGCCGTGGCAAAACATTCGCCCCATCGGAGAAGACATCGTCGCCACGTCGTTGGTTTTGCCCGCGGGGCATGTCCTGCGGCCGGTGGATTTGGGGGCCATTGCAGCCTGCGGCCATAGCGAGGTCCGGGTAGCGCGCAAACCCAAAGTAGCCATCCTGCCCACGGGCACCGAACTGGTGCCCATTGGCACCGACCCCCAGCCTGGCGACATTTTGGAATACAACTCGGTGGTGTTAGCAGCCCAAGTGCGGCAATGGGGTGGGGAGCCGACCCGGTTCCCCATCAGCGTGGACGATTTTGACCTCATACGCTCTCGGGTGGCCGAGGCCGCGCGCGAGCACGACCTGGTGCTCATCAACGCGGGGTCGTCGGCCGGCTCCGAAGATTTTTCCGCTCGGGTTGTCGAAAGCCTGGGCGAGCTTTTGGTGCATGGCATTGCCGTGCGGCCGGGGCATCCGGTGATTTTGGGGATGCTGCATGTGGAAGGCCGCGCGGTGCCCATCATTGGTGTGCCGGGCTACCCAGCGGCCGCGGCGTTGACCGGAGAGATTTTTGTCGAACCGTTGTTGGCGCGTTGGTTGGGGCGGGCACCCCACCAGCCGCCAACCCTGCAAGCCCGCCTGACCCGCAAATTGGCTTCCCCCGCCGGCGACGACGACTACGTGCGGGTGGCAGTGGGCAAGGTGGGGCAGCAGTGGCTGGCCGCCCCCTTGGCGCGCGGCGCGGGCGTGATTACTTCCTTGGTGCGCGCAGACGGTATCTTGATTGTGCCGCGCGGCCGCCAGGGCTATGACGCAGGGGCTGAGGTGACCGTGCGCCTCTATCGCCCCCCGCAGGCGCTGGAAAACACCATCTTTGCCATTGGATCCCACGATGTCATCCTTGACCTGCTGGCGCAGTTTTTAGCCGCCCATGACCGACGTTTGGCTTCAGCCCACGTGGGCAGCTTGGGCGGCTTGGTCGCCTTGCGCCGCAAAGAAGCCCACCTGGCCGGCAGCCACTTGCTCGACCCTGAAACCGGCGAATACAACATCCCCTACATTCGGCGTTATCTGCCGCATGAATCGGTGGTGGTGCTGGGCCTGGTGGAGCGCGAACAAGGTCTGATGGTCCAGCCGGGCAACCCAAAAGGCATTCGTTCCCTGGAAGATTTGGCCCGCGCCGACGTCACCTTTGTCAACCGGCAGCGCGGCGCCGGCACGCGGGTGTTGTTGGACTATCACCTCGCGCGTTTGGGCATTTCCCCAGAGCAAGTGCAAGGTTACGCGCAAGAGGAGTTCACCCACCTCGCGGTGGCCGCAGCAGTGGCCGCGGGGCGAGCGGATTGCGGCTTGGGCATCCCCGCCGCGGCCCAAGCCCTGGGGTTGGATTTTGTGCCCCTCTTCCGCGAACGCTATGACCTCGTGATCCCCCGCGAACACTACGAAAGCGACCTCCTCAGCCCCCTGAAAGCCGTCTTGGCCGACGAACAATTTCGGCAAGCCGTCATGCGTTTGCCAGGGTATAATGTAGATGCGATGGGCCAAATTATTGCGATTGTGGAGTAGGCCATGCACAGAGTTTTAGTGATTGACGACAACAAAGCCACAGCCGATGTGTTGTGTAGCATGCTGGGCATGTTAGACGTGGAAGCCGTGCCTGCCTATGGTGCCCGGTCGGCCTTGCTGCTGCTCGATCAGGTCAAGCCGGAAGCCATCTTCCTGGACCTCAACATGCCGGGCGTCAACGGGCTGGAGATTTTGGCTTTCCTCAAGCGGGAACCGCGTTTGCAAAACGTGCCGGTGATTGTGGTGACGTCGGACGACCAACCAGAAACCCAGCGCCGCGCGCGGCAGGCCGGCGCTTTGGATTTGATTCTCAAGCCGGCAACCCTGGAGGCCTTGGAAGCCGCTTTGGTGCGGGCTGGCGTGTTGACGTCGCCTTCGGACCTGACGTGAACCACCAAGAGGAACCATGCCTTTAGCAGAAGGAATTCCCGCACCTGATTTTGCCCTGCCCGATGAGCAGGGGCAGATGCACCGCCTTTCGGATTACCGCGGCAAGGTGGTGGTGCTTTATTTCTACCCCAAAGACAACACCCCCGGCTGTACCCGAGAGGCTGTGGGCTTCAAAGAAGATTACGCCGCCTACCAGGAAGCCGGCGTGGTGATTTTAGGGGTGAGCCCCGACCCGCCGGAGCGTCATGCTCGGTTTAAAGCCAAATACGCGTTGCCCTTCACCCTTTTGGCCGACCCTGAGCACCAGGTTTGTGAGCGCTACGATGTTTGGAAGAAAAAGAAAAACTTTGGGAAGGAATATTTCGGCGTTGTGCGCACAACCTACATCATCGCCCCCGATGGCACCATTGCCAAAGTGTACCCGCGCGTGAAAGCCGCGGGGCACAGCCAGCAAGTTTTGGAAGACTTAAAAGCGCTGGGGTTGAGCGCCTAACGTAACGTGGGGCGGGCTATACCTTGGCCTGAAGCGCGGCGTCGGGAACGGCGCCGCTTTTGTTTGAGCGTGGTTTTCTAAGGCCTTGCGTAGAGGCAGCCGCAAGCGCCACCGCGCGTGACCCGGAGGGGGACAAAGCGCGTTGACCGACACGCAAAAGCGAAAAAGCCCTTCGCAGCCTCGCGAGGGCTTCCTGGCGGCTGAAAGTTGGGTTTTGAGCGGCCGAAGCGTGTAACAAAGGCGGCTTGATCTTCGTTGAAAAACTGGGCGGCCTGTCGCTTGGGCTTTTAAGCAGTGCCATCCTCGGCCGGGGGCTCGTCTTCGTTGGCGTCTTCCCCGGTGCCTTCCAGCCCTTCGCGAAAGGCACGCACGCTGCGCCCCAACTCGTTGGCGATTTTGCTAATGCGGCCAACGCCAAAAATCAACACCACGATGGCCAAAACGATGAGCAGTTCCCCAATGCCGATGTCCATAAGACAACTCCTTTGCGAAGGCGCGGGGTGGGCCGTGCCAAAACGAGCACTTGCCCCTTCATTATACCGCGACTTACCCAAGCCTTGACCCCAGCAAGCAGCTTCGCACACTCACGGCTTGAACTTCAGATAAGTTTTTACCCATTTGGGCAACTTTCTGATAAAATGGGAACACAGCAAAGCCCCGGCATTGTCACTCGGAGGATTTCATGAGCACGTGGCCTGGAAAGTTTGTCATTGGTCTGACCGGCAATATTGCCACGGGGAAAAGCGTTGTCCGAAAAATGCTGGAGCACCTGGGCGCCTATGGGATTGACGCGGATGCGTTAGGGCACCGCGCCATCGCGAAAGGTGCGCCGGGGTACCAGCCTTTGGTAGACACATTCGGAAAGTGGATTTTAGGCCCCGACGGCGAAATTGACCGTCGGAAGTTGGGGCGGTTAGCCTTTGCCGACCCGGAAATCATGCGGCAGGTCGAAGCCATTGTGCATCCTTTGGTGGGGCAAGCCATCCATTGGTTGGTCAAGCGCACCAACAAATCGGTGGTGGTCATTGAAGCCATCAAACTTTTGGAAACCGACCTGCGGAAATCGTGTGACAGCATCTGGGTGGTGACGGCTCCCCCTGAGTTGCAGTTGGCCCGTCTGGTCCAAAAGCGGGGGCTGCCGGCCTCAGAAGCCAAATTGCGCATTGCGGCTCAGGGCGACCCTGAGGCCAAGATCGCCGCAGCCGATGTGGTCATCTACAACGATGGTTCTTTTGAAAAAACGTGGGAACAAGTCAAAAAGGCCTGGAAATTGGTGGTGCCGCAAGAGGCCGAAACCAGCCCCATCACCGTGGCGCGCAAGCGGGCGGAAGTGCTGGGGCAGGGCAAGGCCGAGGCGCTCAAAGTCCAGAAAGCCGGCCCCAAGCAGGCGGGAGAGATTGCGGCGTTTTTGAGCAAAGTCACGGGCCAACAAGTGAGCCGAGCCGATGTGTTGGCGGCTTTTGGCGAAAAAGCCTATTTGCTCTTGCGGCGCGGCGAAACGTTGGTCGGACTGCTGGGGTGGCAGGTAGAAAACCTGGTCTCGCGCATCAACGAGTTTCACCTCTTGCCCGAGATAAGCCTGGAAGAAGCCGCGCCTTTGATGTTGGAAGAAATGGAACGGGGCTCGCGAGAGCTGCAATGCGAGGCGGCGTTGCTCTTTTTGCCGCCTGCGCAGGCCGAAAAAAGCCAGATTTGGGAATCTTTGGGCTACAAACGGCGGGAACCTGCGTCTTTGGGCATGCGGGCCTGGCAAGAGGCCGCGCGCGAATCACAGCCGCCGGGCACGGTGTTGCTCTTCAAGCAATTGCGGCAAGATCGGGTGCTCCAGCCGTTGTGAGCTGGGCCTTGCTTTTGGCAAAAAAAAACAGCGCCAGTCATGGCGCTGTTTTGCGTTTGGGGAAGTTGGCGGACAGGGAGCGCCCTCTGGGGCGCGGCCGCGAGGGGTTGCGGCTGCCCGGCCGGTGGATGGAGGAGGAGGTCAAGCGAGGGGCGTGTCTTCCCAGGCGGCCTGCATTGCATAGAGCAACACCCCTGCCGCAACAGCCAAGTTGAGGGAGGTGCCGTGGCCGCGCATGGGCAGCCGGACCACGGTTTCGCAGGCTGCGCGTTGGTCGGGGGTGAGGCCTTGGCGCTCGTTGCCCAAGAGGAGCGCCGCGGGCTTCGTATAGCCAATTTGGTTGTAAAGGGCGGTCCCGTGGGCCGACGAGCCGTAAAGATGATAGCCGTGCCGCTGAGCCCACGCGTAAAAACTCGGCCAATCGGTTGGCACGATGGGCACCCAAAACAGGGCGCCCATGCTCGCACGGACGGCCGAAGGGTGGTAGGGGTCCGCCCCGCCATCGAGCAACACCAGGGCTTGCGCACCCACCGCATCCAGGGTGCGCAGCAGCGTGCCGATGTTGCCGGGGTTTTGCGGCGCGGTCACCGCGGCAATCCACGGGTGGCTGGCTGCCCCAAGTTGCGCAAGCCGCGCCGGCTGCGCGTGCACCACTGCAAGGACGCCTTGGCTGTGTTCCCGCGGGCTGACGCTATCCAACACTTCGGGCGTGGTGGCGTGCACTGCAATGCCTTTTTGCGCGGCTTGCGTCACCAGACGTTTTCCAAAGGGGCTGGTGAGGCGCTGGGGCGCCCAAAGCAGGAATGCAATGGCGGCGTCGGCTTCCAGGGCCGCGCCCACGTGCCGGAGGCCTTCCACGACAAATTGCCCGTGTTCGCGGCGGGCCGCGCGGTGGCGGAGGAGCGCCCGCGCTAATTTGATTTTAGGGTTGCGGCGGCTTTGGATGGGGGCTTCGCTCATCTCATTCTCTGACAACCCGCACGAATTTGCGCTTGCCTACCCGCAACACGCCCGGCCCGGGGAAGGGCGCATGGGGGTCGCTCAAAATTTCGCCATCCAGCCGCACGGCCTTTTGTTGAATCATTCGGCGGCCTTCGCTGTTGCTGCTGACCAGC
>CAYLRJ010000011.1:0-9374 GCA_964386185.1 uncultured Anaerolineaceae bacterium
AATACAGCAGAGGCTTGTCGGGGGTGTAGCGCAGGCCGGGCAAAATCAGTGCAGCCCACGCACCCGGGCGCGCCGGAATGCGCCAACGCAGGGAAAACGGCTCACCCTGCCATCCGGTGACGGTTTCGGTGGCAAAATCGAAAGTTTGCATCGGGCTCTCCTTGGCTGAGGCGTGCTTTTCATCATAACACAAACTCAGCCCGCGTGGAGCCTTCACAAGGCAGGTGGGGCAAGAGAAGGTGGTAGAATAAATCTAACTTTTTGCGCACGAGGGCTTGCATGCTCGAGGAACTTCGGATTCGTAATTTTGCCATTATTGACAATCTGGAACTCACCTTTGGCCCGGGCTTGGTCGTGTTTACTGGTGAAACAGGGGCCGGCAAATCCATCATTGTGGATGCCGTGGCCTTGGCTTTGGGAGGGCGAGCAGAGAGTGTGTTCGTGCGCACGGGGGCCGAACGGGCCAGCATTGAGGCGACCTTCCGCCTGGAACCCGCCCTCCAGAAAGCCTTGGAGCCCTTGCTGGCGCCCGAAGATTTGTGGGACGACCCCCAATACCTTACCCTTGCCAGGGAATTGCGCCGCAACGGACGCCACACCGCTCGCATCAACGGGCGGGCAGTGAACTTGGCCTTGCTCAAACAAGTTGGGGAACGGCTGATTGACATCCACGGCCAGGCAGAGCACCTTTCGCTCTTCCGCGTTCGTGAGCACATCCGTTTGCTCGACCGTTACGCCGGCCTGGAGGAAGACCTGCAGGCCTATGGGCAAGTGTATCGCCAACTGCGGCAAGCCCGGCAAGCATTGAAGGCCTTGCAGCAAACCGAAGCCGAAGCGGCCCAACGGGCGGATTTTTTGGCCTTTCAAATTGACGAAATCCAAAGCGCGGGCCTTCAGCCCGATGAAGAGGTGCGCTTGTTGGCCGAACGCGAGCGTTTGGCCCACGCGGAAGCCTTGGCCGAACAAACTCGGCAGGCGATTTTCCTGCTCGACGAAGGCAGCGCGGAAGTGCCGGCGATTACCGACTTGTTTGGCCAGGTAACCGTGGCCTTGCACGCCATTGCCCAAACCGACCAGGAACAGGCCGACTTGGCCGCCGAAGCCGATGGCCTGGCCGATAGCCTGGCCGATTTGGCCCGCCGTTTGCGGCACTATGCCGAAACTTTGGAATTCGACCCCCAGCGTTTGAACGAGGTCGAAGCGCGGTTGGCCTTGATAGACAACCTGAAACGCAAATATGGCGCCACCATTGCCGACATTTTGGCCTACGCAGCCCGGGCGCAAGAGGAATTGGAAGCCATCACCCACGCCGAAGCACGCATCGCGGCCTTGCAAAAAGAAATCGCAGCCCTGGAAGCAGATTTGGCCTCGAAGGCTCTGGCGCTCTCGCAAAAACGCCGTGCCGCAGCCGAACGGCTGGCCAAAAGCATCGAGGCCGAATTGCAAGATTTGAGCATGCCCGCGGCACGCTTTGCGGTTGATTTTCGTCGCCGCCCCGACCCTGAGGGGCTTCCCCTGCCCGAGGGTGAGCGTGTGGCATTTGATGAACGGGGCATTGACCGCGTTGAGTTTTTGCTGGCCCCCAACCCCGGCGAAGGCTTCAAGCCTTTGGCTAAAATTGCCTCGGGCGGTGAGAGCTCACGCCTGATGCTGGCCCTCAAGAGCGTGTTGGCTTTGGCTGACCCGACCCCTACCCTCATTTTCGATGAGATAGACCAGGGCATTGGCGGTCGGCTGGGCGCGGTGGTGGGGCGCAAACTGCATGGCTTGGCGCGCCATCACCAAGTGTTGGTCATTACCCATTTGCCGCAGTTAGCCGCCTACGGCGATGAGCATTTCCACGTGGAAAAACATATCCACGCAGGCCGAACGGTGACCACCGTGCGGCGGTTGGACCGCGAAGCTCGGGTGCGCGAGTTGGCCCAGATGCTGGGCGGGACCACCGAAGCCATGCTTCAATCGGCCAGAGCGTTGCTCGAGCGCACCTGAGTATCGGAGATCGTTTTGTTTGGTTGTCCATGTGTAAAGGAGGTGTGTTATGGACGATATTCGTACAGTGGATCTCAATTTGGCGACGCGAGAAGAGCTGGAAGCCTTGCCGGGCATTGGCGAGGTGTTGGCAGAGCGCATTATTGCGGCTCGGCCGTTGAAATCGGTTGATGATTTGGCCAAAATCGAAGGTCTGCGCCCCAGTGTTTTGGAGCGTTTGCGCCCCTATTTGAAGGTGACCCCGCCGGAAGCGATGGCCGCCCTGGAAGCCGCGGACACGGCCGAAGCAGCCGCAGCCGAAACGGCCGAAGCCGCCGCAGCCGTGCCCGAGGCCGCAGCCGAAGCCGTGCTCGAAGGCGCAGAAGCCGCGGACACGGCCGAAGCAGCCGCAGCCGAAACGGCCGAAGCCGCCGCAGCCGCGCCCGAAGCCGCAGCCGAAGCCGTGCTCGAAGGCGCAGAAGCCGCGGACACGGCCGAAGCCGCCGCAGCCGAAGCAGCCGAACCTGAACCCGAACCCGAAACGGCCGAGGAGGCCGAAGCCGAACCCGAAGTTGAGGCCGAGCCCGAGCCCGTCGTAGCCACCACCGAGGTTGCCCCCCAGCGTCACTGCGTTTCCCGCCGTGAAGTTTGGGGCATTGCCTTGACCACCGGCCTCGCGGCGTTCCTGTTGGCCTTTTTGCTTTCCTTGGGCGTTTTGAAGGCCATCAATGGTGGTTTGCGTTACGCGGATGACGTCCGTTTTCAGGCCACGGCGCGCCAGGTCCAAGTCCTGCAAGATGACTTTGCCAAAGTGCAACAATCGTTAGACACGCTTCAGCGCCAAGTCGCTGACTTGAAATCCCTTAGCGATGACGTTCAGGCATTAGGCCAAGGCCAAGAAGATTTGCAAGCCCAAATAGACGATATGAGCAACACCATCGAAGAAGTGCAAGACAGCGCTGCTAAATTCGAGGCCTTTTTGGAAGGGCTGCAAAACCTGCTCATGGATTTGATGCCCGCGGAGGGCGCTTCTGCAGAGCCGCCTGCGCCAACCGAAACGCCTACGCCCACGCCCACGCCCTCGCCGTAGGGTGCCTAATGATTGTGTGAGGTGGAAAAATGACCGAGAAAATGAATCAAACACAGGCTGAAACGTCTGCCTCGGCTGCAAAACCTTCCTTTGGGGAACGCATGGCTGGGGCCTTTATGGGTTTCGTGCGCTTTTTGGTGCGGCTGTTGGTGGTGCTGCTGGTGTTGGGCTTGATTGCCGGGGCTTTGTATTTGGCCGTGCCCTATGCGTATCGCCGTTATGTGCGCCCGTTGGAAGACCTGCAAGCACGGGTGGACATCCTGCAGCAGGAATCTGTCACGCGGGCCAAGGAAGTCAATCAGCAGCTGATGGCCATGCAAGACCGCATCGCGGCGTTGCAGGGCCAACAAGTGGCTTTGGCCAAGCAATTGGAGGCCCAGCAGTCTGACTGGGAAGATCTCCAAGCGCGGCTGGAGACGTTAGAGCAGCAGCAACAAGCGCTTTCCGAGCAATTGGATGCCCTCAACGGGCGGCTCAACGAGGTGGATGCCACCGTGGGCGATGTGCGGGCGACTGCTGAGGCCTTGCAGGAAAGTTGGCAATCTTGGGAACCCCACTTGCAAGCCATGCAGCAACAGGTGGTTGTGCTGCGGGTGTTGGAATCGCTGACGCGGGCGCGTGTGCTCATCGGTCAAGCCAACTATGGCTTGGCAGCCGATGAACTGAAGGCAGCCCAAGCCTCTGTGGCTTGGCTTCAAAGCCAGCAGCCCGACGATGAAACCTTACCTCAGGTTAGCGAGCAATTGAACCTGGCGTGGGAAGCCCTACCGAAGGCGCCCGACGTGGCCCTCAAAGACATTGAGGCCGCGTGGCGTTTGCTCAGCGCCCTTTTGCCCACCGTCACCCCCACGCCTACCCCTGAGGCCGCACCTGCGGAAGCAAGCCCGACCCCCACACCCTCGCCAACGCCTACGCCGACGCCTTCCCCGTAACCCCAGCACCCCGGATGCGCGGCTTGGTGAGGCGCTTCCCTCGAACAAAAACAGCCCCCGTTTCGTCGGGGGCTGTTTGTTTGATGTGGAGGCGGCGTGGGCAGGGGGCGTGTCAGGACCCAGCCGCGGGGTGGAAGGGCCACCGGCGGAGGTGCGTTCACAGTGCCAATTTGGCCACGGTGACGCCATCGCCCCCTTCCTGCGGAAGGCCCGACTCCCACGCGCGGACGTGGGGGTGGCGGTCGAGGGCTGCGCGCACGGCTTCACGGAGCCGTCCTGTGCCCTTGCCATGCACAATGCGCACGAAGGGCAGCCCCGCCAGGTAGGCTTGGTCGAGGTATTTGTCCAGGCGTTCCAGGGCTTCGTCTGCGGTCAGGCCGCGGAGGTCCAACGTCATGCCTGGCGACGCCACCTGAGGCACGTTGACCGTACTCTCAGCCGAAGCAACCGCGCCTTGGGGCGGCGGCGGGGCCAACACGCGCAGGTCGCGGATGGGCGTGCGCACCCGCAGCGCGCCGATGATGACTTCGGCTTCCTCGGCTTCTTCGTCCAGTGCAGCCACTGTGCCTTGGGCGTTGAGGCGTTCGACGTGGACCTTGGCGCCCACGGTAAGCGGTGGCGGCGGGCCTGTGAGGGGCGGTGGTTGTGGCGCCGCGGTTTCGGTGACCAGTGCATCCAGGGCTTCTTCGGCTTGGGTTTCCAGCTCCCGGGCGCGCTGTTGTGCGGCTTGGAGCTCGTTTTGGGCGTCGAGGGCCTGCTCGGGGGGCAGCAGGCGCCGCAGACGGCGGCGCAAGGTGCGGATTTCCTCCTGCAGGGCCTCGATTTCGGCTTGGGCTTGCGTTTGGGCTTCTTCCAGCACTTGGCGGCGCTCTTTGTCAATGGTCGCCAGGCGGCGGGCCAGTTTGGCGCGCAGGGCCTCGGCGCGGCGGCGGGCTTTTTCGGCCCTGCGCCGTTCCTTGCGAGCCAGACGACGCTGGCGGTGAATTTCATCCAAAAGCGCGTCGGCTTTCAAATCGTCGGGGTGGAACCCCGCCCGGGCCGCGGCTACGATTTGTTCGGGCAGCCCAAGCCGCCGGGCGATTTCCAGTGCATTGGACCGCCCCGGGAGGCCAATGACCAGACGATACGTCGGGCGCAGGCTCTGAACGTCAAAGGCCATGCTGGCATTCACCACACCCGGCGTGGCTTGCGCGTAGAGTTTGAGCTCTGGATAGTGGGTAGCGACCAGCGTGGTGACCCCGCGGCGCACCAAATGGTCCAAAATTGCACGGGCCAGCGCTGCCCCTTCTTGAGGGTCGGTGCCGGCCCCCAATTCGTCTAACAGCACCAGCGAACGATGGTCGGCTTGCTTGAGAATGCGCACGATGTTGCGCATGTGGCCTGAAAAGGTGGAAAGGGATTGCTCGATGGATTGTTCGTCGCCGATGTCGGCAAAAATTTGCTGGAATACGCTCAGGGTGGTGCCCTCTTCCGCGGGGATATGGAGCCCGCTTTGGGCCATCGCGGCGAGCAGCCCCACGGTTTTCAGCGTCACGGTTTTGCCGCCGGTGTTGGGGCCGGTGATGACGACGGCGTAGGTTTCTTCGTCCAGCACCAAATCAATGGGCACCACCTTGTCGCGGGGCAGGAGGGGGTGGCGGGCGCCCAAGAGGCGCAGGGTGGTATGTGCTCGTTGGGGTTGGGCTGGGGCGTCTGCCGCAGTCGGTGGCGGTGATGTGATGCCCACCAGCCGCGGTGCGGTGGCATCGAGGGCCTCGGCCAGATGGGCCTTGGCGAAGATGACGTCCAGCCGGGCCAGAGTTTCGAGCATTTGATGCAACGTTTCGGCGTGGAGGGCAATTTCGCGTGACAGCGCGGCCAAGAGGCGCTCGATTTCTTGGGCTTCTTCCCGCTCCAATTCCCTCAGGCGGTTGTTGATTTCCACCACTGGCATGGGTTCCACAAAGAGGGTCGCGCCTGAGGCCGAGCGGTCGTGGACAATGCCGGGCAGTTTGCCTTTGAATTCTGCTTTGAGGGGAAGCACATAGCGGCCGTCGCGCTGGGTGACGATGGGTTCCTGGAGCATGGGCACGATGGCAGGATCGCGCACCATGCGCTCCAGGCGGCGGCTGAGGCGCTGGCGGGTGAGCAGCAGGTCGCCGCGCACGCGGGCGAGGGTCGCGGAGGCGCTGTCGGGAATTTTGCCTTCGTCGGTCACGGTGTGGGCGATGGCATCCACAAGCCCCAAGGGCGGTGGCAGCCGGGCTGCGATGTCGGCCAGGTGGGGGGCTTCGTCTTGGACGCGCATCAGCGCCCGCCGCAAATCACGGGCGCGGGCGAGGGTGGCTTTGATTTCCAGCAGGGCTGAGGGGGCCAGGGTGACGCCGCGTTGGGCGGCTTGTAAGTGGGACCGGATGTCGCGCACACCGCGCAGGCTAATTTCAGGGTGTGCGGCCAGCAGATGGCGGGCTTCGGTGGTCTCGGTTTGCAGGGCGCGGGCGCGGCGCAGGCTCCCCGTGGGGTGAAGCGCGAGGGCGCGTTCCCTGCCTGGGGCAAACGCAGTGTGCTGGGCTAAACGCTCCAGCACTTTGGGAAATTCCAAAACCTGGAGGGTTTTAGTGTCCATGAAGGGTGGGGGAAGAGGCTTGGGCTAAGGCTTGGAGGATCTCGGCGCCGAATTGGGCAAAGCGCCAGGGGATGTCGGCCATGAGGGGGCGGAGGGCGTCGAGGGTGGTGGGGTTGGCCGCGGCA
The DNA here is from genome assembly GCA_964386185.1 of uncultured Anaerolineaceae bacterium. GTDB lineage: Bacteria > Chloroflexota > Anaerolineae > Anaerolineales > DRMV01 > DRMV01. The sequence continues at coordinate 6,721 of CAYLRJ010000011.1, forward strand.
ATGGCCAGCATGTGAGGTTTGGGGAGCACGACGTCGGAGGGGACCCCCATGATGCGCGAGGCTTGTTGACGCCAACGGCGGAGGGCTTCTAAGCGGGCGAGGTAGGCTTCGTCGGGGCGAGGTGAGCGTTGGGGTGGGGTGGGTGGGTTTTGGAGCCCGCGCTGGATGGCGGCCAGAAGGTTTTTGCCGTGGCGGCGGATGCGGCCGGGGCTCATGCCGGGCACGCGTTGCAGGTCGTAGCGGTTGCGTGGCAAGGCTCGCGCCAGGGCGATCAGGGTTTTGTCGTCCAGTATTTTGAAGGGCGGCACATCGCGGCGGCGGGCTTCGTCTTCGCGGTAGCGCCAGAGGGCTTCTAACACCGCGGTTTGTTGGGGGGTGAGATGGTGCCCGCGGCGTTGCCAAAGGGGCGGGCGGCCGTTGCCTTCCAGGGGATGGGTGAGACGGGCAAAATCTTCTTGCGCCAGCGGAAGGAGCCCTTTGGCTTCCAACTGACGGGCGAGCAGGTCGCGCAGGGGAATGAGGAAGTGGGTGTCCAGGCGGGCGTAGTTGAGCATTTCGGCTGAGAGCGGGCGTTGCCCCCAGTTGGCTTTTTGGTAGCGTTTTTCGAGGTGAATGCCAAAGTGTTTGGCTAACAAGGCTCCCAGCCCGACTTTGTCATATCCGAGGATGCGGGCGCTGACCATTGTGTCGAAAAGGTTGTCGAAGGTGAAGCCAAAATCGCGATGCAGCCCCAAAACGTCGTATTCCGCGGCGTGGAAGATTTTTTCCACTTCTGGGCTGGCGAATACCGGCGCAAGGGGGGAAAGGTCGTCCAAAGCGAGAGGGTCAACCAGGTAGTCGGCTTCGGGGGTGGAAAACTGCAAAAGGCAAACCTGCTCGCGGTAGGCGTGCAGGCTGTTGGCTTCGGTATCTACCCCAATTTTGGGCTGCCGAAGGAGGTCGGCGGCCAGGGCGTGAAGTGCCTGTGGCGTATTGACCCAGATGGGAGGCGTGGTGGGGAGGGGTGAGGCTTCCATGAGCGGGTTATGGCCGATGTTAGGGGCGTGGGGTTGCGGTGGGAGCGCTGATATTGAGTTGGTAAGGTTTCTGCGGCGGGAGCGGAATGCCGAAATGCTTTTGGATGTATTCCAAGGTGACGGGCACAGGGGTTGGCTCGGGGGTGGTGTCGGTTTCGGTGGCGCTGCGCAACACAAAGGAAGTGGTCGCCTGCCGTGCCATGAAGAAGTTGAGCACCACGGCGTCTTGGGGGGTGACGGCCAGCACCACCACGTCGGGCGGGGGTGGGGTGGTGTTGGGAATGGGGGTTTCGACAAGGCTTCGCCCCACATAGAGCACCCGCGCGTGGCGCACGGTCAGTTGAGCGACCATGCGCGGGCGCTGTCCCTCTTGAGGCACAACATACACTGGCACGGTAAGGTTGTTGTTTTCTGCCACGTGCCCCAGGGTGCCAGCGGGCCTGAAGGCGTAGGTGCGGGTTTCCCAATCGTAACTCAATACCATTACCTGGTTGGAAAGTTGGCTTTGGAAGTTGATATCCACATCAACGAAGAGGAAGGTGACGATCATGTCCACCACGTCGCCAGCGCGCAGGGCATAGCCCACGCTGCTCAGACGGCTGATTGGATAGGCAATGGCGACTTCACCAGGCTGGAGCATGCCAGCCAGGGTCGAGCCGCTGCCGACCACGTGGCCGCGAGGCACGACGTTGCTCAAGCGCACGGGCTGCCCGGCTTGCAATGGCGTGCGGAGCAGTTGCCCGACCACTTGGCTGATGTTGGTGGCGGTGTCTTGGGGCAGGTCTTTGCTGGGGCGTTGGGTTTCTTCAAGGTCCTCTTCGGTGAGGAGGGCGCCCGCGGGGAGGTTGGTGGTGACAATCACCGCAGGGCGCATTACCGGTGTGGGGGTGGGTGTTGGGGTGATGGTGGGCGTGGGTGTAGGACCGCCTGGGGTCGCCGACACGCCTGGCAGTGCGAAGGGGAGCGAGCCGGTCTGCCGATAGACCCAGGCGCCGTAACCTACGGCCGCCAGCATAATCAGGAGCAGCATGAAGAGGACGCCTTGAAGGAATTTGCGTACCATGATTTACTCCACCGGGGGGAGTGGGGTGAGGGTTTCGCCCAAAAGGGCTTGCGAGAGGCGTTGGGTTTCGGTGAAGAGGTCAACGCCAGGGGGAAGTTGGAATTGCATATTGACTTTCATGGTCAGATAGCGGGCCGCGATGCGGGCTTCAGCGGGGATGGTGGGCAGGGTGAGCAGCAATTTCAAACGCTCGTAGGCGTTGGGGCCTGGGTCGGGGATGCCGGCGCGGCGGAAGTATTCGCCCACGATGTGGCCTGCGGCCCGGCGGGCGCGCACCCGCGCCCGGCCTTCCATGCCTTGGGCGCGTTCTTCCAGCCCTAATCGGATTTCTTCTTCGGCTGCGGTTTTCCAGGTCGTCATGGTTTCTCTCGGTCGCTCGGTGGTGTGAGCTTTGCCAGCGCGCGGCGGTGGGCGATGAGGGTTGCTGGGGGAGCAGGTTTGCGGTCAGGTTGCCATTTTCTCCAGCATGGCAATGGCCTGGTCCATGCGGGCGAGGGTTTTGGCTTTGCCCACGATTTCCAGGGTTTCGAACAGCGGCGGGCTGACGCGCTGGCCCGTGACTGCAACGCGCACCA
>CAYLRJ010000012.1:0-10431 GCA_964386185.1 uncultured Anaerolineaceae bacterium
GTAGGTGAGCATCTCCCCGCGGGTGAACCCGGCGAGGCGTTCCTGGGGGCCGAGCACCTGATTCCAGAGCAGCAACAAAGCCAGCAGCGGCACCGCGGCCACCAGGAAACTCAGGAAGTGGTTCAACCGATAGGCCGCGGCTTCCTGCACAGCCAGCCGCGCCGCGGTGAGATACTTGCGCCAGGACATGCCTCACCTCCCCTCTCCGGCCTGCGTGAACACCTCGCGCAGCACATCCTCCAGGGCTGGCTCCTGCACGCTCAGGTCCACCACTTCGGCTTGGGAGGTCAACTGCTGCAACAGCAGGGGGACATGCTCACGAGGCAGCCGCCAACGCAGCCGGGGGCCGGTTCGTTCCACCACCCAGGCCGCGCCGGGCAGGGAGGGCGACCCGTTCGGCGGCGCGGTCAGGGTGGCCCTGACCTCCCGGAAGGGGGCGTAACGGGCTTTGAGTTCGCCCAGCGGGCCATCGAAGCGAATCTGCCCCTGGTCCAGCAGAATGACGCGGTCACAGATGGCCTCGACATCCCGCATGTAGTGGCTGGCCATGAGCAGGGTCAGGCCCTGCTCGCGCACATATTCCCGCAAGAGGGAGCGGATTTCATACTGGGCCATCACATCCAGGCCCAGGGTGGGCTCGTCCAAGAAGAGCACTTGGGGGCCGTGGAGCAGGGCGGCGATGAGTTCCATCTTCATCCGCTCGCCCAAGGAAAGGTTGCGCACAGGCACCGAGAGCAGGTTGGTGACGCGAAACCGCTCGGCCAGGTCGTCCAACCGGCGGCGAAAAACCGAGGGTGGCACTTCGTACATCTCGCGGAACAGATGGAAGAGGTCCAAGGCCGGCAAATCCCACCAAAGTTGCCCCTTGCGGCCCATGACGAAGGCGATGCGCTTTTTGAACGCGTCGCGTCCCTCCCAGGGGGTGAAGCCCAGCACTTCCACCTCGCCAGCATCGGGGAAGAGTACCCCGGCCAGGATCTTGAGGGTGGTGGTCTTGCCGGCGCCGTTGGGGCCCAAATAGCCCACGGCTTCGCCAGGGTGGATGGTAAAGGAGACCCCCCGCAGGGCCTGCACGGTGCGATAACGGGGCGCGACGAGATGGCGCAAAGCCGCGCGCAGGCCGGGCTCGCGCTGGGGCGAGCGGTAGGTTTTGTGCAGGTTGCGCACCACGATGACCGATGACATGATAGACACCTCCGCGAAGAAAACGCACTGCGCCTGGGGCTGGCGTTTAAACGAAAAAGCGCCCTCCGAAAAAGCGAGGGCGCCCGTCGTCGCACGGTAGAACGGATGGCCTTAAGGCCGGAAAGAGATCCAAGGAAGGGTTGGGACGGACGCCTGGAGGACGCAGTTGATCATGGGAGCACCTGAATCAGCAGTTTGAGAGGTCTAACCTTACAAAAATTATAACCCTGGGGAACGCTCTGGTCAAGTTTTTTGGAGGGTTCGCTGGTTGCTTGGCCGTTTGGGGCGGGGGCTTATACAATCCGCGCATCAGTGGCAATCGGTGGATTTATCTGCCGCCCTCCACCCTGCCCACAATCACTTCTCCTCCCCACGGCTCAATGCTCAGGGGAGAATCACGCGTTCTTCAAAATTTCCTTCAAGGCCTGCACATGGTCGGCAAAAGCCTGCCTGCCCAGAGGGGTCAGGGCAATGTAGGTGCGCGGTCGCCGGCCGACAAAGGTCTTGGTCACCTGAATGTAGCCCGCATCCTCCAATTTGCGGAGATGGGTCGCCAGGTTGCCGTCGGTCACCCCCAACAGGTCCCGCAAGGCACCAAAATCCAGTTGACTTTCGTCGTCCAGGGCGTTCAGTGCGGCCATGATCTGCAAGCGCACGGGCTGGTGGATGAGTTCGTTGAAGGGGCTCATGGCTACCTCCAGGCGCGCAGGATGTAAAGGCCCGCGGCGATCAGGCTGCCGCCCCCGAAAACGGCCATCCACAGGTTGAAGAAGGAAGGCACCAGGAGGTAGCCCGCCACGATGAGCGCGGTCACCGCCAGCCCCAGGATGGCCAGAAAGCCGCTGCGGTAAAGAAGGCCGCTGCTGACATAGCCCATCATGGCGAAGAGGGAAATCAGCAGGGCAAGTTGATCGCCGCTTTGCGGGTGGGCGAAATGGATGATGAGCGCGGCATACAGCATCCAGGCCAGCCAATACAAACCAATGCGGAGGCCCCGCGGGCTGCGCACCCGCCGCCCCAGGTGCGCGCCTACCCCAAACGAGCCCAGCGTGCCCAGCGTGGTGAGGATGAGCCACACCAGGCCCACCTTGGGGGAATCAGCGCCCAGAAAATAGGTGGCCCCATACCCCAAAGTCCAAACCAGCCCCCAGATGATGAGGAAATAGGGCATCCCGCCGTGGGCCAGGGCCCGGCGCATGTGTTGGGTGGTGTTTTCGATGAGGTCCAAAGCCTCTTGGGCTTCGGCGGGGGAAACGGGGGCGTGCTTCATGCCAGCACCTCCTGCCTCGGCAAGGAAAAGTCAGATTGGGTCAACATCAGGAACACATCCTCCAAAGACACTGGCTGAAGCCGCAGGTTCCGGAAGGGGATCTGGGCCCGGCGCAGGGCGGCCAAGATCTCTTCCAGCCCGGCTTCGTCCTTCAGATACAGGGTGAGCAGGCCGTTGCTCTGCTCGCCGTAGGTCACGGTGGCAAGGCCTTCCCACAGGGTGGGGGCCACGGCCCTTTCCACTTCCACCTCCAACCGGAAGCGAGCCCCCAACTGCTCAATCAGACGCATTGGCTCGCCTTGGGCCACTGGGCGCCCCTGGCGCAGGATGACCACCCGGTCACAGAGGGCCTGGGCCTCTTCCAGGTAGTGGGTGGTGAGCAGGATGGTCTTCCCGCCCTGGCGCAGTTCGCGGAGGAAGCCCCAGATCTTGCGCCGAATGGCGGGATCGAGGCCGGTGGTGATTTCGTCCACAAAGACCACCTCGGGGTCGTTGATGAGGGCCAACGCCGCGAAAACCCGTTGCTTTTGGCCCCCTGAGAGTTTACCAAAATATGCGTCGGCTTGCGCGTGCAAATCCAGACGGCGCAGCAGTTCGTCGGGGTCCAGGGTGCGAGGATAGAAGGCCGCGAACAGGTCGAGGAGTTCGCGCACCTTCAGCCGCGCGGGGAGGTTGGCTTCTTGCAACTGAACGCCCACGCGCTGCACCAGGGCAGCGTAATCGCCTTGGGGGTCCAAGCCCAACACCCGCACCGCGCCAGCGTCGGCTGAGCGAAGGCCCTCCAGAATCTCCACGGTGGTGGTCTTCCCCGCGCCGTTGGGGCCCAACAGGCCGAAGATCTCGCCCGGGCGCACGGCCAGGTCCAAGCCATCGACCGCCCGCACCGTGCCGTAGGTCTTGCGCAGGCCCTGGGCCCAGATGACCGCGTGGGCGGCGGGGGCAGGGGCGGGGGCGCGGCTGCCCGAGGTGCGGCGGGCAGGCTCCTCATCCCAGCGAAAAGTGCGGACCGCCACGAGGCCGGTCAACACCGTCAACCCCAACAGGTAGCCCAGGCAATGCCAGGGCGTCACCCCTTTCAACCAGGTATGCCCCGCCAGGGTGACGCCAAAATAGGGCAAGGGGTGGCGCAACACTTCGCCCAGCGGGTCGCTGCCAGTGACCCACAAGGCGGTAAGGGTGTCGTTGGCATGGCTCAGAGGGCTGAGGTCCGAGAGGAGTTTCAGGGCCGGGGGGAACACATCGCGGGGGCCGAAGGTGCCGCTGACGAAGAGCAGTGGAAAGAAGAGCACGCTCCCCAGCGCCTGGGCCAAGCGCGGGGTGGGCGTGACGCCGGCAAAGGCAAAGCCCACGGCAAAAAAGGCGCTGTAGGTCAGCCAAAGGGCGGCGAAAAAGGCCCCCCAATGGGCGTCGGCGCGGATGTCGAAGAGCACCTTGCCCGCGATCCCCAACACGAGCATGGAAAGCCCCAACATGATCAAGCCCACGAAGTACTGCGAAAGCAGGATGTGGATGGCCCGAATGGGATGGGTGCGGTAATATTTGAGGACCTTCCCCTCTCGCATGGAGGTGAGCACCGGGTAGGTGCCCATCAGGCCCTGGGAGGCAATGACCCATGCCAAGGTGCTGGGCAGCATCAGGTCCACCACGCGCATGGTCACACCGCCGTCGGTGGTGAAGGCCTCGGCCTGGCCGAAGGCATAGCCTCCGATGCCCAAGATAAGGGCTGGGAAGGCCAAGGTGAAGAAGGTGGCGGCGGGTTCGCGGAGGTACAGTTTGAGGTCGCTGAGGAGCAACTTACGGAAGCCGCGCATGGTCTTCTCTCCCAAAAAGTTCTTTTATCCAAAACGTTCTTTGCGCTGCAAAGTATAATACAACAAAAAGAAGCCTTTGTCAAGGGAAACCAGCAGGGCATGAGCCGGCGCGGCCATCTGGATGCCCCGCGGCAATCTGTGCTTTCGCTGCGTGGCTTGCCCTTTGGTGCCCCGTCAGCATAGGCGTGCGCTGTGCGTCCCTTCCCCACCCAAGGCCGATTGCCAACCATTGGGCGAGTTCGAGGCAAGGGGGCAGGGTGTGGCTGGTATAATCAACACATGGCGATTTTGCGCGCAGATGCTCTGGAGTTCATCAGCCGTTCAGCCGAACAAACCCGCCGTTTGGGGATGCGCCTGGGGGCCTGGCTTCAACCTGGCGACGTTTTGGCCCTGGAAGGTGACCTGGGCGGCGGCAAAACCACGTTTGTGCAAGGATTGGCCGCGGGTTGGGGCACCACGGCTCGGGTTTCCAGCCCGACGTTTGTATTGGTCAATGTCTATCAGCGCGACGATGGCGCGTCGCTCTACCACATGGACGCCTACCGCCTTTCCGGCCCACAAGAAGCATGGGACCTGGACATTGCCGCCATGTGGGAAGAAGGCCCCCTCGTCGTCGAATGGGCCGACATCATCGCCGAGGCACTCCCAGCCGAGCGCGTCACCATTCGCTTCAAATGGCTAACCGAAACGCAGCGGGTGCTCACGTTTCACCCTGAAGGTCAACGCCCCCGCGACCTGATACGCCGCTTACGGGCGGCCATTGTGCGTGGGGTGTAAGCCCCCAAGGGCGCACGTTGCCCACTTTTTCCAGACAGGCCACTACCATGCTCCTCGCGATTGACACCTCCACCACCCAACTTGGGGTGGCGCTCTACGACGGCCAACGGGTTTTGGCCGAAGTGTATTGGCAAAGCGGGCGCCGACACACCCAGGAACTCGCGCCCCTGGTTGCCGAAGCCCTGAAACATCCCGGCTTCACCGCGGCCGATGTCAAAGCCCTGGGCGTTGCTTTGGGGCCGGGTTCGTTTACGGGGTTACGCATTGGTTTGGCCTTTGCCAAAGGCATGGCGCTGACGCAGAAAATTCCCATTGTGGGCATTCCCACCCTGGAAGCCGTTGCCGCGGCCGTGCCGTTGGACCCGACGTTTACCACCTTGGCGGCCGTGCTGCCCGCGGGCCGTGGCCGCCTGGCCGTTGGATGGTATCGAGCGACCGAGCACGGCTGGCAAGCCCTTGGTGAGCCTGAGGTGCTCACAGCCGACGCTTTGGCCGCCCGCATCCGCAAGCCGACGATTGTGTGCGGCGAAATGGATGAAAACGAACGCAGCCGTTTGGCGCGCAAATACAAAACCGTGCGCTTGCCCTCGCCGGCCGCGTGCGCCCGCCGCCCTGCCTATCTGGCCGAATTGGCCTGGCAGCGCTGGAAACAAGGCCAAACCGACCCGCCCGCTTCCCTGGCGCCTATCTACTTGCACACGGGCACGCCTATTCCGGCATGAAGACGGTTTCCATCCGCCCCATGCGGGATGCCGACATCCCCGCCGTGCGGGAAATTGACCGCCTGGCTTTTCCCGTGCCGTGGCCGCCTTCGGCTTACCCCCACGAATTGCACCACAGCCCCCATTCTCACCTGTGGGTGGCCGAAATCGAAGGGCGTGTCGTGGGGTTTGCTGTGCTCTGGCTCATCATAGACGAGGCCCATGTTGCCACGATTGCGGTGCATCCCGATTTTCGGCGGCAGGGCATTGCCCAACGCCTGTTGGCGCACCTGTTGCAGGCTGCCCGCCAACGACAAGCCCGCGTCGCCACCCTGGAAGTGCGGGCAAGCAACCAAGCCGCGCAAAATTTGTATCGCAAGTTTGGCTTTCAGGTGGTCGGCCGCAGGCCCAAATATTACACCGACAACCACGAAGACGCGCTGATTATGACCGTTCCATTAGGTCCTGAGGGTTAGCCCACTTCTGGTTCTGCGGGGGCGGCCTTTCTGCATTTCAAGGAAGCCGCCAAGCGTGCCACCAGCCGCCCATTCCCTAACCCGGGGCACGCCGAGGCCCGCCCGCTTTTGAACGCTCAAGGCCCCCAGCAAGGAGAGCCCCAGATGACGCCTGAAGAAATTTTAGCCGCCATTGCCCAAGAGGTTAGCGAGTGCCAAAAGTGCCCTTTGCACTTGGCCCGCCGCAAGCCAGTGCCCGGCGAAGGGCCTGCCGACGCCAAAATCATGTTGATTGGCGAGGCCCCTGGTTTTCATGAAAACGTCCAGGGGCGGCCCTTTGTAGGCGCCGCGGGTGAGTTTTTAGACGAGCTGCTCCAAAAAGCCGGGCTCAAGCGCTCTGAAATCTTCATCACCAACGTGGTCAAATGCCGCCCGCCCGGCAACCGCGACCCCGAGCCTCAAGAGCTGGCCGCCTGCGAACCTTACCTCGACCGCCAAATTCGGGCCATCCGCCCCAAAGTCATCGTTACGCTGGGGCGCTTTTCCATGGCCAAGTTCATCCCCCATGCTAAAATCAGCCAAATTCACGGCCAGCCAATCCGCATTCGGGGGCAACTCATCGTGCCCATGTACCATCCGGCCGCGGCCTTGCATCAGCCCTCCCTGCGTCGCACGGTCGAAGCCGACTTTGCGCGGCTTCCCGAAATCATTGCTCAAGCCGAAAACATCGCCGAAACCGAACTCCCCACCGAAAAAAAAGATGCCTCGCAACCCAAACAGCTCTCGCTCTTCTAACCACCAGGGCGTGGCAGCCCCCGCGGAGGATGTATGGCCACCTATCTGGTAACGGGTGTGGCAGGGTTCATTGCCTCTCGAGTGGCCGAAATGCTGCTGGATGCCGGCCACACAGTCGTTGGAGTTGACAACCTCAACGACGCCTACGACCCCCGCCTCAAAACCTACCGCCTGGCCCGACTGCAAAAACGGGAAGGCTTTTCCTTTCACCCCACCGACATCACCAACAAAGCCGAGGTGTTTGCCCTGGGGGCAAACACCGCTTTTGACGCGGTCATCAACCTGGCCGCGCGGGCTGGCGTCCGCGCCAGCGTGGCCAATCCGTGGGTGTATGTAGAAACCAACACCACCGGCGCCCTCAACCTCTTGGAAATGTGCCGCCGCAGTGGCGTGCCGAAGTTTGTGCAGGCTTCGACATCCAGCCTCTATGGCGCAGACAACCCCGTGCCCTACAGCGAAGACGCCAACACCGACCGCGTGCTTTCGCCCTATGCCGCGAGCAAAAAGGCAGCCGAAGCCCTGTGTTACACTTACCATCATCTTTACAACCTCGACGTCACGGTATTTCGCTATTTCACCGTCTATGGCCCGGCCGGCCGTCCCGATATGGCCCCTTTCCGCTTTGTGCAATGGATTAGCGAGGAACGGCCCCTGCGGCTCTTTGGTGATGGCTCCCAATCGCGCGACTTCACCTACGTGGACGACATCGCCCGCGGCACCATCTTGGGCCTGCGGCCATTGGGCTACGAAGTCATCAACTTAGGGAACGACCATCCCTACACCATCCGCGAACTCATCGCCCTCATCGAAGAAGCCGTCGGCAAACGCGCCCACATCACCCACGAACCCCGCCACCCTGCCGACGTCCAAACCACATGGGCCAACATCGCCAAAGCCCGCCGCCTCTTGGGGTGGGAACCCCAAGTGCCCCTGCCCGAAGGCATCCGCCGCACCGTGGCGTGGTATCAAGCCGAACGGGCCTGGGCATCGCAAATCAATACCCACGGCTAACCTTCGCAAAAGGCAAAATCTATGGCTCCGATGCTTTCCATTGTCATCCCCGTATATAACGAAGAGGAAAACCTCCCCCTGCTCCACCAAGCGCTTCACAAAGGGCTGGCCAACTGCCGCTATGCGTGGGAAGTGGTCTTGGTGGACGACGGCAGCACCGATGGCAGCGCGCAGGTGCTGGAACAATTAGCCCAAGCCGATCCCGAACACGTGCGGGTGGTCTTCCTCCGCCGCAATTTTGGGCAAACCGCAGCCATTGCCGCAGGCATTGACCACGCCCAAGGCGACATCATCGTGCTCATGGACGCGGACCTCCAAAACGACCCCGCGGACATCCCCATGTTGGTCAACAAACTGGAAGAAGGCTACGACGTGGTCAGCGGCTGGCGCAAAGACCGCAAAGACCCTTACCTCACGCGCGTCTTGCCTTCGCATCTGGCCAACGCCCTGATTTCGTGGGTCACGGGCGTCCACCTCCACGATTACGGCTGCACCCTCAAAGCCTATCGCAAAGAAGTGCTCCAGGGCTTTCGGCTGTATGGCGAAATGCACCGCTTCATTCCAGCCTATGCAGCCTCGGTCGGAGCCCGCATGACCGAAGTGCCGGTGCGGCATCACCCACGCAAATATGGCAAATCCAAATATGGCCTCACCCGCACGCTTAAAGTCATCCTCGATTTGTTTACCGTCAAGTTCCTGCTGAGTTACTTCCACAAACCCATCTACCTTTTTGGCGGGATGGGGCTGGCCTTGATTCTGCCCAGTGGGGCGCTGCTCTTTTATCTCATCGTGCGCCGCATCTTCTGGCACGTCGCGCTGATGACATCGCCCCTCTTCCAACTGAGTGTGATGTTTGTGATTTTGGGCTTCCAATCCATCCTCATGGGGCTCATAGCCGAGCTGTTGGTGCGCACCTATCACGAAGCCCAAGGGAAACCCACCTACACCGTGCGACGGGTGTTGAATTTGCCGCAGGCAAACTGAGGCCTCAGCCATGCGAATTTTGGTGCTCATTCACGAATACCCACCCGTAGGCGGTGGCGGCGGGCGTGTAGCCCAAGACCTGGCCGAAGGCCTGGCCGCCCGAGGGCATGAGATCACCGTCCTCACTTCGGCCTTTGAAGACCTGCCGCGAACAGAGAACCGTCAAGGCGTGCGCATTTTGCGCCTGCCTGTAGCGCGCAAAGAGGCCTTTCGGGCCAGTTTCCTCTCCATGGGGCTTTTCGTGTTAGGGGCGGTGGTCAAGGGATGGGGGTTGCTTCGCCGAGAACAGTTTGATGTCATTCACGCCCATTTTGCCGTGCCCGCCGGCGCTGCCGCGTGGGCGCTTTCTTTGCTGACCGGCGTGCCCTACGTGCTCACCGCGCACCTGGGCGACGTCCCCGGCGGCACCCCCGCAAAAACCAGCAAATGGTTTCGCTTCGTCTATCCCTTCACCCCGCCCATTTGGAAGCGCGCGGCCCAAGCCGTGGCCGTGAGCGAATTTACCCGCTCGTTGGCCCGTCGTCATTACGACGTGCCCATCCAAGTCATCCCCAACGGCGTGGATTTGGAAGCCCTCCGCGCCGACCGCATCGAAGTCCACACCCCGCCGCGCCTCGTCTTTGCCGGCCGCTTCGTGCCGCAGAAAAACCCGCTCATGGTGGTCAAAGTGCTGGCCCAATTGCAAGACCTCCCCTGGCACTGCACCATGTTGGGCGACGGCCCCCTGATGCCCCAAGTCAAAGAAGAAATTGCCCAGGCCGGCTTAGAAAGCCGCTTCACCCTGCCAGGGTGGGTCACCCCCGAAGAAGTGCTCGCCGAATTTAGCCGCAGCGACATCCTCTTCATGCCCTCCCGCAGCGAAGGGCTCCCCGTGGTGGGGGTGCAAGCCCTGGCCAAAGGGCTGGCACTGGTGGTCGGCAAAGTGGGCGGGTTTGTAGACCTGGTCAACGAAGGGGAAAACGGCTTTGCCATCGCCGACCCCGAAGACGCCGCCGCCTTCGAACGCAAACTCCGCCACCTGCTTCCCCACCCCCAACGGCTGACCGCCTTTCGCCAGGCCAGCCTACAAAAAGCCGAAACCTTCGCCCTCCCTCGCATCCTCACCGCCTACGAAGCCATCTTTCATCGCGTCAGAGGAGTGTAGTATACTTTAGCCTTGCTGATTTTCTTACCGTCTTCCCTCTGGAGGAGCCGTCATGGACCTCAAAGCCACTTTATTAAAAAAAATCGCCGGCCATCAAGCCCGCGTGGGGGTCGTGGGGCTGGGCTATGTGGGGCTTCCCTTCGCGCTGGAAGCCGCCCGGGCCGGTTTCCAAGTCTTGGGCATCGAGCGCAACCCCGAACGCGTGGCCAAAGTCAACCGAGGGGAAAACTACATTGACGACATCCGCGAAGAAGACCTCAAAGCCGCGGTAGAAACCGGGCAGTTGCGCGCTCAAGTA
>CAYLRJ010000013.1:0-5186 GCA_964386185.1 uncultured Anaerolineaceae bacterium
CTACACAAAAAATCGGCGGAAATCGGTGCAACTCGGTGGCTCCATCTGCGTCCATCTGCCCTCCTCTGCGTCCATCGGCGTTCCCCTCACCACAACCCCAAAAGTCACCCCCGCCCCCAGCCCGCAATTCGCAATTCCTCATTCGCAATTCGCTCCCCCGCCCTCACCCCCGGCCCCAAACGTCACTCTCGCCCCCCACCCGCAATTCCTAATTCCTCATTCGCAATTTCCCGCGCGCCCGCGCTCGGCCTGCCAAAAGGCCCGCAAGGCCGTATAACGCTTGCGCGTTTGCGTATTCTTCACCGCAAAAGCCACCGCTCGCTTCTGCCCCACCAGCACGCATAGCGACTTCGCTCGGGTCACTGCCGTGTAAAGCAAATTGCGCTGGAGCATAACATAGTGCTCCATGACCATCGGAACTACCACAGCCGGGAATTCAGCCCCTTGCGCCTTGTGAACTGAAATGGCATAAGCCAACACCAGCTGTTCGGCTTCGTTCCAATCATAACGCACGCGCCGCCCCCCGAAGTCCACAGTGAGGGTCTGCGCCACGGCGTCGAGGGCGACGATTTCGCCCAGATCACCGTTGAAAACCCCGCGGTCGTAATTGTTTTGTGTTTGCATCACCCAATCGCCCACGCGGAAGGTCTGCCCAAACAGCCTCCGTTCGGCTTTGTGGGCCGCGGGCGGATTGAGGGCGGCTTGCAAGCGCGCATTCAAGGCGTTCACCCCCGCTGGGCCGCGATACATGGGGGAAATCACCTGAATTTGCCGAGGCGCCCGCAGGCCAAAGCGTTTCGGGATGCGATGGGTGACCACGTCGAGCACCCAGTCGGCGGCTTCCTTGGCGTCTTGCGCGGGGAAGAAAAAGAAGTCCTGAGCGTTTTTCGGGAAGCGCGGCATCTCACCGCGGTTGATGCGGTGCGCGTTGGCAATGATGAGGGACCCCGCGGCCTGGCGGAAGATGGTGTCAAGATGTGTTGTGGGTATTTCGGGCAAGGCGATGATTTCTCGCAGGATGTCGCCTGCGCCCACCGCGGGCAGTTGATCTACGTCGCCCACGAAGAGCAAATGGGTGCCGGGGGAAAGCGCACCCAGCAGGTGGTAGGTGAGCGTGGTATCCAACATAGAGGCTTCATCTACCACCAGGAAATCCACCGCGAGGGGGTTGGCCGGGTGGTGTTGGAAGCCCAGGCCAGGTTTGTAGCCCAACAAGCGATGGACGGTGCTGGCTTGGCGGCCGGTGGCTTCGGCGAGGCGTTGGGCAGCCCGGCCGGTGGGGGCGGCCAGCGCGTAGGGCACGCGCCACTGTTCCAAGGTTGCAATCAAAGCGCGCACAGTGGTGGTTTTTCCCGTGCCGGGGCCACCGGTGAGCACGCTGACGGTGTGCGTTAGGGCCTGAGACACGGCTTGGGCCTGGCGTGGGGTTAGCGAGGAAGCCTCTCGTGGCTGGCGCGCCCGACGCGGTAAGCGACTGGGGGCTTCTAACAGGGCGCGCAAACGCTCTGCAACGCCGCGCTCTGCGGTATGAAGGGCTGGCAAATAGACCCCCGCAATTTGGTAGGCAGGTGCGGGTTCCCTCGCGGCCGAGAGGGCAACCACCTCGTCGGGCCAGGCCACAGCGGCGATGACCACTTGCCCGCGGGCTTCCAGGGCTTGCAAGGCGTCTTCCAGCGCGTCGAGCGGTTGCGCCAGCAGGTCGGCGGCGCGGCGCAGCAACTCGCTTTGTGGCAGGAAGGTGTGGCCTTCGTCGGTGGCTCGCTGTAGGGTGTAAATCAGCCCGGCTTGTAACCGCGAGGGGTGGTCTTCTGGCAGGCCCAACGCCCGAGCAATTTTGTCGGCCGTTTTGAAACCCACGCCGTGGATGTCGGCGGCCAGACGATAGGGGTCGTTTTGGACGATTTGGAGGGCTTGGTCACCATAGGTCTTATAGATTTTGACAGCCAGCGCGGTTGAAATACCATGCTCGTGCAGGAAGAGCATAATGTGGCGGATGTGTTTTTGCTCTTCCCAGGCTGCCTGCAGCCATTTGGCCCGTTTGGGGCCGATGCCTGGCACTTCCTGCAGGCGGGATGGGTGCTGATCGAGCACTTCCAGCGTTTGCTCGCCAAAAACAGCGACGATGCGCTTGGCCAAACTGGGGCCGATGCCTTTGACCAGGCCAGAACTCAAATAGCGGCAGATGCCCTCGGCGGTCGCGGGCAGGGCTTGCCGGTAGGTCTCCACGACAAATTGCCGGCCGTAGCGCCGATGTTGCTGCCATTGGCCGGTGAGTTCCAGCCGCTCACCCGGCGTGAGGGTGGGCAGTGTGCCTACTACGGTGATGAGGCTGTTGTAGGGCCGCGTGGGCCGTAGCCGAAACACGGTGTAGCCGTTTTCGGGGTTGTGGTAGATGATGTTCTCGACCGTCCCGCGGATGGTGGGCATGGTTTGGGGGTCAGGGCAGGGGGTTTGTGAGATAGGTGGCCAACTCGGCGGTCGAAGGCACGATGAGGTTGGCTCCTGCGCGGCGGAGTTCCTCTTCTTCGCCGAAGCCGCACAACACGCCGATGGTTTGTGCCCCTGCGGCTCGGCCGGCGCGGATATCCACGGTGGTGTCGCCGACCATCACGCAGGTTTCGGGGGGCACACCCAAGCACTGGGCAGCCCACAGCACAGGTTGGGGGTCGGGTTTGGTGCGTTCGCAGGTTTCCGCGGTGGCAATGCAATCACCAAAGTAGCCACGCAGGCCAAAGTGGTCTAAAAAGGCCAAGGTAGAAGCCCTGGGGCGAGCGCTGACAATGGCCAGGCGATAGTGCGGGGCCAGTTGGGCGAGCATGGCATCCACACCGGGGATGAGAAGATATTGGGGCGGGCGCGCGGGCAACAGGCGCTGCCCCGCGTGGGCTATTTTCAAGAGGAATGCGTCCAGCCCCAGGCGGTCAGTGGTTTCGTAGAGTTGGTTGAGGGGAGTTTCTGCGGCCATGACCAGCCGACGGGCAAGATGTTGGGCTGCAGCCCTGCCCCGTAGCCAAGCCACTGGCCACAGCAGCCGGCTTAGCCGCCGGACGGCCAGGTCGTCGGTGTCGCTGAGGGTGCCATCCACATCAAAGCAGATGGCACGCACTCGGCGAGGGTCGAAGTTTGGAGCCATAGTGTGTTTCCCTTTCTGCCCTCGTTGTTGGAAAGCGGCAGAGGGTGGTGTCGCCGCGGAGAAAGTCGCGCCGCGGCGCTGTTGAGGGCTTCCCCAAGGCTATGGGCGTTGGCGTCATGGCCCAGGTGAGGCAAGCCATTGCACCAGCGTTTTGGCTTCCGCGCGGGTGGGAGCAAAAGCAAAAATAGCGCGATGAGCGCCGGTGTTGTAATAGAGCATGGCCGCGCCGGTGTCGGTTTCCCAACTGAGGGTGCGATAGCCGCGGTCGCGATCGAGCAAGGGGCCGAAGCGCCCACGGGCGTATTTTACAAAGACCTTCACAAATTGCACGGTGGCGTCGTTGGAATCCCAACGCAGGTCTGCCACCAAGGCCAGGGTGTGGGTGTCGGGCTGGCGGAAGACCGCCCACGCGCCGCCTCCCCAGCCGCGCACTACATCTAACGCTTCGCTCGCGGAAAGGCGTGCCTCGGGATGCTGGCTCGCGGTCAGCATCAAATAGAGCAGCCAAGCGCCAAATTCGCCTTGGGCTGCCTCTTCCCACCGAGGGCCCAAAGGCCGCGCCTGCGGCAGCGAAAAGGTCTCTGGACGGTCGGCAGGGTAGGCTTCGGGCACCAAAATTTGCTCGGTAGAAACCGGTGGATGCGCAAAGGCTTGAGCAATGCTTGCCCAACCGTTTTGCTGAAACAGAAATTGGATAAAGGGATAGCCATAATCGTAAGCAAAACGCCGCTGTTTTTCGACGGCCAAGGGGAGGGACGGCGGCGTTGGGGTGGTGTTGTAAAAGGCTGCGATGTCGTCGAGATCTTGCGGGGTCGCGTGGGCAAAAAACCACAAATAAGCAGTGTAAAGCGCATCCCCCGCGGTGAGGGCCTGCAAAGCCAAGTCGCAATCCAAGGAAGCCTGGCACGCGGCAGGGGGGTCGAGGCGAGGTTGGAGGGCTTGCGCATACGCATAAGCATAGGCCAGGCGCAAGGGGCCAGTGGTGCCCTGAGGGGCTGTGAAGTAAATCACGCCTTCAGCGGGCACGTAAAGGGCCAAGGGCGGCGTGGGCAAAGCGGTGAGCGCGGTTTTGAGGTCATAGTTTGGAGGGATCAGGTCTAAGGCTTGCCACGCCCAAGGGTTGGGGATGGGCGAAGCCGCGCGGAGGCTTTGGGCTTTGGCTTCCAGGGCTTGCGGGGGAAGCATGATCCGCTTGACATCGGCCGGTGGTTGCACCCCTCGGAGCGCGCGAATTTGGGCTTCAACGCGCATCAAATCTTGGGCTACGGCCGACGGCGGTGCGCCTTGAGGGGTTGCGGTGGGGGGAACGGTCTGGGTTGGGGTAGGGGTGGGGCCGGTTTGGCGAGGGGGGGAAGCCGTGGGGGTCGCCGAGGGGAACGGCGTCATCGGGCCACACGCGGTGAGCAAGACACCCCAGCCTATCATCAGCCAAATCCAAACACGCGTCAGGGTCGGCATAACACCTCCGGGGTTCATTAAACCACATTTTTAGCCCTGTTTACGCACTGTGCACGGTGGCGAATGGCGAGCGCGCGGGAAATTGCGAATGAGGAATTGCGGGTTGGGGGCAGGGGTGACTTTGGGGCGGTGGTGAGAAGAACGCAGATGGACGCAGATGGGTCCACCGATTACACCGATTTTCACTGATTTGCGTTTGGGGCAAGGGTGACTTTAGGGCGCGGGTGAGGGGAACGCAGATGAACGCAGATGGGAGGGGATGGACGCAGATGGATCCACCGATTACACCGATTTTCACTGATTTGCGTTTGGGGCAAGGGTGACTTTAGGGCGCGGGTGAGGGGAACGCAGATGAACGCAGATGGGTCCACCGATTGGCACCGATTTTCGCCGATTTTTTCGTAGGGGCAAGGCGTGCCTTGCCCTATCCCCTCTCCGTGCCCTCTGTGCCTCCGTGTGCATCCCAAAGCGGAGCAGCGCGCCACCCCTACCGCCCAAAAGGCGTTGCAAGGGGGCACCAAACGACCAAGCAACCAAGTAACCAGGCAACCAGGCAACCAAGTAACCAAGTAACTAAGTAACTAAGTAACCAAGT
>CAYLRJ010000014.1:0-5426 GCA_964386185.1 uncultured Anaerolineaceae bacterium
CGCAACCCCGGAATATACGCCGTCCAAGGGACAAAGGGGATTTCCAACAGGCGCACGACGCCCTGGGGGACGTGCATGTGTGCCCCATCGCGCACGCGTGGCAGCCATTCGGGGGCCGTGTAGATGTGCCAGACCCTGTCCTGCGGGGTCCCATAGGTCATGGCCGCGGCGTATAACAACAGCCCTAAAGCGCGACGCCCCCCGGTGATGCTAAAATGCAAACGATGCCCGGCTTGTTTGAACCCACGCACCAAGTCGCGAATTTGGCGCCAAGCCGCATCCAGGTGGCGCGGCTCAACCACGTCGGGCAAGGGGCGGCCTTGTTGGTCTCTCAAGCCATAGGCCTGGACTCGAAGCCCCTGATAAGGCTGGTACTCCCGTATGTGGGCGACAAGTCGGCGGTACGCATCTTGATAGCGCGGTTGTCCCCCCGGGAACACCACGTGCACGGCTCGCGGACGTACATGACGTTCCAGAAGCGCGTCTAAGGTGAAGGTGAGTATTTGCGGTTGCCCCCCAAATGAGGCGACCAATACATCCTCGGCCACTTCCGGCTCCACAAGGGTGGATGCAAATCAGCCCCTTTTCCCTCCCAAGGAGTGGGGTACAATCTATTCACAGTATAACATGAAATGGCCTCAAAGGATTGAGAAAATGCCCCGGTTCCCCGCGGTTGTGGTGATGGGCCCGCCCCATAGTGGTAAATCTGTGTTGACATACCTGCTTTCGCGAGCATTGCTTCGAGCGCGAGCGGCCCATTTCGTGTTGCGCACCGCGCCCGACGGGGAAGGCAATTGGTTCTACGAAGGCGCAGCCAGTACAACCCGCTTGTTGCGGCTCTCGGCCAAAGGTCGATATACCCGGAAGTTGATTCGGCGCATGCTCCATATCATTCGCCACCGCCACCTGCCCCTTTTGGTCGATATCGGCGGCCGACCTCAAGGGGAACAATGGGAGGTGCTTGAGGCCTGTACGCATGGGGTGCTGCTCTATCGCCAGCCCGACGACCTGGATTTTTGGATGCCCAAAATCCGTCGCGCCCGCCTGAGGCTTCTGGCGGTTCTCAAGAGCCAACGCCGTGGCCAGGAGGTGCTGGAGAGCACCGCGCCCTATCTGGAGGGGAGCATCAGCGGGCTGGAACGCGAACAGCCCCAACCCGGACCTGTTTTCGAGGCCTTGCTGGAACGCATGGCCCGGCTGTTTTCTTTTTCGGAAGAAGATTTGGAGGCCTTCCACCGTGGCACGGCCCCTCAAGGGTTTGAAATGGTCACGGAGCGGGAGTTGGCTCGCGCTCTGGGCAAGGCGACATCCCCCCTTTGGTGGGCGCCGGAGGACCTCCCCCGCCTGGCCGACCACCTGCCCCCAAAGGCGATGGCCCTGTATGGCCGCGGTCCCCTTTGGCTGGCCGCGGCGGTGGCGGCGTTGCATGTCCGGTGGCCCATGGCGCTGTTCGACGGCCACTTCGGCTGGGTTCAAGCGCCCCCAGTTGATCCAGCGGCCCCCATGCCCTTGGGCTGGGATGTGCTGCCCCTCGCCCCGCGCTGGTTTCTCGCCATGGCCCGGCTACGGGACCCCTTCCTGGAGTATGGCGACGTGCCCCCGCCACCGCTGCCGGAGCAGGCCCAAGGGGTGATCCTCTATGGCCGACTGCCCAAATGGCTGAGCGCGAGTTTGGCCCGTCACTTCGTCCAGAAGGGCATCCAGGTGGCCCTGTGGGAACCCCGCCTGCAGGCCGGGGTGGGCGTAACGCCGGGCGTGCTGGGGCGGCGTCTGGGCCTGCAGTTGACCCCAGTTTAGGGTTTCGTATAGACCATCCCCCAGGGATGGAGCCAAAGGGCCCCGACGTCGGCTCGGTATCTGGCCCCGGGCTCATACAAAATGCGCACCTTAGACAGTCGATAGCCCGCGCGCGTGCGTTCCCAACCCAGCCAAGGCTCAACGGGGCCCAAGACATGGGGCACGGCTTTCTCATCGGGATGGAAATCGACTGCCAAGGCGTGCATGGGCAGGTGCAAGGGGCCGTTCGCCAAGGCCGTCGCGTACAGGTAGACGTCCCCCTGCACTTCCTGCCACGAAAGTTCGGTTCCCCATGTTGGCTCTGGCACCACATCGCATGCCGCAAGGCGGACGCGTCCCCATCCATAGCCCCGTTCGCCGCCGATGCTCAGCCGCTGCAGCGCCGTTTGCCAGGCCAGGATGCTTTGCTTCAGGCCATCCGACAGTTGCGCGGCGCAGCAGGTTTGCAGGCATGCTGGCAGGTCCTGCCGAACCCACAAGTCGCCGACCAAGTGCACAGGAGCGCCCTCGCGAGTGTAGGGCGCGATGAACTCGACTTCGTGCAATGTGCCCTCGGCCGAGGTGCGATGGCCGGGGTCGAGGGCGGTTCGTGCGATGCCATCAAGGTAGAGATAGTCCCAGTAGGCGAGGTCGGTCGCCCCCCAGGGGAAATGGGGCTGCGTGGGCAGAGCCCAATGGCCGTGCTCGTCCTGTGATGACCGGGCCGGCCACAAGTACCCAAAGCGGAAGCACTGTTTGAGGGCCTCGCCTGTGTGTTGGTACGCCTCGGCATCATGGCCCTGGCCCGCGCGCCACACAATACCCTCGGTGAGCGCGGCCCAGAGGTTCTTGCCAGGCACGTAGCGACGGGTTTGCATTAGGTTGCCGACCTTGCGCCAGCCGATGTGCAGCGGGCTTTCAAGGCGAAAGACGAGACGGTAATGCGTCCAGGGCATGCGCTCCTCCGGGTTCGAGGAATTTCACGCAAGGGCACGGCGAGATCGCGGAAGGCCTTAGGGCGTTTTTTCCCTTTGAGCCGTATTGGACAGGGCTTTTGCGTGATAGCGGGCATAGATCAGGGTCTGCTCGTAAAGGTCGCGCACCAGGAGGAGGGTATCAAGGTGGGCGGTGAGGTCCCGAATGCGCCCGAGTAGAATTTCCCGAGTCGAGGGCAATTGAGTAAATCGATTGTGTAAATCGTTCCGATTGGGTCGAACGAACCATCGGTTATTGCGCGAGTGTACTTCATAGTGTAGATCCTCAAGCGACGCTGCATCTGTACCCCAAAGACTTTCTTGCCCTTCCAGTCGAATACATTTTTCAAGGAAAAAGATGATCTTCATTTGTCTATCTTGAGCATCTTCTTCTGATCGGTACGATCTGTTTTGGATATTCTGCCATTCACCGGGGTTGCAAAGGATACAATCGGGGTGTTGCAATGGTACAGTATGTATATCGCTGGGTGTCGGAATGGGTACTTCACCATCTGTTAGTTCATTCCACAGGTAAAACAGCATCAGTGTCGCTGGATTTCTTTCTTTGGCTTGACTGTACAAAAAGAGATATAAAGCATACACGCCTTGGGCTTGCAGAACGCCCAAAGATTTGTTGATGAGATTTTCAATATCACGTGGCCGGTTCTCTTTCTTTGCATTTCCGACAAGGTTGAAAGCGGTCTTGGCCGCCAGGTAATCCAGGGTTCGTGTCGTGCTCATGCGTCACCTCCGAAAATTTCACACGGAGTCACAGAGGGCACGGAGATTATCTTTCTGCGTCCTCTGTGTTCTCCGTGTCTCCATGTGCGGTTTCTTCACCTTTCTTCACCGTTGCATTTGACCACAGAGGTGGGGGGCACCTGCTGACAGTGCAGATTCCGAATGCGCCCGAACCCGCGGGTTCCCATGCCGCCCACGCCCAGGTGCTCGGCCCATTCGAAAGCGGATCGTATGGGATCCAACGGAGACTCCCAGGACACGTCAGATTCCTGATACAGATTCGCATCCTTTCTCAATGCCTCAAACGCAGATCGGAAGTTCTTCCAAAAATTTTCTCTTTTCTTCTCACCGTCTGGTACCGCTTCACGAATGCGAAACCTTAAATCTCGGAAAGTCGGAAGAAGGTCCTCGATGATTTGTTTCTTTCCCTCGGGAAAATCTTCCGGAAGTTCTTCTGCGCCCCATTTCGTTTTCACCTCTTCCCAGGCCTGTATCACCCTTTCCTTGGAAGGGAATTCCTCCCGATAATCATTCACCACCACATCCATCCACAGCACCGTGGCGCGGGGGATGGCTTCGTAGGTGAAGAGGGCACCTTCCTTGGCCGCGCCGGTGTCCGGATCGATGCTCACCGACGTGCGCACTTCCAGGTTGCTGTTCACAATTTGGGAGAAGAGTTTGTCCGAGACCAAGACGACGCGTTTGCGGATCTGTTCAGGAAGGGCGTCTGCCTTTTCCCCAGACAAAACAAAGTTGCCGTTCCCATTGTGAGTGTCCCGCTCCACCATGAGCCAGCCCAGGTTGAGAGGATGATCCGTGGGTAACTCACTGCCGTTGCCGCCCCAGCGGGCTTTGTTGGGGGCGACCGTATGCTGCTCTTCCAACCCCGCGTCTTTCAACACGCTGGGGCTGGTGATCCAAACGGGGCCGGCCATGGAATAGACGGGAAAGAGCAGGATGCGCGCGTCGCCGATGGCCACCACACCGGCGTGACCACCGCTTTGGTCCCGTGCGAAGCCAAAGGTGTAGCAGATGGGGCAGGTGGGCTGGCCGCAGTGTTTGTGTTTCTCCTGTTGCCCTTGGCCTGCACAGTGGGGCTTGCCGTAGCGGTACTCGGCATAGGCCCGGATCATGCCGTGCAAACTGGACCCCGGAATCTTGGGCACGCGGGTACCGGGTTCCCGCACGATGGGGTTATCCACCCGGCCCAAATGTGCCCCGCCCGTGCCGATGTGCACGGGGTCCATGGTCAAAAGGAAAAAACGATAAGTTTGAGGATTACCGGTCATCGTGCACCTCCTGGATTTTATGAAAAATTGCCGTCCAACAAGTTTTTCCGAATTCCCTCCCTAATTCATCCCTTCCCAAGCCACCTGCTCGCTGAAAAGGGATCTGGAACTCTCCCGACGCTTCCGCCAGTTGGGGAAGAAAATTCAGCCCTTGCGCTTCACCCCTTTTGGCCAGTTGGAAGTCTACCTCCAATCCCCTAAGAAGGTTTCTTGAAGGACACGCCCCTGCCACCCGGGCCATCTCCGGCGAAGTCCCAAGAATGCGGAAATGGGCCTCGGGGTTGGGCCGCGTCTTGCGCTGCCATTGTACTTTCCAGCGTTGCCAACCTTTCGGGTTGTGTATCATGACGAGGCTCCTGGGGTCTGTTCGTCCTCGCCTACGGGCCGTTGTTTCATGATGTGGTAAAAGATCTCTATGGCGTCAGCCAGAAGGCCGGATACCGCCCAATGAGCGAGGCGATTGAGTTTCTTCGGGGTGAGGGTAGTTTGCCATTCCGCATTTTGGAGGACACTTCTGCAGAATTGGCGGAATGCCTCGTCCTGCACCGAATCCTCAGGCCGTTCAAACCACTCTTGACGTTTGCCTTCAATGAGATCGCGAATTTGATGAAGTTGGCGGCTGCCAAGACGGCGGATGCCTTTATCT
>CAYLRJ010000015.1:0-16058 GCA_964386185.1 uncultured Anaerolineaceae bacterium
TAGCAGATGCCGAGCACGGGCAGGCCGCTTTCCAGCACGTAGGGCGGAACCTGCGGCGCGGCGGGGGCATACACCGAGGCCGGCCCGCCCGAAAGGATGAACCCCACAGGGTCCAAAGCCAGCACATCTTCTGCTGGCGCATCGTGGGGGAAAAGTTCGCTATACACGCCCTGCTCACGCACCCGCCGGGCGATGAGTTGGGCATATTGCGAGCCAAAATCGAGCACGATGAGGGGCTTCATAAGACACCATCCGTTAGGTTTCCAGGCGGTGGTCCACGTCGCGATGGGTTTTGTGACGGATATGCGCGTTCAAGCGAGCCAGGTCAGGATGCTTCTGCAAAAACGCCAAGAGGCGCTCCCAGGCCATCTCGGCTGGGTCCAAGGCTTCGGCAATGGCCTGGGCCAGGGCCAAATCTTCGGGCGTGTCCACAGTCCAACGGAAGCGGCCCCAATTTTGGGGGGCGTGGTAGAGGGCGATGTGGAAGCCGCGCGGGGTGGTGGTTTCGCGCCAGCGCGGGGCTTGGGGGTGAAAGCGCAGCGCTTGAATGGGGGCGTCGTCGTAGAAATAGGGCGTGACGTGCTCCCGCTGGTGGGGCTCGGTGGCCTCACGCCAGGCCCGAGCCAACGCCGCCTGGTGCATGACCTCAACGTCTAAACCGATGGGGAATGTCCGTCCCCAGGGCTCGGGCAGCCGATTGGCGGCAAAATCTACCCCTCGGGAGCGAAAGCGCTGCAGCACCTCATCCACCAAGGAAGGGTCCAGGAAGGGGCAATCCGCGGTCAGGCGGACCACGACATCGGCCTGGTAGGCCTGAGCAGCCTGATAGTAACGGTCCAAGACGTCCAACGGATGGCCGCGATAGCAAGGCACGCGGCGCTGGGCGCACCATGCTGCCACGGGGTCATCCGAGGGGTGGTGCGTTGTCGCCACCACAACCGCATCCACTTCTTGGGCTTGTTGGGCGCGTGTGACAACCCAAGCCAGCATAGGGCGTCCGGCAATCGGTTTGAGCACTTTGCCCGGCAAGCGGGAAGAGGCCATTCGGGCCTGGATAATTGCAAGGGTTTTCATTGGCGGATCCTCAATCCGTTGCGGTCATTGGGGGCAGTGCGATGAAGCGTGCATTCATGGGGCAACTTGGGCATAAAGATGCAACAAAGAGCGAAAGTTTTGCGCCCAATCGGCTTTGGCTTCGGCCCGGGCTCGGGCTGCCTGCGCCATGCGCTGCCGGGTTGCGGGGGGCGTTTGGGCGGCTTTGATTAAAGCCGCGGCCAAAGCGTCCACGTCGCCGTCGGGGAAGAGCCAGCCCTGCTGGTCAGGGGTCACCCATTCGCGGTTGGAAGGGATGTCGGAAACCAACACCGGCAAGCCGCTGGCCAAGGCTTCCATCAACGACACCGACGACCCATCGCTGTGCGAGGCGCTGAGGTAAAGGTCTGCGGCGCGATAATAGCGCGGCAAGTGACGTTGTGAAACCTGCCCGAAGAAGTGCACCCGCTCCAAGAGATGGGCCTCTTGGAAAACCTGGTGAAGCAGTGGGGCCAACGAGCCGCCGCCCAGCAGCATGAGCCGCAAGCGTGGCTCCTGACGGGCAGCGCGCACGAACGCGCGGGCCATCACGTCCACGCCATAGATGGGCTCCCACGAGCGGTTGTGGAGCACCACGAAGGCGTCTTCCCAGCCCAGGCGAGCCCGCAACCCATCATCAGGCCCAGGGGAAAAATGTTGCAAATCAACCCCCCAAGGGAAGACGGTGATACGCTGGGCAGGGAAGCCCAGGGCCTGGGCTTTGCGGGCGACGGCTTGGCAATCGGCCACCAGGGCGTCGCTTCGCCGCAGCACCCAGCGCGTCAGGCCCCGATAAAAGGCGTTGCGCTCCGCGTCGCGTTGCAAATCATAGCCCCACGACATGCTCACCAAAGGGTGGAAGCCCACCAGGGCAGGGAACAGGGCCACTGTTTGGATGGGGCCCGCGTGGACAAGGTCGGGCTTCAAGGTGCGCAAGACCCGCCGAAAATCGGCCAAAAGGCGCGGCACCTGCCGCCATCGGAAAGGCGCCCGCCCGCCCGCCCAAATCACCTGGTGGACCGAAGCGGGCAAGGGGCGGTCTTCGGTTTGCCGAGGGCCGCGTTGAAGGCGCAGGTAATGGATTTCGTGCCCGCTCTTGGCCAAGGCGGTCAAAAAGCGGTGGTCGTGGGGGGTGTAATCAAGCGAGAAATAGAGAATGCGCATAAACCTCTGCCCTCAATCGGGTAGGGTCATTTTAGCACCGAGTATCGCTTCCCGCAAATGGGCCTCGCGGCAGACGCCCAACAAAGCAACAACCCCCTCGCCGGAGCCGGGAGGGGGTTGTGAGGGGTATCATGCAAACCGTGGTTTACTTGTTGCGGTTGAAGATCCACCAACCACCGCCAACGATGATCACGGCGATGATGATCCACACCCAGGCGGGGGTGCCACCGCTGGAGGCCGGGGCCTGGGTGGGCACGGGCGTGGGTTGAGGCGCCTGGGTAGGCGCGGTGGTTGCGGTGGGCTTGGGCGTGGCAGTGGGCTCAGGCGTGGCCGTCGGTTCGGGGGTGGCCGTCGGCGCCTGCGCCTGGGTAATGCGGCCTTCGATTTGCGCGCTGATGGGCGAGTTGGCTTTGATGTAGTTCATCACCACGTCAGCCAGCAAGGGGCCGTAGTCGTAGGGGTCAATGGCCTTTTCTTTGAAGACGCTATAGCCATCGCCGCCGTTGCGGATGTAGTTGTTGGCGGCTACGGTGTAAATCGCGTCCGGGTCCAAGGGGCTGTAAGAGCCATCGGCGTTGCGCACTTCCACGCTCACGATGCGATGCCCCACGGGTTGGGTCGGATCCCAGCTGTAGCGCAGGCCAGCCACCTGCAAGAAGCGGCCAGTGCCCTCGTTTTCGGGGTTGTCGGCCTTGCTCACGCCGTTTTCCAGTGCTTCGAGCAGGTCAGAGCCTTTGATCTTGAACGTGGCCACGGTGTTCCCAAAGGGCAACACTTCCAGCACCTGCCCCACTGTAATCGGCCCAGCGGGGATGCTGGCGCGGATGCCGCCGCCGTTTTGCAAGGCAATTTGCACGCCTTGGTCTTTCAAAGCCCAAATCAGCGCGTCGGTGATGACGTCGCCCATGGTGCATTCTTTGAAGCGGCACGAAGAGCGCTCGCCATCCAAATCCACCGCGGCTTCACCGATGACCTCTTGCCGCAGTTCGTTCAGCGGCTTGGCCAGTTCTTCGACCCGAGCCAAGGTCTTCGGGTCTTGCTTGACCGAGGCGTCGAGCAAAATCGGGTTGCCGTTCCAAGATTTGGCCACGCCGTTCTCAAAGGTCACTTCCAGGTAGCCCAGGTATTTGGCGTACGCGCCATCGGTGACAATCAACACCGGGTCGCCGCTGGGCGATTGCACCACCGTGGGGTAGGGCCCGGCCGCGTGGTCATCGTCATTGGCCAAGAAGGTGTGGGAGTGACCACCCACAATCAAGTCAATGCCCGAGACCTGTTTGGCCAATTCTTGGTCGCGGTTGTAGCCCAAGTGCGAGAGCAGGATAATCACCTGCACGCCCTGGTCTTGCAGTTCTTTGGCGTATTTCTGCGCGGCTTCGACCGGGTCCGTGAATTTGACGTTCGGGCCAGCGTTGGAGAGGATCGAGGTCATCTCGGTCACCACGCCGATGATGCCCACCTGCTCACCGTTGACGGTCAAGATGGTGTAGGGTTTGATGAGGTCTTTCAGGTCGGGGTCGTTGCTGGCATCCACGTTGGCGCCCAACACGGGGAACTTGGCGCCCTTGATGAATTCAGCCAGGGTGGCGGGGCCGTCGTCAAACTCGTGGTTGCCGACCACCATCGCGTCGTACCCCATCGCGTTCATGAATTCCTGGGTGGCTTTCCCTTTGTATTCGGTAAAGAAAAGCGTGCCCTGGAATTCATCGCCGGCATCCAGCAGCAAAGCATCGGGGTGTTTGGCGCGAATTTCGTTGATCATGGTGACACGACGGGCCACACCACCGAAGCATTTGCCTTCAGCCGCAGCGTCTTCGCTGCAAAAGCCACCATATTTGTTGAACTGCTCAATATGGGCATGGACATCGTTGGTGTGCATGATCACCAACGAGACGTTGCCCGCCTCGTGGGCAGGCTGCGCGTGCGCGGCACCGGATAGCCCAAACCATCCGAATGCCAACGCGAGCACCAAAAGTGTGCCTAATAAGAGATGGGTCTTCTTCATAGGGCAACCTCTCAAAATGGGGATAAAAATTGGAATAGACGGACAAGGCCAATCTCAGAACATTCTATTGTAGCATATTCCCGCGGAGAAATTTGGAAAAAACGAGCGTTTTCAGCGCCAAGAAAGCCTGAGGGGAGCAGCGGGGCGGCCCGTCATGGCGCTGGGAAGCGGCCGCGTTGGCTCCGAGGCTGCGGCTGATGGGCTGGCCGAGCCGCAGCGGGGCGCATGCCACCTCGTTGGTTCATGGCAAGGGCTCTTTGAAGTCGTAAATACCGTCGCGCACGGCCCAGCGTGCGCCACAGGCCGGGCAGGTCAATTGGGCCTCGGCTTCTTCCAAAGGTGCATGGCCGCACCGCGGGCAACGGAAAAAAGCCGTCGGCGCCGCGGCCGCAGACGCCCCCTGGGCTCGCGCCCGCACGAAAACGCTGGGGGTCAGCTGCCACCAACGGCCTGTGGGCTGCGCCAACGCATCCAGCGCGACCAACACGCGGGTGGGCACGATGCGCTTGAGCAAGCCAAGCCGAAAGTGGGAAACCGTGCGGATGTCTTCCACCACGAAGCCAGCCTCACGCAACCACGCCAGCACCTGTTGAGGGTGAAAGTCAAAGTTGAGGGGAGCAAATTCTACAGGCTCAAGGGTAAAAGGGTTCCACTGCTGGCGGCGGGTCAGCCATCGCAAGATTGCCTTGAGATTGCGTTTGTTGGCAAATTCCAAAATGAAGATGCCTTGCGGTTGCAACACCCGCCGGGTCTCTTGCAACACCCGCAAAGGCTCGGCCATATGGTGCAGGGTGCGAATCATGGTCGCGGCATCGAAGAGGCCATCCACAAAAGGCATGGTGTAGGCGTTGGCCGCGACGTAAACATAACGCTCGCCCCGCCCCAAGCGCGCTTGGGCCTGCTGAAGTTGGGTGCGGGAATAATCCAAAAGCACCACTTTGCGATAGCCGCGATAGCGCGGGGTGTTGCGTCCCGCGCCAGCGCCGATTTCCAACAACACATCGCCCCCTTCCTGGGGGAGCAAATGTCGCAAGGCCACGGCTTCCGCGCCGTCTTCGTAGGCCCGGCCGCCGCGCTCCCAAAAGCGTTGCTGGTAATCTGAGCCTTCGTAATCGCAAACCGGAGGGGTGTCCACAGGGTTAGGAGCCATCCGTGCCTCAAGCCTGAGCGTTTTCTGCGGGGGTGTGCGCTTCACCTTCGGCGCCACATTCGCCGGTGTAGCCCCGCCCCACCCCACGATAGGTGAAGCCAAGCTTGCACATCACTTCGGGGTCATAAATGTTGCGCCCATCAAAAAGCACCGGCTGGCGCATCAGGTCGCGCAGGCGTTCCAAGTCTAATTGCTTGAATTCGTTCCAGTCGGTGACCACAATGAGGGCATCGCTGCCCTCGGCCAACGCGTAAGGGTCGGCACACATGGTCACCTCAGGAAGCAGGCGGCTGGCGTTTTCCATGGCAATGGGGTCATAAGCCCGCACCGTCGCGCCGGCTTCCAACAGGCCTCGGGCGATGTCAATTGCCGGCGATTCGCGCATGTCATCGGTGTTGGGCTTGAAGGCCAAGCCCAAAAGCCCCACGTTTTTGCCCTGCAATTCGCCGCCCAACATTTCTCGCACCCGCTCCACCGCCATTCGCCGCCGATCGGCGTTGATTTCCATCACCGCGTGCAGCAGCTGCGGGTGGCGCCCCTTTTCTTCGGCCATGTGCGCCAAGGCTTTGACATCCTTGGGGAAACAGGAACCCCCATAGCCCAAACCGGCTTTGAGGAACAACGGCCCAATGCGGGGGTCATAGCCCATGCCCACCGCGACCTCTTCCACGTCCGCGCCCAGGGCCTCGCAGATGTTGGCGATTTCGTTGATGAACGAAATCTTCGTGGCCAAAAAAGCATTCGAGGCATATTTGATCATCTCCGCGGTGCGCAGGTCGGTCACGATGATAGGCGCGCGCAAGGGCAGGTGCAATTGCGCAACCTTTTCCGCG
Organism: uncultured Anaerolineaceae bacterium; assembly: GCA_964386185.1. Taxonomy (GTDB): domain Bacteria; phylum Chloroflexota; class Anaerolineae; order Anaerolineales; family DRMV01; genus DRMV01. The sequence continues at coordinate 6,224 of CAYLRJ010000015.1, forward strand.
GCTTCCTTGTCGGTGGAGCCCAACACCACACGATGCGGGTTCATGAAATCGGCAATGGCCGACCCCTCGCGCAGAAACTCAGGGCACGACACCACCGAAAACGGCACCGGCTGGGGCTGGTGTTCGCGGATGATTTGCGCAACCCAGTCGCCCGTGCCTACCGGCACCGTAGATTTGTTGATGACAATGAGGGGGTCTTGCATGGTTTCGGCAATGGATTTGGCCGCGGCTTCCACGTAGCGCAAATCGGCTTCGCCATCAACCCCCTCGGGCGTGCCCACAGCAATGAAGGCAAATTCCGAGCCGGTGAGGGCTTCCCGATAAGACGTGGTGAAGGCCAAACGCCCAGCGTGCACGTTGCGGCGCACCAGTTCTTCCAAACCAGGTTCGTAAATCGGCATTTCCCCCCGTTTGAGGCGGGCAATTTTGCCTTCGTCAATGTCTAACGCAATGACTTTGTTGCCCAAATCGGCAAAACAGGCAGCGGTGACCAGGCCTACATAGCCCACACCCACCACGGCGATTTGTTTCATGGGAGCCTCCCACATTGGAATGAAATCCTCGGCCACGGGGCGTTGAACACGCCCAATGATACCACGCGGCCTTCCCAAGCCGCCCCCCGCGCGGGAGCAACCGGGGCGATGTCGCTGGCGCTGCCGTCAATGCATGCCATTTTGCCAAAGCAGGAAATCGCGCAAAATGGAGCCGCCGACAAATTCCCGCAACAGCGAATCATCGGGCACCAAGGCAGCATCCACCGGCACAAACCACTCCAGCAGCGCCAACAGCCGCTTGGCTTCGATGTGTTCGGGCGTGTGATGCGGCACTTGCAGCAACAATGGCACGGCAAAGGGCTTGAGCACTGCAAGTTCGTACACCAAGGCCGAGTTAAACATCACGTCGGCCTCTTCCTGGAAGGGGAAAATCCACCGCTTTTCGCCCCGACGCACGGCTTCCCAGCGGCTAATGGTGTCTTGGGCAGAATAACCCCGGTCGCGCGCATCGCGCACAATGCGCCGAATGAGGCGGGTGTCGGTTGTCGAAACCCGATTGTGGCAATCCAGGTTGAGTTGCGTGAGCGCAGAAGCGTAGATGCGGAAGGTGCGCTCACGCGGGAAGCCCGGCAAAAGCCGCGGATCCAACCCGTGGATGCCTTCCATGATAATCAGCTGCCCCGGCTCCAACTGGACCACTTCTCCGGCCTCGCTACGCCCCTCTTTGAAATTGTAATGGGGCAACTGCACTTCTTCGCCCTTGAGCAAGCGCGCGACGTCAGATGCCAAGCGCTCCCGGTCCAGGGCGTCAATGTGCTCAAAGTCGTAGTTACCGTCGGCATCGCGCGGGGTGCGCTCGCGGTCCACAAAATAATTGTCCAATTCCAGCGGGAAGGGCGAGATGCCCTGCGTCAGCAGTTGGACGGCCAAGCGCTTCGAAAAAGTGGTCTTGCCCGAAGAAGAAGGCCCGGCAATCAACACCACCTGGATGCGCTCCCGCTCGGCTGCGATTTGGGCGGCAATTTCTGCAATGCGCTGCTCGTGGAGGGCCTCTGAGACCAACACAACCTCTCGAATCCGCCCCGCTTCAACAGCATCGTTGAGCGCGCCGACGTTGTTGATGCCCAAACGGCGCAGCCAATCGCCATATTGCTGGAAGGTCGCCAGCAGTTTGGAAGGCTTGGTCATTGGGGGCAATTGGGTGGGGTTTTCGCGCTGAGGGAAGCGCAAAATAAAGCCATGCCCGGCTGGGGTGAGGGCAAACCAACGCAAATAGCCGGTCGAAGGCACCATATAGCCGTGGTGATAATCCAAATATTCCCCCAGCCGATAGACGGTGAGGTAATCTTTCGTGCGGTGCCGCAACAGGCGCACTTTATCCACGTGGCCGTGGGCTCGGAAGTAAGCCATTGCCTCATCCAAGGGCATTTCGCTGCGCACAATGGGCAAATCGGCTTCCACCAATTCGCGCATGTGGGCTTCCAGGCGTTGCAGTTCCTCTTCGGTCAAAGGCGGATGTTTGCCCACGTGGCAAAAATAGCCCCCCGAAACCACCGAGTGGTCCACAGCCAGGCGCGCATCAGGGAAAAGGTCCGAAAACGCCACCTCAAGCAAGAAAACCAAAGAACGGCGATAAATTCGCACGCCGTCGGAATCTTTCAGCGTAACTGGCCGGACTTCGGCTTCCAGTTGCACGGGGTAGGTCAATTCTCGCAATTCACCGTTGACGATGGCGCCCATCAACGGGGCGGGGAGTTCGGCGGCAATCAGTTTGAGGAAATCGCCCACAGCCGCGCCCCGCGGCCCGGCAATGACCCGTCGGTCGGGAAGATAAATCTCGACTTCCGGTGAAGGTTGCACCAAACGAAATGCGGCCTTGGTCATCTTCCGCTCCTTCCAAAAATCCCGCGCGCGTCAGGCCGGGGCCACGCGCCGCGCCCCATCCGGCGGCCAAGGGGGCCGCGAGGTATGGGGCTTGCTGGCCCCCTCCCCAAACGCGTGCTACACTCTCAGAAGGGTTTATTGTAACACCTTCTGGGATGTGGTATATTCCCCTTATGCGACGACGATTTTGGCTGTTTTTGGTGGGGGCATGGCTTTTAGCGGCGTGCGCTCCGTCCACGCCGGCTCCACCCACGCCAAGCCCAACGCCCACAGTGGCTCCCGTTGTGGCTGCGGTTTCCCCCGATTTGGAACCCGCGGTGCTGGCCTTGCGGTCTTGTGCCGACACCCTTGGCGTGCCCCTGGCCATACTTACCACCCCCCAAAGCGCCGACCGCCCTTCCACGGCCAACCTGCGGCTTTGGTGGGGCGAGGTGCCGCCCCACACCACGGCCACTGCCTATGCGCTGGCCAGCGAACACCTGGTGGCCGTGGTCTCGGCCGAAAACCCTGCCCACCCCACCGAAGAAGCCCTCCGCCGGGCGGTGATGGGGCAAGTGACGTCATGGGAAGCCCTGCAAAGCCCGCTCTCGGCGCCTATTGCCTTGTGGTTACCGCTGCCAGATTCCAGCGCAGGGCAACGGCTTCAGGCCTGGTTGGGCTTTGCTCCTCGGCGAGGCGACGCCTCGCTGGCCCCCGACCCCCGCGCGATGCTCCAATCGGTAGGCAGCGACCAGGCCGCTTTGGGGTTTGTGCCCGCGGGTTGGCTCGTCACCGCCCCCGAAGCCCAACAGGTGCGCGCCCTGGATCTCGCGGTGCCGGCCTGGTCCGCGCCCCTTTTAGCCCTTTTGACGCCCCACGCGCCGCCCTCAGCCCAGGCAATGGTGGGCTGCCTTCAACAGGGGCCTGGGCACGACCTGCTCCAACAAATCTACCCCGCGCCTTAACGCGAGCAAGCGGCTTGTGCCGCGCACAAACCGCTTGCTCCAGCGAAGGAGGAGAGGAATTAAGGAGCGGGCTGTTCGGATGCGCCCTTTTCCTTATCCAAACGAAGCAGATATTCGTGAATCGCAGCCGCAGCACGCCGACCCGCCGCGACGGCTGTCACGACCAGGTCAGGGCCTGTGGCCGCGTCACCACCAGCGTAAACACCGGGGCGTGTGGTCTCACCGGTCTCGGGGTCGGTGACAATCAAGCCCCAGTTGTAGGTCTTCAAGCCGGGGGTGGTCTTCCCGATGGTTTCGTCAGGCCAATAACCAATGGCCAAGACCACGATGTCGGCTTCCATGACAAAATTTGAGCCTTCGATGGGGATGGGGCGCCGCCGTCCGCTTTCGTCTGGTTCCCCTAATTTCATCTTGACGCATTCCACGGCTTTCAGGTTGCCTTCTTCATCACCGATGAACTTCACAGGCTGTGTCAGGAACATGTAGCGTGCGCCCTCTTCTTTGGCCCATGTGCGATCTTTCTCGCCGCCGGGCATCTCTGCTTCGGAGCGGCGATAAACGCAGGTCACCTCTGCGGCTTTCAAACGCACCGAGGTGCGCAAGCAGTCGGCCGCGGTGTCACCGCCGCCCACCACGATGACTTTTTTGCCCTCCACCTCTAATTTGCCTTTGCCTTGATATTCTTGCGGCCAAATCTCAGGGGGCACGTTGGCGCGCACCAAAAACTCGGTCGCCGGATAGACCCCGTTCAAATCGTTGCCTTCCACTTTCATGGGGGCATCCACATTGGCCCCAACGCCGATAAACACCGCGTCGAAACCTTCGGCAAACAAATCGTCAATGGTCTTGTCAACGCCAATTTTGGTGTTGAACACAAATTTAACGCCCGCGTGCTTCAAATCATCAACGCGGGCGAAAACAACATCTTTGGGTAACTTGAAATTGGGGATCCCATACACCAACAGACCCCCAGGCGCCGGCTTGGCGTCGAAGATGGTCACATCATGCCCGCGCTGACGTAATTGCTCCGCGCAGGACAAGCCAGCAGGGCCAGCCCCCACCACGGCCACCTTGTGGCCCGTGGGTTCGCCCACCGGCACTTCCACCAACCCGCCTTTGACCCGCCGCTCGTAGTCGGTCACAAACCGCTCTAACATCCCCGTCTGCACCGGGCCGTCGTAAGCCGAGCGCACACAACCACCCTGACAAAGCACTTCGTGGGGGCAAACCCGGCTGCAAATCTCGGGCATGGAGCTGGTTTCCCGATACAGGGCCGCGGCCTCTAAGAAACGCCCCTGCTCAATCAGCCACATGGCCGAGGGGATGTCGTTGTTGACCGGGCAAGCCTGCATACAAGGCGCAGGGTCGGGGCAGTGAATACAGCGAGACGCTTCCCGTTGGGCTTCTTCCGGGGTCAACGGGATGTGAATGTCGTCAAAATCGCAAATGCGCTCTTCAGGATCCCGCAACGGGAGTTCCAAATAAGGAATAATCAAGCGCTCTTTGCGATTGATGGGAAGGGTCTCGCTGGGCACTTTTTGCATTACACACCTCCTCTCCTACCTTCGCTAAGGTGGCTTAATCCATACCAGAAAATGGATTTTTTCGCAGGTGACGGTTGTCACGAAAAGGATTTTTCAGCCTTTCGTTTTACGGAATTTTTATCGCACCAGGGTGTTTTTCGGCTCCTGACATTCACAAGCCTCTTTGACCTGATTGCCTCGGCGCAGATAGCCATCATAGGCTTTGCCCGTGCCTTCAGACACCCAGCCATCCAACACAAAGGGAATGGGGCCATCGGCGGCAATCCACACGCCGTTGTATTTGCGCGCCAGGTGCAAGTGCGTTGCGGTGGAAAACCCGCCTTCACACGAGGGATGCCCAATGCGCTCGCCTGCGTGCAAATAAGTGCCCGCCTGGACGCGGTCGCGGCTGGCTACGTGCATGTAGAGGACGTTCCAGCCGGTTTGCTCGTAACCATCGCCGTCCAAATCTTGCACCACGGCGCCGTCTTCCGAACGCACGATGACACCATCGGCCACGGCCACGACCCAATCGTTGCTCCGCGCGCAGCCCGCGCCCAAGGGCACATCGCCGGGCGCAAAATCCAATGCGCCCCAAGCAGCGCCATCATCCCAAGCGCCGTGCGGGCCGCCCGTGAAATACCACTTCACACCAGGCTCAAACGGCAACTGCATTGGGGGTTGCTGCAAATCGGGCGGGAGCAAAGGCTCCAAAGCATAATCAAAGGGGTAGCCAAACAGCGCCTGATACGTCGCGGCCAGCCCTTGGGGCCCCACCGCCTGTTGCCAATCGTGCAGGCCATCCAAAAGGGCAAACACATGCTGCACCGCGGCCGTTCCCGCATTGACTTGGGGGTTGGCCTGCACCAACACGCCATCGGCCAAAGTGAAGGCCGCCACACCGTTGGCCTGCCAAAGATAAAAACCGCGGTTGAGCTCATTGGCCGCCCAATGCAACTGCCGCCACAGCCCCTTCCGCCGAAAATCTAACCACCGAAACGGATACTGCTCCGTTTCGGCAGGCACTTTTTGATGCGTCACCCAGCCGCTCTGATACTCCAACAACGCCAACAGCAAGCGGGGGTTGACCGAATAATCGCGCGCCACCCGCGCCACCATTTGGGCGCCCGTCATGGTGCGGCCGTCCACCTCTTCAGTGTAAGTGCTCAGGAACCCGCCCTGAGCCGCCACGAAACCCGCGACGTCAAACAGCGCATTGCTGGGGCTGGCAACCAACTCGGAATCGGGCACAATCTTAAACATCGGTGCACTCGCCGCCGGCTTGGGCGCCGGAATGACCAACGTCTGCCCGACTTCCAACACATTGGGGTTGGCCAAATGGTTGGCCTGCACCAAGGCATCCACGCTGACATTGAAGCGCAGCGCCAAACTTCCCAAAGTATCGCCTCGCTGGACCACATATTGCTGCGCTTGCGCCCGCAACGTTGGGATGGGATGAGGGGCGTTCGGCGTGGGCGTTGCCAGCGGCGCGTTGGGGGCGCGGGTAGGGGCTACAAAGACCCGCGGCGTAGGTGTCGCCGTTGGCCCCGCGTGATACCCTTGCACCGGGGGCGGCTGCCAAACGCCGTTTTCGCTCTCCCACTGGCGGGTGCAAGCAACGAGCAGCAACCCACCGAGGAGCAAAACCATCCAACTGCGTCGCATGGCACCATTGTACATTAAAGTGCGCCGAAGTGGTAAGATTGAAGCCTAAAACCGCGCCTTTTTCATGCCGCTTGGGGCATCTGGCAGCATCGGCCGCGGGAAGCCGCCCGCAGCCCAGCCCATGGGCGTCTGGGCCTCGCCCAAGGCCACAGCTTGCAGGGCGGCCTTGGGCCCCCTTCCCCAACGGCAACCACGCCACCCGCGCCCGCATCCCCAACTCGGAGGACAGCATGAACTTCGCCTGGGGCAGCCGCACCTACATCATGGGCATCCTCAACATAACGCCCGACAGTTTTTCGGGCGATGGCCTGCTCACCCAACACGACGTCGTCGAAAGCGCGCTCGCCCGCGCCCAGCGCTTTGTCGCCGAAGGCGCCGACATCCTCGACATCGGCGGCGAAAGCACCCGCCCCGGCGCGCGGCCCATTGACGCGGCCGAAGAAATGGCCCGCGTGGTGCCAGTGATTCGTGCGCTGGCCGCGGCGCTGCCCAACACCCTGCTTTCCATCGACACCTCCAAAGCCGCAGTCGCCGAGGCCGCCCTCCGCGCGGGGGCTGGCATGGTCAACGACGTTTGGGGGCTACGCGCCGACCCCCGCATGGCCGAAGTGGTCGCCCGCCATCGCGTCCCCGTGGTGCTCATGCACAACCGCAGCACCCCCCAACACGCAGAAACCCGCGACCGCCTGGGAGGCCGCTACGTGGGCGTCGCTTACAACGACCTCTTGGCCGACGTGCGCGCCGAATTATTGGAAAGCGTCGCCTTGGCCCACGCCGCGGGCATCCCCGACGAGCACATCATCCTCGACCCTGGCATTGGCTTTGGCAAAACCGTCGCGCAAAACCTCACCCTGGTCAACCGGCTCAACGAAATTCGGGCCCTGGGCTACCCGGTGTTGTTAGGGGTTTCGCGCAAATCCTTCATTGGCTACACCCTCAACCTGCCCCCCGACCAACGCCTGGAAGGCACCGCCGCGGCCGTCGCCGTGGGCATCGTGCGCGGCGCCGACATCGTCCGCGTGCACGATGTCGGCTTCATGGCCCGCGTCGCCCGCATGACCGACGCCATCGTGCGCCCACAACCCGCCAAGCCGCAATGAGCCTCCGCCCCTTCGAAAGCCACCACCACGCCCCGCATCCCAACCTCCCAGAGCCGTTGACACCGCCTGCAAAATCGGCGATAATACCCTTGCCGACCGGACCATCAGGCCGGTACGGCATCGCATCTCGGCCATCGTTTCTGCTGGCCCCTACCCGAAAGGAGGGAACCAAAATGTCCACTTCTCCCCCCACCCCGTCTGACACACCCCCTCAACGCAAAAAAGTCACCGTACGCACCCTGCGAGCTAAAAAACGCCGCGGGGAACCCATCACCATGCTCACCGCCTACGACTACCCCTCTGCCCTGGCGGTGGACCGCGCGGGCACCGATGTCATCCTGGTGGGCGATTCCTTGGGCATGGTGGTGCTGGGCTACGACACCACCTTACCCGTCACAATGGAAGACATGCTTCACCACTGCAAAGCGGTCGCGCGTGGCGCCAAATATGCTTTGCTGGTGGGCGACATGCCCTTCATGTCTTACCAAGTCTCGGTAGAAGAAGCAGTGCGCAACGCGGGCCGCTTTTTGCAGGAAGCCGGCATGGACGCGGTGAAACTGGAAGGCGGTCGCGAGCGGCTGGAAACCATCCGCGCCATTGTGCGGGCCGGCATTCCGGTGATGGGGCACCTCGGGCTCACCCCCCAAAGCGTCAACCAATTGGGCGGCTTCCGAGCCCAGGGCAAAACCGCAGCCGCGGCCAAACGGCTGATAGAAGACGCCCTCGCCCTGCAAGAGGCCGGCGTGTTTTCCATCGTGTTGGAATCTGTGCCCGAACGGCTGGCCGCCCTCATCACCCAGCAAGTCGAAGTGCCCACCATTGGCATCGGCGCCGGCGCAGGATGCGACGGCCAAGTGCTGGTGTTTCACGATGTGCTCGGCCTGTTTGACCGCTTCACACCGCGCTTTGTCAAACAATACGCCAACCTCCATGCGGTCATTGCCGAGGCATTGGCGGCCTACAACGACGATGTGCGCGGCCGCCGCTTCCCCGGGCCCGAACACACCGTAACGATGAAAGAAGAAGAATGGGCCGCCCTGGAAGCCATGCTCGCCAAAGACCAAGGCTGATGCCCCAGCCCCGCGACGACCGATGAACCGCCCAGCCGCTTCCCGCACCTTGCTCATTGTGGGCACCGGCGCGTTGGGAACGCTCTTCGCATCCCGCCTCAGCGCCGCCGGCTATTCGGTGACCCTCTTGGGGACGTGGCACGCAGCCCTGCAAGCCCTGCGCGAACACGGCGCCCGTGTCCAATGGCCTCACGGCCAAATCGAAAGCCACGCGGTGCAAACAGCCTCTTCTCCCGCGGAAGCGCCCCCAGCCCAAGCCGCCATTGTGCTGGTGAAATCTTGGCAAACCCCGCGAGCCGCGCGCTGGCTGCGCGAATGCCTGACGCCCGACGGCGTCGCCCTGACCCTCCAAAACGGGCTGGGCAACGACCGCATTTTGGCCGAAGCTCTGGGCCCAGAACGGGTAGCCGTGGGGACGACGACCACCGGCGCTCACCTCATTGCGGCCGGCCTGGTGCGCTTCGGCGGCGAGGGGGTCATCACCCTGGCGCGCCACCCCCGCGGCGCAGCCCTCGCGGCCGCGCTCCAAGATGCCGGCTTCCAGGTCGAAACCGTGGATGACGTCCGCGGCGTCGTCTGGGGAAAGCTCGCCATCAACGCGGCCATCAACCCACTCACAGCGCTGCTCGAAGTCCCCAACGGGGCGCTCCTGGAAGACCCCGCGGCGCGGCTCTTCATGCACCGCGCTGCGGCCGAAGTCGCGGCCGTGGCCGCGGCCCAAGGCATCACCCTGCCCTACGCCGACCCCGCCGCAGCCGCCGAAACCGTCGCCCGCCGCACCGCCCCTAACCTCTCTTCCATGCTCCAAGACCTGCGCCGCGGCGCGCCCACCGAAATCGAGGCCATTTGCGGGGCCGTAGCCCACATCGGCGCGCGCCTCGGCACCCCCGCCCCGCTCAACCAAGCCCTGACCGAAATGGTCAAAGCCAAAGTGGCCCAAATGGCCCCTCACCCATCCCCGTGAAACACCCCCAACAGCCGAATTCCCCCTCGGCTCCGCTTCCTGGAGGTTTACCCATGCAAGTCGTCACCACCCTCGAAGAACTTTGGGCAGCCCGCAAACAACTGCCCGAGCCCGTGGGCTTCGTGCCTACGATGGGCTACCTGCACGATGGCCACCTCTCGCTCGTGCGCTGCGCCAAGCGCGACAACGCC
>CAYLRJ010000016.1:0-12501 GCA_964386185.1 uncultured Anaerolineaceae bacterium
GGCGGCTAAAACTTGCGCGACCATTCCTTGAGCCAGCGCTCGATCACCACTTTGGTTTGGGTGTAGAATTCCACCGCGTGTTGGCCCTGGGCGTGCACGGTGCCGAAGAAACTCTCGCGCCAGCCGCTGAAGGGGTAGAAGGCCATGGGCGCGGCCACGCCGATGTTGATGCCCACATTGCCCGAAAGCACCTCGTAACGGAACTTGCGGGCATGCCCACCGTTGTTGGTGAAAATGCAGGCCATGTTGCCGTAGCGCATGCTGTTGATGATCTCCAGGGCCTGGTCTAAGGTGTCCACTTTCATCAGCCCCAGCACCGGGCCGAAGATCTCGGTTTCAAAGAGGGTGGTGCCGGGCTGGATGTTGTCGAGCACCGTGGGGCGCAGGAAGAAGCCCTTTTCCCAGCCGGGGATCACCGCGCCCCGGCCGTCGTAGAGCACCTTGGCGCCCTCTTCGATGCCTTGAGCGATCAGCCCCTCGATGCGGGCCTTGGCCTGGGGGGAGATCACCGGGCCCATCTGCACGCCCTCTTCCAGGCCGTAGCCCACTTTGCGGTTGCGGGCCGCCTCGACAATGCCCTCGGCAAAGATGTCGTGGGCCTCGCCCACGCCGATCACCAGGGCTGTGGCCAGGCAGCGCTGCCCGGCGTTGCCAAAGGCGCTGTCGGCCAAGATGCGGATGGTCATCTCCATGTCCGCGTCGGGCATCACCACCGTGGGATTCTTGGCCCCGCCTTGGGCCAACACCCGCTTGCCGTTCTGCGCGGCTTTGGCGTAGATGTACTTGGCCACCGGCGTGGAGCCCACGAAACTTATCGCCTTGACCTCAGGGTGATCCAACAGGGCGTTCACCGTCTCGGCTGCGCCGTTCACCAGGTTGATCACCCCTTTGGGGAAGCCTGCTTCCTCGATCAGGTCCATCACCCGTTGCATGGTCATGGGCGTGCGCTCCGAGGGCTTGACGATCACCGTGTTGCCCGTGGCCACCGCGTAGGGGATGAACCAGAAGGGGATCATGCCGGGGAAGTTGAAGGGGGAGATCACCGCGGTCACGCCCAAGGGCTGGCGGAACATGTACTCGTCAATGCCGCGGGCGATGTCTTCGTTGGTGCCCCCTTGCATCAATATGGGAATGCCCGCCGCGACCTCGACGTTCTCGATGGCCCGTTTCATCTCTCCCTTGGATTCCTTGAAGGTCTTGCCGTTCTCGTTGGTGATGATGCGGGAGAGTTCGTCGATGTGCTGGTCCAAGAGGTACTTGAGGCGGAAGAGGTACTGGATGCGGTCTTCTGCGGGGGTGCGGCGCCAACTGGGGTAGGCTTCCTGCGCGGCTTGCACCGCCAGCGCGACCTCGTCGGGTGGGGAAAGCGGCACGGTCGCCAGCACCTGCGCGGTGGCAGGGTTGACGACTTCCAGATATTCGGCTCCCGCGGGGGTGTGCCAGGCGCCATTGATGTAGTTGCGGAGGGTTTTAGGGGTGCTCATAAGAACTCCTCATCCGGTAAAATGGGGTTTGGGTGTTGATTGTGCAGCGCGAAGGTGTGATACGAACAACGCAATTATACACCTTTTTTGCTGCGGTATCGTTAGAAATCTCTTGTATTTCTACGAAGAGTGTGCTATACTTTCGCCCAATATAAGGAGTTCGTAACGATGACTTTAGACCATATTGACCACGAAATTATTCGTATGCTGCAACGCGACGGACGCACCCCGTTCACCGAAATAGCCAAGGCTTTGGGTATTTCGGAAGGCACGGTGCGGAATCGGGTGGCGCGCCTCACTGAGAATCAGACCATCCAAATTGTGGCCCTGATTGACCCTTATCGCTTGGGCTTCGACGCCGCGGCTCTGATTGGCGTCTCGGTGGAGCCGCCGCTCATCGAGGCTGCTGCTGAGCAAATCGCCCGTTTCCCCGAGGTCAGTTATTTGGTGCTGGTTTCGGGGATGTTTGATTTAATCGTCGAGGCTTTGTGCCGCGACCGTGAGCATCTGGCCAATTTCCTGAGCCAGAGCCTGCATCAGGTGCCAGGGGTGAGGAGCACCCAGACTTTCGTGATTTTGCGGACTTACAAGATGGCCTACGGCGCTCGGCCCACTTTGCATCATCCGACGCCTTCGCCTGGGAGGGAGCATGAGTGAAACCTACGCTGTAGAACTGCGAGAGGTGGTCAAACAGTTTGGGGAAACGGTCGTTGCGGTCAACGGCATCACCTTGCGCATTCGGGATGGGGAGTTTTTCTCGTTGTTGGGGCCCAGTGGTTGTGGGAAGACCACCACCCTGCGGTTGATCGCCGGTTTTGAAATGCCTACTCGCGGCTCGGTGCTCATCTATGGGGAAGAGCAGGGCTATTTGCCGCCCTATCAGCGCCCGGTCAACACCGTGTTTCAGAACTACGCCCTCTTCCCTCACATGACCGTGGCCCAGAATGTGGCCTTTGGGTTGGAGATGAAGAAGGTGCCCAAAGACGAAATCAAGCGTCGGGTGGCCGAAGCGCTGGCGTTGGTGCGCCTCACCGGCAAGGAAAACCGGCGCCCCAAACAGCTTTCGGGCGGCCAAAAACAGCGGGTGGCCCTGGCCCGAGCGTTGGTCAACCGCCCCAAGGTGCTGCTCTTGGATGAGCCCTTGGGCGCCTTGGACCTAAAACTGCGCAAGGCCATGCAGAGCGAACTCAAGGCATTGCAAGAGCAGGTAGGGATTACTTTCATCTATGTGACCCACGACCAGGAAGAGGCTCTGGTCATGTCGGACCGCATTGCGGTGATGAACGAGGGCAATGTTTTGCAAGTGGGCACGCCTGAGGAGATTTATGAGCATCCTCAGAGCCGTTTCGTGGCCGATTTCATTGGGAAGACGAATTTCATTCCGGCAGAGGTTGTGGCCGGAGGCCAGGATCAAGCGGTGAAAGTGAAGCTGAGGGACGGGACGGTGGTGGAAGGCGTGGTGCCGCGGGTTTTGGAGGTTTCGCAAGGGGATCAGGTGGTGCTGTCCATCCGGCCAGAGAAGATTTACATCACCCCGTGGGGGGAACGCCCGCACGTGCGCGACGCAGAAGCGCTTTCGCAAGCTGCGGCTCGCTTGGTGAAGATGTTCTATGTGGGCTCTGAGCGTCGGTATGTGGTTCGGCTGGCGGATGAAACCGAGGTCGTCGTCCGGGTGCAAAATGTCGATCGGAGTGCGCGGCGCTGCCAGGTCGGCGATAAGGTGGCCCTGCACTGGCGGGGGCAACACGCTCGCTTGTTGAAGGAGTAGCACATGAAAAGGCTTTTGACCTTGCTGCGCAAGCGACCTTCTCTGCAAGCGTGGTTGCTCTTGCTTCCCGCTGCTTTTTGGCTGTTTGTCTTTTTCATCGCGCCTTTGGGGATTGTGCTGATCTATAGTTTTTTGGAACGCGGCACGTATGGGGGCGTGGTGTGGCATTTCACGTTAGACAACTATCGCCGCACTTTTGACCCCTTGTATTTGAACACTTTTCTGCGCTCCTTCTACATTGCCGCGGTCACTACCGTTGTGACCCTGCTCTTGGGGTATCCGTTGGCTTATTACATCGCCAGCCGTCCGCCCAAGCGGCGTGGCACGCTGGTGCTGGCTTTGATGATTCCGTTTTGGACGAATTTCCTCGTGCGCACGTATGCCTGGTTGACCATGTTGCGCACCCACACCGGGTTGATCAATGTCACTTTGATGTCGTTGGGAATCATCCACAAGCCTTTGCCTTTGTTCGGCAACGACTTTGCCATTGTGATTGGGTTGGTGTATGGGTGGTTGCCTGATATGGTGTTGCCGATCTATGCGACTTTGGAACGTCTCGACCCGAGCCTGTTGGAAGCCGCGATGGATCTGTACGCCTCGGGTCCCAAGGTCTTTCGGAAGGTAATCTGGCCGCTTTCGTTGCCGGGGGTGGTGGCTGGTTCGATGTTGGTGTTCATCCCTTCGCTGGGCGCTTTTGTGACGCCTGCAATCTTGGGCGGCGGTAAGGCTTTGATGATCGGCAACATCATCAGCAATCAGTTCTTGGCCGCTCACGATTGGCCCTTTGGCGCGGCCCTCTCGTTCGTGATGATGGCTGTGATGTTGGTGGCGACGTTGGTGTACTTCCGGATCACTTCTGGCGAAGAACGGAGGCAACTATGACGGTGCGGGCGTCTTCTCGGCGGAGCAATCTGGCGCGCTTGAAAAAGCGCCTGGCTGAGTTCTCCTTTACGACTTACGGCGTTTTGGGCTATCTCTTCCTTTATTTGCCCATCATCATCCTTGTGGTTTTCTCTTTCAACGACTCGCGCTCGACGGCCTTGTGGGCTGGTTTCAGCACCCGCTGGTATGTGGCAATGGCCCACGACCATCAAATTATCCTTTCGTTGTGGAACAGCCTCTTTGTGGCAATGGTTTCCACCACCCTTGCGGTGATCATTGGGACGCTGGCCGCTTTGGCGATGGAACGCTACCGCTTTTGGGGCAAACTGATGATGGACGCAGTGCTTTATCTCCCCATCATCATTCCCGACATCGCGATGGCGATTATGTTGTTGATTTTCTTCGATGTCAGCGGCATCGGTTTCGAGCCGTGGCGTGTGAATTTCTTCGGTGTGCATTTGGCCGTGCCTTATTCGGTCATCATCGGCCATGTCGCTTTCAATATCTCGTTTGTGGCTGTGGTGGTGCGGGCCAGGCTGGCACAAATGGATCAGGTTTTGGAGGAGGCCGCCCAAGACCTCTACGCCGACCCCTGGCGTACCTTTTGGCGGGTTACGTTCCCCATGCTGCTGCCCGGCATTTTGGGGGGCGCGCTGTTGGCCTTTACCCTCTCGATGGACGACTTTGTCATCACCTTCTTTACCAGCGGCGCTGGCTTCAACACCTTGCCCGTGCGGGTGTTTGGCATGATCAAGAAGGGCGTCACCCCCAAGATCAACGCGGTTTCTACCTTGATGTTGCTCTTCTCGCTGATGTTAGTGGCTATTTCCCTTATCCTGAGTCGAGGAGGTGAGGAGGATACTTCAACCAATATCGTCTTGTAGCCTTTGGAATTTGTAGACCAACTCGTTTTTGCCTTTTGACTTTGGAGGAGTAAATAAATGAAGCGCTATTGGAAGGCTTCCCTTGTGATGCTTGTTGCATTGGCGTTGTTGTTGGCGGCTTGTGGGCAAAAGGCGGCTTCCCCAACCGCGTCTCAGTCTCAACAACAGGCTGCAACCACAGAAGCCCCCACAGCCGCACCGCAGCAGGTGCAACCGGCCAAGCAAATCGTCTTCTACAACTGGTCCGATTATATCGACCCGCAAGTTTACGAACTCTTTGAAAAGGAAACGGGCATCAAGGTGGTGGAAGACAATTTCTCCAGCAACGAGGAATTGCTGGCCAAGTTGCAGGGCGGTGCCAAAGGGTACGCGTTGATTGTGCCCTCTGATTACACGGTCAAGATCATGATTGACCAGCACATGTTGGCCCCCCTGGATAAAGACAAAATCCCCAACTTGAAAAACATTGCCCCTAAGTTCCGCGATGTGTATTACGACCCCGGCAACCAATATTGCGTGCCGTATCAGTGGGGCACCACGGGGATTGGCTACCTGTCCGACCAGGTCCAAAAGCCCGATAGCTGGAGCATTTTCTTCGACCCCGACCCCAACGCACCGTGGTATGGCCGCATGACCATGTTGGACGATGCCCGTGAGGCCTTTGCTGCGGCCTTGACCTACTTGGGCTACGACATCAACACCACCGACGAAAAACAACTCGAGGAAGCCAAACAGGCCCTCATCCGCGCCAAAAAGGCCCTCTCGGGCTATGACAGCGACACCTACGAAGACCTGTTGGCCTCGGGCGAGAATTTGATTGCGCACGGCTGGAATGGGGATTTCCTCCAGGCCCAAGAGGACAATGAAAACATCGCTTACACCATTCCAAAGGAAGGCGGTGTCATTTGGGTGGACAACGTCTGCATCCCCGCGACGGCCACCCCTGAGCAGAAGCTGGCGGCCGAGATGTTCCTCAATTTCATCCTGCGCCCCGACATCGGCGCCATGATCTCGGAATACAACTACTACGCCACCCCCAACCAAGCCGCGGAAGCGAAGTTGGACGCCGACTTCCTCCACGACCCCGCGGTCTATCCGCCCCAAGAGGTGATGGATAAACTGCAATTCATCAAGCCGGTGGGCGACGCAGAAGGCCTGTTCCAGCGGATGTGGGACGAAGTCAAAGCTGCACCCTAACCTTTCTCCCAAGGCCCTCTGAGAGAAAGCGCGGCCGCGCGCCTCAGAGGGCCTTGGTGTGCCCCTTGAGGGCGTGGACGAGGCTGTTTCCATGAAAACCACGTCTTTTTGGTCTGACGATTTCCCTCGGCCGGACGATTTGCCGGTTGCCTCCGCGCTGCCTTCCCAGGTGGATGTGGCCGTCGTGGGCGGCGGCTACGCAGGCTTGAATGCCGCCTATACCCTGGCGAAGCAGGGCACGTCAGTCGCTGTGCTGGAACAGCATACCATTGGTTGGGGGGCAAGTTCCCGCAACGGCGGCATTACCGGTTGCGGCTTGAAGCAGGGCATGCCCACGATTTTCAAGCGCTACGGCGAGGCCCGGGCTCGCGTGTTTTGGCAAGCTTCCCTCGACGCGCTGGAGATTATCCGCGCACTGGTGCAGGAAGAAGGCGTGGCGTGCGACTTCCAGCCCCGCGGCGACCTCTCGGTGGCGTATAAGCCTTCCCACTTCGAGGGAATGCGGGCGCGCGTGGCTTGGCACCGCAAGGTGCTGGGGCACGAATTGGTGTTGCTCTCGCGCGAAGAACTGCGGGAGGAAATCGGCAGCAACGCCTACTACGGCGGGGTCGTGGACCCCCACGGCATTGGTTTACACCCAGCCAAGTTGGTGTTTGGGCTGGCGCGAGTGGCCGCCCGGCATGGCGCACAGTTGTGCGAGCACGCGGAAGTGAAGCGGGTGCAGCCCACCGCACAGGGCTATTTGCTGCATACGACGCGAGGGGTGCTGGCCGCGCGTGAGGTGGTCGTGACCACCAACGGCTACACTGGCCGCTTCATGCCCCAGGTGCGCCGCCTGATCGTCCCCGCAGGGAGTTACAGTATCGTCACCGAGCCTCTGCCGCCCGACCTCCAACGAGAGATCAGCCCCAAAGGCCGTATGTTTTGGGATTCCAAGTGGTTTCTCAACTACTTCCGCCTGACGCCTGACGGGCGGATGTTGTGGGGTGGCCGCAACGATTTGAGCACCAATCTGGATTTGTACAAAAGCGCCCGCATCCTGCGCAGACAGATGTTGCGAGCTTTCCCGCAATTGCAGGCGTATAAGGTGACCCATACTTGGACGGGGCAATTGGGCATCCCCTTTGACCTGATGCCCAAAGTAGGGCGGCTGCCCAACGGCGTGCATTACGCGGTGGGCTTTGGGGGGCACGGCCTGCACATGGCCCTTTACACCGGGCGGGAAGTCGCTCGGCTGTTGTTGGGGCAGGTGAGTCGTTCGCCTTTCGCGGAAATCCCCCAGCGGCGATATTTCTTCTACCGCCACAACCCCTGGTTTATGCCTTTGGTGGCCTATTACTACCGGGCCCGCGATTGGCTTTCCTGAAGTTCGCTTTCCTCGACCCATTCAACCCGCTTTCAATTCCCAACTTTGGAGAGTTCCTCATGGCAATCCAAGGCAAGAAGACCCACGATTTGTTCCAGAAGGCCAAGCAGTACATTCCCTATGGCGTGAACTCCAACTTCCGCTATTGGGGCGATGAAGATACCGTGGTGGTGCAGCGCGGCGAAGGCGCTTACATTTGGGATATGGATGGCAAGCGTTATATTGACTATCGCTTGGCGTTTGGCCCCATCATCTTAGGGCATGCGCACCCCAAGGTCAATCAAGCCGTAGCAGAGGCCATCCAGGATGGCACTTTGTTCGCGTGGACCACGCCTTACGAGGTGAGTTTGGCGGAGCGCATCGTGCGCCTGACGGGCGTGGACAAGGTGCGGCTGACCAATACCGGCTCGGAAGCCACCATGCACGCATTGCGCATTGCCCGCGCGTACACCAATCGTGAGAAGTTCATCAAATTCGAGGGCCAATATCACGGCCAGGTGGACTATTTCATGTTCAGCACGGCTTCTTCGCCGGCCCGGGCGTTGGGTTCCCGCCGCAGCCCGGTTTCCTCGCCCACTACGTCGGGCATTCCGCTGGATATCCACCAATATGTCATCAACTTGCCCTTCAACGATTTTGAAGCGGTGGAACGCACAGTGCGAGACAAATGGGGTGACATTGCGGCCATTTTTGTCGAGCCGATGCTGGGCAACGCGGCCGGCATTTTGCCGGAGCCCGGCTTCTTGGAACACCTCCGCAAGTTGTGTGACGAGTATGGCATTGTGTTGGTGTTTGACGAGGTCAAGACGGGCTTTCGTATAGCCAAAGGTGGCGCGCAGGAATATTTCGGCGTTCAGGCCGATTTGGTAACTTACGCCAAGGCCATGGGCAACGGCTTCCCCATTGCGGCGATTGCCGGCAAAGAAGAGGTGATGATGACTGTGCAGCCCGGCGCGATGGCCCACGGCGGCACATATTCTGGCAACGTGGTGGGAGCCGCCGCGGCCAACGCCGTCTTGGAAGCCATCGAGCACGACGGTGTGCTCGAGACCATTTGGCAGCGCGGCGAAACCCTGATGAAGGGCATTGATCAGATTTTGAGCGAAGAGGGCATTCCCCACGTGGTTACCGGCCTGCCGCCGATGTTTAGCATCATGCTGGGCAGCGATGAGGCCCCCAAAGACTTCCGCGGTTATTTGCAGACCGACGGCGAACTTTACGAGGAGATTGCCATGCATCTAATCGCGGGCGGTGTGATGCCCGATTCGGATGGCCGTGAGCCGTGGTTCTTATGCGCGGCTCTGAGCGAAGAAGACGTCGCCGAAACCCTCACCGTTTTCCGCGATGCGGTGAAAGCCGCGAAAAAATAGGTTGATGGGGCGGCGCGCGCGCCGCCCTTTCCCCCTTTTGGAGGTCGCTATGCCCTATGGTTATCATGGCAAGATCCTGCATGTGTATTTGGACGAAGGCCGCTTGGAGGTCGAAACCCCGCCTGAATCCTTCTACCGCACCTATGTGGGCGGCAGCGCGGTGGGCGCGTATTACCTGCTCAAGCACACGCCCCCTCACGCCGACCCCTTGGGGCCCGAGAACACCCTCACCGTGGCGGTCAGCGTGCTCACCGGCGCCAACCTGGCCGGGCTGAGCCGGGTTACCCTCACGGCCAAGTCGCCCCTCACCGGCGCTGTCGGCGATTCGGAATCTGGCGGCTTCTTTCCGGCCGAGATGAAGTGGGCGGGCTTCGACGCCTTTGTGTTCCACGGGCGGGCGCCCGAGCCGGTCTATCTGTGGGTGCACCACGGCCAAGCCGAACTGCGTCCGGCTTCCCACCTCTGGGGCAAGACCACCGGCGAGGTGGAGGACTTGATCAAGGCCGAACTGGAGGACCCCAAGGTGCACATCATGCAGACCGGCATCGCGGGCGAGAACCGGGTGCGCATGGCCGCGGTGATGACCATGGCCAACCGAGCCAACGGGCGCACGGGCATGGGCGCGGTGATGGCCAGCAAGAACCTCAAGGCCATTGTGGTGCGGGGCAAGGCCCGCCCCCAGGTGGCCGACAAGAAAGCCCTGGCCGAACTGGCCCGCTGGGGTGGGAAGGCTTTCCCAGAGTCCGATGTGTATGGCATGGGCCTGTTTGGTACGGCCGAGATCGTGCTTTCCCAGAGCAAGAAGGGCGGCCTGCCCACCCGCAACTGGGAAAGCGGCACCTTCGAGGGCGCCGAGGCCATCGACGGCAAGACCATGGCCCAGACCATCCTCAAAGAGCGCGACACCTGCTACGCCTGCCCCATCCGCTGCAAGCGGGTGGTGGAGATCACCGAAGGGCCCTATCGGGTGGACCCCCGCTACGGTGGGCCGGAGTACGAGACCTTGGCCACCCTGGGCGCCTATTGCGGCATCGACGACCTGCACGCGGTGGCCTACGCCAACCAACTGTGCGCCATGTATGGCCTGGATACGATCTCCACCGGCGCCACCATTGCGTGGGCCATGGACGCTTTCGAGCGCGGCCTGCTGACCCCCGACGACACCGACGGCGTGGAACTGCGCTTCGGCAACGCCCAGGCCCTGATCACCATGATCGAGAAGATCGCCCACCGCGAAGGCTTTGGCGACATTCTCGCCGAGGGCTCGGCCCGGGCCGCAGAGAAGATCGGGCGGGGCACCGAAGACCTGGTGGTGGCGGCCAAGAAGCAGGAACTCCCGGCCCACATGCCCCAGGTCAAGCGCTCCTTGGGCCTGATCTACGCGGTCAACCCCTTTGGGGCCGACCATCAGTCCAGCGAGCACGACCCTTCCTACAACTGGTACCCTGAACGCATGGCCCAGTTGGGGCTGACCAACCCCCAGCCCAACGATGTGCTCAACGAAGAAAAGGTGCGCTTCGCCCTGGTCACCGAGTGGCTGTATTCGGCCATGGACACCTTCAATGTGTGTCAGTTCGTCTTTGGCCCTTCGTGGCATCTGTACGATGTGAGCCAATTGGTGCAGGCCATCAACGCCATCACCGGGTGGGATTTGGACATCCCCGCGCTGCTCAAGATCGGCGAGCGTCGCTTGAACCTGCTGCGGGCCTTCAACGCCCGCGAGGGCTTCACCCGGGAAGACGACAAACTGCCCAAGAAACTCTTCCAGCCCCTCAAAGGCGGCAAGACCGATGGCGTGGCCTTGACCCCCGAGGAGATCGAGCAGGCCAAGGACCTGTATTACCGCATGGCCGGGTGGGACGAGAACGGCGTGCCCCGACGGGAGACCTTAGAGCAACTCGGCCTGGGTTGGATCGAACTGTGACCTTTTGCCCCGAGGGGGAGGGGGCCTCTCGGGGCGTATTCTGAAAGTCAGCGGAGGCTTTCCCATGCGAATTGTCGTTTTGGGTGGCGCAGGCAAGATGGGCTCCATTGCCGTGAGCGCCCTCACCAAAGAAGCGCGGGTGGATGAAGTCGTGATTGCCGATTTCAACACCGCGCAGGCGCAGGAAGTCGCCGACTTCCTCGATGACCCCAAAGTGCAGGTGCAGTTTGCCGACGTCAACGACCACGCAGGGCTGGTCGAAGTGCTGCGGGGCGCGGACGCGGTGGTCAATGCCACGGTGTATTACACCAACCTGCAGGTGATGGAGGCCTGCCTGGAAGCCGGCGTACACTACACCGACCTCGGTGGCCTCTTCCATACCACGCTGAAGCAGTTGGAACTCAGCGACCGTTTTGCCGAGCGCGGGCTCAGCGCGGTCTTGGGGATGGGCTCCGCGCCCGGCATCCCCAACATCCAGGCTCGCTATGCGGCCGATCGGCTGGACACCATCGAATACATCCACATCTACGACGGCATCAAACCGCCCCCGCCCGACGACTTGCGTTTCACCTACGCGGTGCCGACCATTTTGGACGAGATGAACCTCGCGCCTATGGTGTACCGTGATGGCGAGTTCGTGGCCGTCGAGCCGCTGACCGGCTTTGAGGATTATCAATTTGCCGAGCCCTTGGGTATTTTGCCCATGCATTATTCCCTGCATTCTGAAGTGGCCACCCTGCCGCGCACGTTCCGAGACAAGGGGGTGCGGGAATGCTTCTTCAAAATCAACTACTGGGGCATGGCCAAAGAGACGGTGGAAAAAGTGCGCGTGCTGAGCGAATTTGGCTTCAACAGCACTGAGCCAGTGGACGTCAAGGGTGTCAAAGTGGTGCCGCGCGACATGCTGGTGGCGATGATGGGCAAGTTTGTGCCCTCGGTGCTGGAATTCGTCGCGCCGCCGAAGAACCGCCCGCCCAATTGGGTGAAAGAAATCGTGACCGAAGTCAAGGGCACCAAGGACGGTAAAGAGAAGATTTATCGCCTCGGCACGCTGACGGTCAAAGGCGCATTGCCCACAGGCACCGCGCCGGCGCTGGCCGCGATTTGGTTGGCCGAAGGCAAAGTGCCCGCGGGCGTGCATCCCCCGGAAGCCGCCCTCGACCCCGTGCCGTTCTTCAAGGCGCTGGAAAACCACGGCATCGTTACTCGGGTCACCGTCACTGAGCCCATTGAATAGGAAGGCGTCAGGGCGGCCGCACAGCAAACCGCGACCGCCCTGCTTTGTTTCGCAATGGTTGGTTGTGTCGCCCGTGCGGGCCCGGCGCTGCCTTGCAACCGCAGCCGTTGGCGGAAGAAGCAGTGCGCTGTTTTTACTCCATGGCCCCAGAGCGCCAAGCGCGCGGGTTCCCAAACGACCCATTTAGTCAATTTGCAGGAGGCCAAGCCATGACTTCTCCCCTCGCACATCTTTCCCCCGTGTGGACCCACTTGACGGAAATCCAACCGGTGCGTGCCGAGCGGATTTACCTGTACGACGCGGCAGGCAACCGCTACATGGATTTCACCTCGGGCATTGGCGTGACCAGCACCGGCCACTGCCACCCCAAAGTGGTGGAAGCCATCCGC
>CAYLRJ010000017.1:0-19704 GCA_964386185.1 uncultured Anaerolineaceae bacterium
CGGGCCGGTTTCCAAGTCTTGGGCATCGAGCGCAACCCCGAACGCGTGGCCAAAGTCAACCGAGGGGAAAACTACATTGACGACATCCGCGAAGAAGACCTCAAAGCCGCGGTAGAAACCGGGCAGTTGCGCGCTCAAGTATCTTTCGACGGCGCCGAAGATTTGGATGTCATCGTCATTGCAGTGCCCACCCCCCTCACCCGCCACCTCACCCCCGAGCTCAAATACGTGGTGCACGTCACCCGCGAACTGAGCAAACACCTGCGGCCGGGGCAACTCATCAGCCTGGAATCCACCACCTACCCGGGCACCACCGAAGAGGTGATGTTGCCCATTCTGGAAGAAAGTGGGCTCAAAGCCGAAGAAGACTTCTTCCTGGCGCATTCCCCCGAGCGGGTGGACCCCGGCAACAAACGCTGGAAGACTAAAAACACCACCAAAGTGGTCGGTGGCGTGGGGCCGGCCTCGTCTGAAGTCGCGGCTGCGTTTTACGGGCAAATCATTGACAAAATCGTGCCGGTTTCTTCGGCCAAGACCGCCGAATTGGTCAAAGTTTACGAAAACACCTTCCGCGCCGTCAACATTGCGCTGGTCAACGAACTGGCCCTGTTGTGCGACCGCATGGGCCTCAACGTGTGGGAAGTGTTGGACGCCGCCTTTACCAAACCCTTCGGCATCATGCCGTTCTACCCCGGGCCCGGGGTGGGCGGGCATTGCATCCCCCTTGACCCCCATTACCTGGAATGGAAAGCGCGGGAATACAACTTCCGCACCCGCTTCATCGGCCTGGCTGGTGAAATCAACCGCCACATGCCCGAGTTTGTGCGCCAAAAGGCTTGGCGGCTGCTCAACCAAGATGGCAAAGCCGTCTCTCGCTCGCGCATCCTGGTTTTGGGGCTGGCCTACAAACACGACGTGAGCGATTGGCGGGAATCGCCAGCCTTGGATGTCATCCGCTTGTTGCAACAAGATGGCGCAGAAGTGCTCTATCACGACCCCTACATTCCCGCCTTCCATCAAGAGGGGCTGGATTTGGAAAGCGTGCCCCTCACCGCCGAAATGCTGCAATCGGTTGATTTGGTCATCATCACCACCCCGCACACCAATGTGGATTACCACTTCGTGGTTGCGCATGCGCCCCGCATTTTAGATACCCGCTACGCCACACGAGGCATTCAAAGCGAAAAGGTGACCCTCTTATGAAGCGATTTGCTCTCACCGGTGCTGCGGGCTACATTGCCCCGCGACACATGAAAGCCATTCACGACACTGGCAACCAACTCGTGGCCGCGCTGGATGTGGCCGATTCGGTTGGAATCATTGATTCCTACTTCCCCGAGGCCGCGTTCTTCCTGCACCCTGAACGCTTCGAAGCCTTCTTGGAGCAGCAACGCCTGGCCGGGCAAGGTATTGACTACCTCACCATCTGCACCCCCAACTATCTGCACGCCCCCCACATTCGCATGGCCTTTCGGCAAGACGCCGACGCCCTGTGCGAAAAGCCCATTGTGTTGACCCGCCGCGAAGTGGATGAACTGCGCGAACTGGAAGCCCTCACCGGCCACCGCGTTTGGACGGTGCTCCAACTGCGGGTACACCCTGCGCTTTTGGCCCTCAAAGAGCGGCTCCAAGCCGAAAGCCCCACCACCCACGAAATCTTGCTCACCTATGTCACCGGGCGAGGCAAATGGTATCTCAAAAGCTGGAAAGCCTTCGACCACCTCAGCGGGGGGCTGGCGACCAACATTGGGGTGCACTTCTACGATATGCTCTACTGGCTGTTTGGGCCGGTGGAAGCCGTCGAAGTCCATCTCCGCACGCCCACCCGCACCGCGGGCTTCCTGCGCCTGGCGCACGCCAAAGTGCGCTGGTTCCTTTCCATCGAAGCCTCCGACGTGCCCGCCCACCTGCAAACCAAGGGGCAGCGCACCTACCGCTCCATCACGGTGGACGGCGAGGAAATCGAATTTTCGGGCGGTTTTGCCGACCTACACACCGAAGTGTATCGGCGGACCCTGCGCGGGGAAGGCTTTGGGCTGGATGAAGCCGCAACCGCCATTGAGGTTACGGAACGAATCCGCACCCTTCCCCTGACGCCGCCCAAAGCCGAAACCCGACATCCCTTCTTGGAAGGCTAACATGGCGTGGTGGAAACACGAAAGCGCCTACGTGGATGAAGGCGCCCAAATTGGCGAGGGCACCCGCATCTGGCACTTTTCGCACGTCATGAGCGGGGCAGAAATTGGCGCCCACTGCACGCTGGGGCAAAACGTGTTTGTCGCTCGCGGCGTGCGCATTGGGGATCACTGCAAAATTCAAAACAATGTCTCGGTGTATGAGGGGGTGATCCTCGAAGATTATGTCTTCTGCGGGCCCAGCATGGTGTTCACCAATGTCAAAACGCCGCGCTCGGCCTTCCCCCGCAACACCTCAGACGATTATTTGACCACGCGGGTCAAGCGCGGCGCCAGCATCGGCGCCAACGCCACGGTGGTGTGTGGGGTGACGATTGGCGAATGGGCCTTTGTGGCCGCCGGCGCGGTGGTGACCAAAGACGTCCCCGACTATGCCTTGGTGGCTGGTGTGCCGGCCCGCATCATTGGCTGGGCTTGCCGTTGCGGGGTGCCGCTGCAATTCGAAGGCGACGAGGCTGTGTGTCACGCGTGCGGAAGGCGCTACCGCCGCGTGGACGACCAACACATTGCTTATCTCCATAATTTGCCAGACGAGGGGCTATGAGCGAAATCCAAATTCCCATCTACGACCCCCGGCCAGAAGTCGAAGCCCTGTGGGATGCACTGCAAGAAGCCACGGCACGCGTGTTGCGTTCGGGGCGTTTTATTTTAGGGCCCGAAGTGGAAGCCTTCGAGGCTGAAGTGGCTTCCTATCTGGGCGTGCGCTATGCCGTGGGGGTCAACTCGGGCACCGACGCGCTGGTGATCGGCTTACGGGCCTTGGGCATCGGCCCTGGGGATGAGGTCATCACCACGCCCTTTACCTTTTTCGCCACGGCCGAGGCTATCAGCCTGGTGGGCGCTACACCGGTCTTTGTGGATATTGACCCCCTCACCTTCAACATTGACCCCCGCCAGATTCCCGCGGCCATCACCCCGCGCACCAAAGCCATTTTGCCTGTGCACTTGTACGGCCACGCGGCCGATATGGATTCCATCCTGGAAATCGCCCAAGCCCACGGGCTCAAGGTGTTGGAAGATGTAGCCCAGGCGTTTGGGGGAGCATACAAGGGGCGCAAATTGGGCTCGCTGGGGCATGCCGCCGCGTTTTCCTTTTTCCCCACCAAAAACTTGGGCGGCTTTGGCGATGGGGGGCTGATTGCCACCAACGACCCCGCGGTGGCCGAGCAGGCGCGGATGCTGCGAACCCACGGGGCGCGCAAGAAGTATCACAACGAGACGTTGGGCTACAACTCGCGGTTGGACGCCCTGCAAGCCGCGCTGTTGCGGGTCAAGTTGCAGGTGGTGGACGAGTGGAACGCGCGACGCCGCGAGGTAGCGGCCCGCTATCAGGAAGCCTTGGCCGGGGTAGAAGGGCTAATCTTGCCCAACGAACAGCCTTACGCCTACCATGTGTATCACCAATACACGGTGCGGGTGCTGCATGGCCGCCGCGAAGAGGTGCGGCAGCGCTTGGCCGAGGCCGGTGTGGGCACCATGGTGTATTACCCTGTGCCGGTGCATCGCCTGCCGGTGTATGCCTCACAGGCCCCCTCCCTCCCCAAAGCCGAACAAGCCGCCACTGAGGTGCTTTCACTGCCGATGGGGGCATTTCTCTCGCCGCAAAATCAAACCAAAGTCGTGAAAAGGTTGTCTGATGCCCTCGTCCGCTGATGCGTCTTCCCAAGCCCGAGGAAGATTTGGCAAAGACGTTTTGCGCTTGGCCTCTGGGGCTTCGTTGGCCCAGGTACTGAACTTTTTAATCACTCCTATTCTCACGCGGATTTTCCCCCCCGAGGCCTTCGGCGTGGCTGGGGAGTTTGTCTCCATCATCACCATTGCAGGGGTAGTGGCTTCCTTGCGGTACGAGCTCGCCATCATGCTCCCTGCCGAGGAAGAGGAAGCCGGCAATGTTTTAGCCACAACCCTGATGGTGGTTTTTGCTTCGAGCACGCTGGTGGCGCTTTTTTTGTTTTTCTTTGGCGCACCGCTGCTCAAAGCATGGGGGCTGGAGGTCTTGCTGCCCTATCAATGGGCTATTCCCATCACGATGGCGTTGGCGGGCATCATTCAAGCCTTCACTTATTGGCATTCGCGGCATCAACGGTTTGGCACCCTGGCCTGGATGCGCCTGCTGCGCTCCATTGGGCGTAACGGTGTGGCGCTGGGGGCCGGCCTGCTCAAAATTACCTCGGCGACGGGGCTCATCATCGGCTCCATCTCGGGCTACGCGGCTGCGGCGGCTTTTTTGGTCATCAAAACCCTCAAGCATGATTTGGCTCTGTTGAAACGCGCGATTGCCGCGCCCCAAATGATCGCCAGCCTGAAACGCTATAGGAAATTCCCCCTCTATAGCAGTTGGGGCGGCATTCTGAATGCGCTTTCTTGGCAGGTGCCTGTTTTGCTGTTGGGGATTTATTTCTCCGCCGAGGTGGTCGGCTACTACAGCCTGAGCCGCACTTTGCTCCAAATTCCTTCTCAGTTGATTGGCGGTGCCGTGGCTGAGGTCTTTTACCAACGGGGAGCAGTAGCCAAACAGGAAGGCTCTTTGGCTCGCGTCCTCGAGGGCTTGTTTGTCCGCCTGGTGCGTTTAGGCTTTTTCCCAATCATTGTGATGGCTTTTGCCATCCACGACACAGCGACGTTTCTGCTGGGCAACCAATGGGGCGAGGTGGGCGTTTTTGCACAAATTTTGAGCATTTCTATTGCCACCGGTTTCATAGCCGCCCCTCTGGGCCGCGTGTTTAGCATTTTAGAACGCCAAGAAGTTGTCTTTACCATCAATGCTCTGTTTGTGGTCGGACGCATCAGCAGCATTTGGATTGGCCATCTCCTCAACTCGGCAGTCATTGCGTTGGGGTTGTTTTCTGTCGTCAGCGCTGTGCTCTATTTGGGCTATTCTTTTTGGGCCTTCCGTGCCACGGGCATTTCCCCCCGCGTTTGGTATCAACATTTAGGCAAAGCCGCGGCGCTAAGCGCGGTGGTGGTCGGTGCCATTTTGCTCTTGCGTGCTTTTGCGCACTGGGGCCTCTGGCAATGGCTCTTCTTTTACAGCGTGGTGGGGCTTTTTTATGGCCTCTGGCTTTGGCGTGTGGATGCTGAGTTGCGGCGTCAACTTTTGGCTTGGTGGCCTTTTTAGCAAATGCAACCTTGCCTGTCAGGACCGCTACAGGTAAGATACAATGCCATCCCAACGGAATCATCTTGCAAGGAGGCATCAAATGCCTTGGTTATGGCGGTTGCTCACGCCTTGGTTTTTAGCATGGCGAAAAATACGCCGTCAATACCAACGGGTTTATGACCGGTGGCTTTCTCATTGGTATTGCCAACAATTTGCGGAATGCGGCGCCAATTTTCATCTTTACGGCCCTTGCGTGATTACCGGCGCTCACAATATGCGCGTAGGCGAAAATGTACACATCAATCGCGGGGCAATCTTGCGGGCCGAGGGCGGCTTGAGCATCGGGAACAACGTGCACATTGCCCGCAATTTGACCATTTACACCATCAACCACAACTACCAGGGGCGCGCCATTCCTTACGACGAGACGTCCATTCCCGAGCCCGTCACCATTGGCGACAATGTATGGATTGGCATCAATGTCACCATTGTGCCGGGTGTCACCATTGGCGAAGGCGCCATCATTGGTGCCGGCACGGTCGTGGCGCGCGATGTGCCGCCGCTGGCCATCATTGGTGGCCAACCGTGGCGCCTGTTAGGGTATCGTGACGAAGCCCATTACCAACGCCTGACCCAAATGGGCGCGTTCGGCGGCGTAAGCGGGCGGCTCTATCGTCCATCGTCTGACCGCGAGTAAAATGCTTTTGCAAGCCGAGGCGCGCCCAGTGACGCGGGCCGCCCTGTTGATCGAGGGTTGAAAATGTTGCAATGGCGATCGGCTCTGTCAGATCTCTTTCAAACACCACCCGCGCTCTGGAAAAGCCGCTGGTGTTTATGGCGCGCCAAACACCAAGGCGGGGGCTACCCTCGCCATCTCTCACAGGTCCAACAACCCTGCGTATTCGTGCTTTCCACAGGGCGCACCGGCACACAAAACCTCGCGGCGCTGCTCTCTCTGGCCAAAGGGGTGCGGGCTCTGCACGAGCCACGGCCTAAACTGTTTGGCCTCTCGCACAAGGCCTACCACTATGGCAATCACCCCGCCGTGCGCGAGACATTGGCCGAAGCCTTCATCGTCGCCCGCCAAGATTTAATTCTCGCTTGGGCGGCCTGTGGCGCCATCTATGTCGAAACCAGCCCTCAGGTCACTTTTTTGGCGCCCACCATCGCCCGCGTCTGCCCAACGGCCAAATTCATCCACCTGGTGCGCGACCCCCACGCCGTGGTGCGGTCAGGCATGCGCCGAGGCTGGTTCCAAGGGCAACAGGCTGACCCTTACCGCATCACCCCCTTGCCCCAAGATCCCTACTATGCTCGCTGGGACACGCTCACGCCGTTCGAAAAAAATGCGTGGCTTTGGGCCGAAACCAACCGTTGGATCCATGCTTTTTTGACTTCGCTTCCTCCTGAGCACGGGCTTCTTGTGCGAGCCGAAGACATCTTTGCCGGCAACCAAAGCACGTTGGAAAAACTCTTCGCCTTTGTCGGCGCGGCCGACGTGCCTTCCGAAAAAGCCATTCAACGCGTGCTGCGCAAACGGCTGAATGCACAAAAACAGGGCGATTTTCCCCCGCCTCACGATTGGCCTCCAAGTTGGCACGCACAATTTGACGCCATCGTTGGCGAAACGGCTCAACTGCTGGGATATGCCTGATGGACTTTCCCTATCGCCTTTCCCCCGCGGCCGTGCGCTATGCTTGGCAGCGTCTTTTGGAACCTTTTGGCGGCGACGCCCATGCGCTCTCGCCCGTTTTGTTTTATGGGCCTCTGGAAAAAGCCCCCCCACAGGCCAAAATCGTGGTCTTGCCCACCGCTCCACACACCTGGGACGCTCTGCGCCAGTTGCCCCCTCACCACTTGGACTGGGTAAGCGCCCAAGACGCTCTGCCCGCAGGCGTTCACTTCCCCCAGCGCCAAATCCCGGTATTGTTTTGGAGCCACGACAAAAAATTTACCCGCCGTTTTGTCACCGTTTCTCAGGGGCGGGTGGTTTTTGGCGCCGATTTACTGGCCGCTACTTTGTTTATGCTCACCCGCTGGGAAGAAACCGCGCCTTCCCAGCGCGACGCCCACGGCCGCTTTCCTGCCCAACAAAGCGTCGCGTGGCGGCAAGGCTTTTTAGACCGCCCCATCGTGGATGAATACGCCTGGATTTTACGCGCCTGGCTTCACGCGCGCATCCCCTCGCTGCGCTTGGTTTCCCCGCCTTTCCGCGTGAAACCCACCCACGACATTGACCACATTGCTTACTTTTGGAGCCAACGGCGTTGGCTCCAGCAACGATTGGCCCCATTTTTTGCCAAGGCCTTCCCCACGCAGCGGCGGCCTGCTCCCTCGGCCGCCGCTGCGCCCGCGCGGCCCGCTTCCCTGCCCGCTGTCGGCGCGCGGGTGGCGCCTTATTTGCGCGGCATCCGCTGGTTGGCCGATTTATCCAGCCGGTTGGGGCTTCAGAGCGCGTTCTATCTGATGGATGCTGCGCCTTCCACCTACGACGATGGCTACAACCTCCACAACCCCGGCTTGCAATCGGTGCTGCGCGACCTCAAGGCGCAAGGCCACGAACTGGGATGGCACGCGAGTTACCATACGGCTTGCCACTGGGAAGCCTTCCAAGCCGAAAAGCAGCGCATAGAGCAAGCCCTGGGCCTGGCTTTGCGGGGGGGCCGACAGCACTACCTACGCTTTTGCGCGCCCCAAACCTGGCGGCAGTGGGAAGCCGCAGGCCTGGCCTACGATTCCACCATCGGCTACGCTGCAGCCGAAGGCTTTCGGGCTGGCACGTGTCACCCTTACCCCCCCTTTGATTGGGAACGCGACCGCGTTATGACGCTGCTGGAATACCCCCTCATCGTCATGGATGTCACCCTTCGGAACCATCGGAGGCTATCGCCCCAGGAAGCCGTGGCGCGCGTGTTGTTTTTAGCTACCCAATGCCGCTTCACAGGGGGAACCATGACCCTGTTGTGGCATAATACCTCGCTATCCGGCTCGTGGCGCCCGTGGCGAAAGGCCTATCAACGCTTGTTGACCACGTTGGCCCAGTGGGCTCACGAGGATGCACAGCCATGAAAAAAGTCGGCGTTCTCACTTTTACCGTCCCTCATCGCGACCCGCGTGTGGCTCGCCAGATTCAGTTTCTGCAGGCCGCCGGGCATCAGGTGGTGGTGTTTGGCCGAAAGGGGGCTCAACCCCCGCCCGCGCAAAGCGGGGTGCGCTACTTCCTGACCCCGCTCACCAAAACCTGGGGGTTGCGCATTCGCAAGGCCGTGCTGCTTCCTGCCCGTCGTTTTGAAACCTTCTTTTGGCAACAACCCTGGGTGCAAGCCATGTGGGCTCAACGCGAGCATCTGCAAGGGGCCGACGTGCTCATTACCAACGACGTCGAAACCCTGCCCTTGGCCGCCGCCTTGGCGGAAACCACCGGCGCCAAATTGGTTTTGGATGCTCACGAATATGCCCCTGGCCAATTTGAAGACCGCCCTCTCTGGCGGCTCACCATCTTACCCTTTGCCCGCTATCTTTGCCGCCAATATCTGCCCAAGGTGGACCTGATGTTTACCGTTTCGCCGGGTGTCGCCGCGGCCTACCAAGCGACTTATGGGGTGCAACCACGGCTTTTGTACAACACCCCTCCCTACCATCCGCTGACGCCCATCCTACGGCCGCACAATGCCCCCATCAAATTGGTGCATCACGGCGCGGCCATCCCCTCCCGGCGTTTGGAACTTACCATCCAAGCCATGCAACGCCTGGGGCCTCAATTCCAGTTGGATTTTTACCTCGTCCCCACCAACAAACGCTATTTGCAAAAACTCCGCCGCTTGGCTCGCACCACCCCCCACATCCGTTTTCGCCAACCTGTGCCCCTGGAACAAATCGTTCCCACCCTTCATCAATACGATGTAGGCGTCTTCCTCCTTCCACCTACCAATTTCAATTATCACCATGCCCTGCCCAATAAATTCTTTGAATTCATCCAAGCCCGCTTAGCTGTTGCCATCGGGCCTTCGCCGGATATGCAAGACATTGTCGCCCAAGAAAATTGTGGTGTGGTGGCCACAGATTTTACCGCCCAAGCCTTTGCTACAGCCTTGGCCAACCTCACCCATGCTCAAATCAACACCTTCAAACAACAAAGCCACCGCATTGCCCAAATCTACACCGCAGAGGCGCAATATCAAAAACTGCTTGATTGGCTCGAGCGCCTCTGAACGGCGCGCGGCAACCGGTTGCCAGTGTTTTCTTTCCCAAAAAGTTCGATTATACTCTTTGAGATAGCCCGCCCCCGAGGGTGGTAGGGCTTGAATCTTTGCTTTGGGTTCTGACATACCTGCCATGAAAATTCTTTCTGTTGTCGGCGCTCGCCCTCAATTTATCAAAGCCGCGGCCGTGTCGCGAGCCTTGCGGCAGCATCGCCGTGTCCGGGAAGTGTTGCTCCACACCGGC
This sequence comes from uncultured Anaerolineaceae bacterium, assembly GCA_964386185.1. Lineage (GTDB taxonomy): Bacteria > Chloroflexota > Anaerolineae > Anaerolineales > DRMV01 > DRMV01. The sequence goes on from CAYLRJ010000017.1 coordinate 9,742, forward strand.
CAACATTACGACGCCAACATGTCGGCGGTCTTCTTCCAGGAATTGGACATCCCCGCGCCCGACTACCACTTGGGCATCGGCGGCGGCACCCACGCTCAAAACACAGGCCGCATGATGGAAGCCATCGAGGCCGTTTTGTTAGAAGAGCAGCCCGATTGGGTGATAGTGTACGGCGACACCGATAGCACCCTGGCTGGTGCGCTGGCGGCGGTCAAAATCCACATCCCCGTTGCCCACGTGGAAGCCGGCTTGCGCTCTTTCAACCGCCAAATGCCGGAAGAAATCAACCGCATCCTCACCGACCACATCGCAGATTTGCTCTTTGCCCCCACCCAAACCGCGGTCCACCACCTTCAAAACGAAGGGGTGCCCCAAGAGCGCATCCATCTTGTGGGCGATGTGATGTGTGATGCCGCCCGTTATTATGCCCACAAAGCCCAACGCCATAGCCGCATCTTGAGCACGTTGAGCCTTGAACCCCATACCTACCTGCTGGCCACAGTGCATCGCGCTGAAAACACCGACCACCCCGCGCGCCTGCTCGCCATCATGGAGGCACTCAACACCGTTGGCGCCCAACGCCCTGTGGTCCTCCCGCTGCATCCTCGCACGCAGCGCGCCCTTCACCAAATCGGCCATCCGCCTGAGCGCTTTCCCCACATCCGCTTCACCCAACCCGTTGGCTATTTGGACATGATTCAACTGGAGCAGCACGCGTGGCGCATTGCGACCGATTCGGGCGGGGTCCAAAAAGAAGCCTATTTCTTCCGGGTGCCTTGCATCACCCTGCGAGAAGAAACCGAATGGGTGGAGCTGGTCCAAACAGGGTGGAACCGACTGGTGCCGCCTCTGGACGCCCAACCCATCATCCAAGCCTTGACCGCCCCCTTCCCACCGGGGCAAGAAATAGCCCTCTACGGCGGCGGCACGGCCAGCCAACGCATCGCCGAAATCCTCCAAAAGGCTTGAGGGAGCCATGCGCATTGTTTACCTCTTCCGTTGGAACGAAGAAGCCCGCAGCGGCGTGGTCAAAAAAGTGCAAGCCCAAGTGCGGCAGTGGGCCACGCGAGGCCACGAGGTCCACGTTGTGCTTTTCTCCTATGCCAACAGCCCCATCCTTGCCGACCGCCCCGATTTTGGCGTGCCCACCACTGTGATCGCATTCCACCCGCCTTGGGAAACCAACCCAGCCGCCCACCGCGCTGCCCAACTGATTACCCGCCTGCGCCCCGACGTGGTTTACCTCCGCCAGATGCCTTTTTACCCCTGGCTTTGGCCCCTTTATCGCCGCTTCCCGGTGGTCACCGAGGTCAACACCAACGACCTGGAACAATATCGCCGCACGTTCCACGGTCTGGAACGCGGCAAATATTGGTATCATCGTCTCACGCGAGACTTTTTCCTGCGCGACTCCGCGGGCTTTGTCTTCGTGAGCCACGAGATTGCCACCCTGCCCCACTATCAGCGCTATGGCAAGCCCTTTGAAGTCATCGGTAATGGCATTCAACTTTCCCGTTACTCTCTCGTCCCGCCTGCCCAGAACCCTCAACCACGGCTCGTGTTTTTAGGCTCGCCCGGGCAACCTTGGCACGGTGTGGATAAGGTGCTGGCGATGGCTCGCCGCTTCCCGCAATGGCATTTTGACATCATCGGGCCACGGCAACGAGACTTCCCCGCGGCGCCGCCCAATGCCCATTTCCACGGGTTTTTGTCTGTGGAGGCTTATCGTCCGCTCATCGCCCAAGCCGATGTGGCCATCGGTTCGTTGGCCCTCCATCGGGTGGGCATTCACGAGGCCTCGCCGCTCAAAGTGCGGGAATATCTCGCTTGGGGCTTACCCGTCATCATCGGCTATCAAGACACCGACTTCCCCGACCCAGCCCCTTTCCTGTTGCAACTTCCCAACACCGAAGACAACGTGACCGCGCACCAAGGGCAAATTGCGGCTTTTGTGGCCCGGTGGCAAGGGCGGCGTGTGCCCCGCCACGAAGTGAAACACCTCGATGTTGCCGTCAAAGAGCAGCGCCGTTTGGCCTTTCTGCAAAGTCTGCTTTCCGTTGGAGCATGAAAAGGGGCAGCCTGATGACATCTTCATCCTCCAAAACTGCGCTTCTCTTCCGCTGGCTGGTGGTTTTTTGTGCAGCCGTTTTGCTGTGGATGGCTGCGCAAGCGTGGCGCGTGGCCGAAGGGCTGCGCCATCACACCCCCATGGCCTTTGCCAAGGCCATCTTAATCATGGCCGACGCGGGGCTCGTGCTTTTGTGGGCTGGAGCGCCCCAACGATGGCAAGCCCTGCTGGCATTTCCGTGGCGGATTTTCCGCAAGTTGGGGCGTCTGCGTTGGATTTTGTTAGTCGGTTGGCTCCTCGCGCTGCCTTATCTGGTGCTCTATAGCCCTTACGCGGCAAAATTCGAATCGCCTTGGGTGCGCTGGCTGCTCTATTTCAATTTTGCCTTGGGCGCTGCGCTGCTTTTAAGCCGCCGCGAGGGCGCGCGCCTGACCACCGCGCATTTCATTGCCGGCGCTCTGCTCACCGCCGCGGTTTTCGCCTTTTCGGCGGCTTACACTCACGTCTCTTCTTACCCCTTTCGCCTCTCATGGTCTGAAGGCAACCGTCTGTGGGATTATTCCCTCATGTTTGCCCGCGAGCGCTACCTCTACCCACCCAACCGCCCCATCCCTGCCCATATTGACCCCGGGCGACAATTTCTCTGGGGGCTGATTTATCTTGTGCCGCATGTCAGCATCTTTTGGGTTCGGCTATGGAATGCCTTCCTTTTCACGGCGCCTTATCTGCTTTTCGCTTGGGTGGCCTTTCTCAAACCGCGCTCGACCCGTGCCTGGGCTTTTTGGGCCGGGCTGTGGGGCTTCCTCTTCCTCAATCAAGGGCCGATTTACACCCCGCTGCTGCTGAGTGCGCTGGGGGTTGCGCTGGCAGAAATGGGGGCGCCGTGGTGGCTCGGCTTGCCCTTAGTGGCCGGTGCGACCTACTACGCCGCCCTCACCCGCTATACCTGGACCGTCGCGCCGCCTCTCTGGGCTGCCATTTTGGTGTTAGGGGAAGCGGGCCGCCAGAGCGATTGGCGCTCATTGAGGAAGAAAGGGTGGTGGCTGGTCGGGGGCGCCTTGTTGGGAGCGGTGCTCAGCGGCCGCATCCCCAGCCTGGTCGCAACGGCCTTTCACCTCGCAGAGAAATACCTCGGCAAAATTATGGGGGGCGCCTCAGGGGCCAGTGTCGCTGCAGCGGCCGCGAACAGCGGCGGGCTATCCCTCAAACAGCCCTTACTGTGGAACCGCCTGTGGCCTAACCCCACCTTTGCCCCGGGCATCGTGTTGGGCGTCATCATTGCAGTGGGGCCGGTCGTGCTGCTTTGGTGGGTTTGGCGTCGCGAGCGCGCCTGGGCGCTGCAACCCTGGGCCCAAATGGCCATTGGCGCCATTTTAGCCGCATTGCTGGCTGTGGGCATCGTCATCAGCCTCAAAATCGGCGGCGGGAGCAACCTGCATAACCTGGATATGTTCCTCGTTGCCGTGCTCTTTGTCACCGTGGTATTTTGGCGGCAGGGCGGGGGCAAATGGCTCCAAGCGAAACAATGGTCGCCTTGGGCCGAGGGTGTGCTGCTCGCCTTGGTGTTGGCCCCCATGTATTTCGTGTTCCTACAAGCCCACCCGCGCGACATTCCCCCCGAAAAGGTCTGGAAGCCCGCTCTGGAAGCCGTCCAAGCGGCGGTCCGCCAAGCGCAAGAACAAGGCGGCGAGGTGCTGTTTATTGATCAACGGCAACTCCTCACCTTTGGGTATGTGCCTCAAGTGCCGTTGATTCCCGAGTATGAAAAGAAGTATATGATGGACCAAGCCATGGCCAACAACGGGCGCTACTTTGCCCGCTATTATCAAGATTTAGCCCGCCATCGCTTCGCCCTCATCGTCACCGAACCCTTGGTTGTGCATAACAAAAGTGAAAAAGAGGCCAACTTTGCCTCAGAAAACAACGCGTGGGTCCAATGGGTTTCTGCTCCGACGTTGTGCTATTATGAACCCTTAGCCACGTTCAAGAAGGTCAACCTGCAACTCTTGGTGCCCAGGAAAGAGCCCACCGACTGCACCGAGGTTTTGCCGGTGTCAATTTCGGCACCCTCACCTGCCCCCTAATGTCCAGCCGTGGTTGGCCTCATTACGGCGCGGTGGCGAGGCCGTAAATCATCAAGTCGCGAAAGACGACGCTCACCCCTTCCTCGCCAGCCGCTCGCACAAACACACCAAAACCCGTGCTGCCATAAGCGGGGAAGTCATCCTGCGCAGTAAACAGCACCTGCCCATTGACGGCAAAGATCATGGTCTTACCTTGCGCCCGCACACTCAAACGCACGCGCACAGGAGCCCCTGCGGGCACGCCCGCCAAAACGGGGTCATGTTGCGGGATGGGCAGCGCCCCTTGCACGACATCCAAAAAAGCCTCGCCGCGGCAGTTGAGCCCAAAGCGATAATAGCGTGCGCCTTCTGAAGCGCTCCGAAAGGCCACCCCGTAGGCGTCTTCCCCCCGACAAATCTGCGGCTCGGCCTGAAGTTCCAAATAAAAGTCATACGCCCGCGCCTCGCGGTGGAGCACTAACATGGTGCCGCGAGGTGCGGTGACCGTCACGGTCAGCACGCCATCTGAGAGGCCATAGCGGCCCGCGTAGGGGGTTGGGCTGCGCCAGAGGGCCGCGTCGGCAAAGGGGAAGGCCAAAATCAGCGCGCCCAAGCCGGCCTTGAGGTCGGGCGTGGGGGTCGGGATCGGCGTGGGCGGCAAGGGCGTGGGGGTGCTGGTGGGGGGGAACCAGGTCGCCTGGGGCACAGGGGTCGGGCTGGCAACCGCGCGCGGGGAAGGCGATGCCTCCACGACACCGCTCGGCGTGGCTTCGGGCGCCTGCCTGCACCCACCCAGCACCACGCTCAACAGCCACACCAGCCCTATCCATCGGTGCTTCATGGCAATAGCATCACTTTGCCCGATTGTCCCGACTCCATGGTGGCAAATGCCTGCTCAAAGTCTTCCAGGCGATAGCGGTGGGTCACCATTTGGCTCAAATCCACCGCGCCCGAAAACACCAGCCCGCGGGCTTGATACCAGGTTTCCCACAGCCGCCGCCCTGTGATGCCCTTCACGGTGGCGCCTTTGAATACGATGTGGTGGTCCCAATCCAAATGGATAGGACGCCCTGCCACACCCAAAACGGCGACTTCCCCGCCCGGCTTGAGCACTTTGAAGCCCTGGTCAATGGCCTTTTCCGCGCCCGACATCTCCAGCCAGACGTCAACGCCCTCGCCGCCCGTCAAGTCTAAAATGGCCTCTTCGATATGTTGCGAACGGGCGTCGAAGGTGTAGTCGGCCCCCATGCGGCGGGCAAAATTCAGGCGATATTCGCTGATGTCGGTGGCAAACACCGCGCGCGCACCAATCGCCTTGACCACCGCGATGGTCATCAAACCCACAGGGCCGCAGCCCGTAATGAGCACTTTTTTGGCCCGTACATCCGCAGCAAAGGCCGTGTGGACTGCGTTGCCGAAGTTTTCCATCAAAACCGCCACTTCTAACGGCAAATCGGGCGGGTTGCGCCAGGCATTCTGGGCGGGGATGGCAATGTATTCGGCAAAGCCACCATCTCGGTCTACGCCAATCAGTTGGGTGTTTTCACACAAATGACCGTTGCCGGTAAGGCAAAATCGGCAACGGTTGCAAATTACATGAGATTCCAGGGAAACAAAATCGCCGATTTCGACGCGGGTGACTTCCCTGCCTTTGTCCACCACCTCGCCACATACTTCGTGCCCTGTGATGACGGGGGGGTGGATGCGGTCTGCGGCCCAAGGGTCCCAATGATAGATATGCAAATCTGTGCCGCAAATCGAAGCAGCCCGGACTTTCACCAAAACGTCGTGCGGCCCAATGGGAGGGATGGGGCGCTCGGTCATGGTAAGGCCTGGGCCGGGGGCCGGTTTAATCACCGCTTTCATGGTTTCAGGCATGGTTGTATGCTCCCAAGTTGTGTTCTACTCAGAAAAAGCGCTTCTGAGGAGGACGAAATATAAACACAAGGTAAACGCGCCCTAATTATAGCACCCTGGCGGAGAAACTTTTCACAAAGGAACCCGCCTTGCCGCGCCAAATTGCCACTTCTGCCACACAGCGGTACAATTTCCCCACCATGCACGCCGGTTTGTTCACCGCACAACCAAGGATGGGAAGGTGATGAATTTGCTCCAACGTTTGCGTTTGCTCAGCCTGGTGGGCTTATGGGCCATCATGGTTGCAGCCTGTGCTCAGAGCGGGCAGCCGAGCCCCTCAGCCCCTGAGATACCGAGGCCCAGGAACACTCCAACCGCGCTTTCTACGCCGTCTCCCAGCCCATCGCCCGTGCCCACAGTGGCGTGTTTCGCTTCGCGGGCTGGCGTTTCGCCCGCGCGCGAGGCTCAAGAATACCTGACCTCTTACGACCACATCTTAGGCGACCCGCAACGGGGCACGGTTTTCCTGGTGGTGTATAGCGACTTCCAGTGTCAAGCCTGCGCGCAGTTGGCCCCAATTTTGCGCACCTTGCAAGCCGCACATTCGCAAGACGTGGTGCTGGTCTTTCGCCACTACCCCCTTCTCAACATCCACGACAAGGCAGCCCTGGCCGCGCAAGCCGCCGAAGCCGCAGGCAAGCAAAACAAATTTTGGGCTATGCACGACCTGCTTTTCAAAGAGCAATCGCGCTGGCTTCCTATGCAGCCGGCGAGTTTCCACAACTATTTGCAAGGGGCAGCCCAGCGCCTGGGTTTGAACGTCACCCAATTCGACCACGACCTCAACAGCCCCGAAATCCAAGCCCTGGTGCAACGCGCCTGGCAAAACGGCGTAGACCACAACCTGCCTGGAGTGCCCTTGCTTTACATCAACACCTTGCTCTACACAGGCCCGCTGGATTACCAAAATCTGGATACTGTCGTGCGGCTCAAAATGCTGGAAGCCCGCCAATTCCATACCTGCCCCCCAGCCACCGTTGCCCCCAGCGACGAGGTGCAAGCCGTGCTCTACACCACCCAGGGCACCATCACCCTGCGCCTCTTCCCCAAAGCAGCACCCAACGCGGTCAATAGTTTCGTCTTCCTGGCCCGCCAAGGATGGTACAACGGCAATGCCTTCTTCGAAGTGCTCGATTCGCTGGTGCGCACCGGCGACCCTTCCGACACCGGCTATGGGAACGCGGGCTACACCTTCCCCTTAGAACAAAGCCCAGACCTCCAATTCGACCGCGCCGGACGAGTCGCCCTCTATAACACGGGCGATAATACCAACAGCAGCCAGTTTTTCATCACCCGCAAACCCATCCCCGCTTATAACGGCCACGCGACCATCTTTGGGCAGGTCATCCAAGGCCAAGAGGTGGTCAACGCCCTCACCACCACCGACCAATTGCTCAAAGTCAAAATTATCATCAACGGCTCGGCTTCCCCATAGTATGCTATAATCTGGCGTCAAAACTTCTAAAAAGGACAAAAAAGTGGATTGGTTTCACTTCATCATTGACATTTTCCTCCATTTGGATAAACACCTCTCCACCGTGCTGGAGATGTTTGGGGCCTGGACTTACGCCCTGCTTTTCTTCACCATTTTTTTGGAAACCGGCTTCGTCGTGACCCCCTTCCTGCCGGGCGATTCACTGCTCTTCGCGGCCGGCACCTTTGCCGCCCTGGGCGACCTCAACTTGGCGCTGCTTTTCCTGGTCATGGCCAGCGCAGCCATTTTGGGCGACACCGTCAACTATTGGGTGGGGCACTTCATTGGCCCCAAAGCCTTCTCGGGCGAATACAAATACCTCAAAAAGGAACACCTCGACCGCACCCATGAGTTTTACGAAAAACATGGGGCTTCGGCGGTGATTTTGGGGCGCTTTATGCCCATTGTGCGGACGTTTGTGCCCTTTGTCGCCGGCATTGGTGCGATGACCTACTCTCGGTTTTTGAGTTACAATGTCATCGGCGCGGTGCTCTGGACGGGGCTTTTCTTAGGCGCAGGGTATTTCTTTGGCAACATTCCCCTGGTCAAAGAAAACTTTACCCTGGCCATCATGGGCATTATTGCTGTGTCCCTCCTGCCGGGTTTGTGGGAATATCTCAAAGCCCGCCGAGAAAACCGCCAAGCCGCGGCCGGCGAATGAGCCACGCCCTCCCGGCCATTGCTGGAGATGTGACGTGGAGCGGCTTCTCTACGCCTGCACCGACTTTTGAGAAAACAACGCCCTCTGGCCTGCCAGAGGGCGTTTTGCTGTGCCAAGGGGGCCTGCCCGCGCGTCCTACCACGGATGCTCCCGCCCCTCCCACGTCCAAAAGCGGCCTGAATGGGCCAAGGTCAAGCCATCCAACAGTTGCAACATCCCGCGCACCGAGGTTTCCGGCGAGAGAGGCGCCGCGGGGCCGCCCATCTCCGTCCGCACCCAACCCGGATGCACAGCGACCACAATGATACCTTGCGGACGCAATTCCGCGGCCAGGGTGCGGGTGAGCATGTTGAGCGCGGCCTTGCTGGCCGAATAGCTGTAATAACCACCAAAATCTTTAAGGGTCAACGAAGCCAACATCGTCGAAATGTTGAACACCACCGGCCGATGCCCGCGCCGCAGCAACGGCAAGGCCTGCTGCGCCACCATCAGAGGGCCAATGGCATTGACCCGACACGCTGTTTCCAAATGCTGAGCTTGCAAATTAGCAATGGTCTCATGCTCAAACAACACCCCCGCATTGTTAATCACCACGTCCAAGGCTGCGGTTTGTTGAGCGACCTGCTGCACGGCCGTGGCGATACTTTCGGGGGCGCTCACATCCATCGGGAGCACCACCACTCGGTCGGCAAATTCTCGCGCCACTTCCTGCAGCGCCGTAGCCTGGGCTGGCTGGCGGCATGTGGCAAAAACCCTCTCGCCCCGCGCGGCCAGCTGACGCACCCATTCCAACCCCAACCCCCGATTGGCTCCTGTCAACAACACACGCATCGCCACCTCACAAAGTGATATCTTGCCAAGGTTTTCGGCAGGCTTGACACCGCCCAGGAACCCGCGCTTATCGTACGGAAGTCTCAGCCGAGCCCGGGGGCGCCTTCCCGCCGCCGAGCGCACGGGCTGGCGCAACGCCTTGCAGTGCCTCGGGTGCTTTTGATACTACCACAACGGCGGCGTGTGTCAACGCCACAACCGAGGGGGAGAGGTGGGTATTGGTTGCTTGGTTGGCTGGTTACTTGGTTGCCTGGTTACCTGGTTGCTTGGCGCCCCCTTGCCTCGCCCTTTGGGAGAGGAAAGGGGGCTGGGGGGAAAGGTGAGGGCGGGAGGTGAGGGTATTGGTTACTTGGTTACTTGGTTACTTGGTTACTTGGTTACCTGGTTACTTGGTTGCCTGGTTGCTTGGCGCCCCCTTGCCTCGCCCTTGGGGTGGTAGGGGCGGCTCTGGGTGGCACACGGAGCCACGGAGGGCACGGAGGGGGATAGGGCAAGGCACGCCTTGCCCCTACACAAAAAATCGGCGGAAATCGGTGTCAATCGGTGGACCCATCTGCGTCCATCCCCTCCCATCTGCGTCCATCTGCGTTCTCTTCACCCCGGCCCCAAAGTCACCCCCGCCTTTCAACACAAAATCGGCGGAAATCGGTGCCAATCGGTGGATCCATCTGCGTCCATCTTTTCCCATCTGCGTCCATCTGCGTTCCCTTCACCCCAGCCCCAAAATCACCCCCGCCCCCAGCCCGCCATTCGCAATTCCTCATTCGCAATTCGCGCGCGCCCGCCCTCATCCCCCTGTGTCCCCCTTCTCCCAAAGGGCGAAGGGGGAGCGCCCTCACCCCGGCCCTCTCCCAGAGGGAGAGGGAGAACCACTGGGCAGCAGGGCATCCTTTTTCCATCAGCGTCCATCCTTTTTCATCTGCGCCCATCTGCGTTCCCCTCACCACCG
>CAYLRJ010000018.1:0-27396 GCA_964386185.1 uncultured Anaerolineaceae bacterium
AGTGCACAATTACCCCGGCCTCTACGTCACCGATGGCAGCATCGTGCCCGCCAACCCGGGCGTCAACCCCAGCCTCACCATCACCGCCCTGGCCGAATACGTCTTGGCACACATTCCCCCACCCTAACCTCCTAACTCCCTAACCTCCTAACCTCCTAACTCCCTAACTCCCTTCCCTCCCTCACCATCCTTCATTTGGAGCGTTTCCCATGTCCCTTCTTCACACCCTCCTCACACCACCTCTCAAAGCCATCATCACCCGCATGAGCAAGCGCCGCCTCCCCGTGACCGAGGGCACGCTGCACCTCTCTGGCCTGGAAGCCCCCGTGGAAGTCATCCGCGACCGCTGGGGCGTACCCCACATTTATGCCCAAAACACCCATGACCTCTTCTTTGCCCAAGGCTATGTCCACGCCCAAGACCGCCTTTTCCAGATGGACATCGCCCGCCGCTTGGCCACAGGCCGCCTGAGCGAGCGCTTTGGCGTGCTGGCCCTGGACACAGACCGGATGGTGCGCACCTTTGGGTTTGGGCGCATTGCTCAAGCCGAATGGGAAGCCTTCCCCGCCGATTTACGCGCCCCACTCACGGCCTACACCGCGGGCGTCAACGCCTTTTTAGAGGCCGAACCCGAAAACCTGGAAGTGGCCTTCAGCCTGCTGCGCTACACCCCGACCCCCTGGGAACCCACCGACAGCCTGGCCATCGTGCGCCTGATGGTGTGGGAGCTCTCCCACGGCTGGCAAGGCGAACTGGTACGCGGAGCGCTTGCCGAAGCCGTCGGCCCCGAGCGGGCTGCGGACTGGGAAATCCACTACCCCGAACAAAACCCCCTGACCCTGCCCGAAGGCATTGAATTCAACCGGCTGGATCCCGAGGGACGCCTTCAACACGCCGAAGGGCCGTTTTTGGCGCGGGGGCAAGGCAGCAACGTTTGGGCCATCGCGGCTTCCCGCAGCGCCACCGGCAGCCCCGTTTTAGCCAATGACATGCACCTGAAAATCAGCGTGCCCGGCGTGTGGTATGAAGTGCATCTCGAAGCCGACGACTTCCGGGTGGCCGGCGTGAGTTTGGCGGGCGTGCCCTTGGTGTTGGTCGGCCACAATGACCACATTGGCTGGGGCATGACCCTGGCCTACACCGATGCCGAAGACCTCTTCGTCGAACGCTTCGACCCCGCCCAGCCCCATCGCTATCTCTTCCAAGGCCAATGGCGCACAGCCGAAGTCATCCACGAGGCCATCGAAGTCAAAGGGCGCGCCGAGCCGGTCATCGAAGAGGTGCTCATCACCCACCACGGGCCGGTCATCTCTTCCGTCACCGAGTATGGCCCCACGCTGGCCGAGGAAGCCGACTACATCGAACGCCTCGCGGTTTGCTCAATGGCCTTGCGCCCGGCCGAAATCATCCGTGGGTGGTGGCTGCTCAACCAAGCCACTGGCTGGGATGAGTTTGTCGAGGCCATGCGTTTCATCGAAGCGCCTCAACTCAACGTCGGCTACGCCGACGTCGAAGGCAACATCGGTTGCTGGACGACCGGCAAAGTGCCCCTGCGCGGAAAGGGGGATGGCCGCGTACCCGTGCCAGGATGGACAGGCGAATATGACTGGACGGGCGAAGTGCCCTTCGAAGCCATGCCGCACACGCTCAACCCACGCCGCGGTTATTGCCTCAACACCAACAACAAACTGGTTGGCGACGATTACCCCTACGACCTGGGCACAATTTGGATGAACGGCTACCGCGCCCGCCGCCTGGAGCAACTGCTCACCGCCAAGGAACGCCTCACCTTGGACGACCACGTGGCCATGCAAACCGACGTCACCTCCTTGCCAGGGCAAGAATTCGTGGCCGCGCTAAGCGGCTTTCAGCCCGACGACCCCGACGCTGCCCTGGCGCTGCGCCTGCTGCACGAGTGGGATTTCCAACTCACCCCCGAAACCGTCGGTGGCACGGTATACGAAGTCGCCCGCTACACCCTGGTGCGCAATTTATTGTTGGCCGGCGTGGATGAAGCCCTGGCTTATCGCATCATGGGGCAAGGTTTCCATCCGCTCACGCTCTACGCGTCAGAATTCTACGGCCACGACACGGTCGTGCTCTTGCGGATGCTGCGCTCTCCCGACAACTGGTGGGTGCAGCAGGCGGGCGGCTGGGAAGCATGGCTCACCCGCAGCCTGAAAGAAGCCATCGCATGGCTGCGGGAAAACATGGGCGCCCAGCCCGAAGGCTGGCAATGGGGCAAACTGCATCGCCTGCCATTAGAGCATCTGCTGGGCGGTCAGCCCCCGCTGGAAGCCATCTTCAACCTTCCGCCCCTGACCGTCGGCGGCGACACCGACACCCCGCTCCAAGTCGCCATCTTGCCCCACAACCCCTACGAAGCCCGCAGTTTTGCGCCTTCCCATCGGCAGATTTTCGACCTCAGCAATTGGGATAACGCCCGCATGGTCAGCATCCCCGGGCAGTCAGGGCGCATCACCAGCCCACACTATGCCGACCAGCTCCCACTCTGGCAACAAGGCCGCCACCATCCCATGCTGTGGTCGCGTGCAGCCGTCGAGGCCCAAGCCGAAGGGCGTCTCGTTTTGCAACCGCAAACCTCACCCGACGCCTAAGCCCCTCGCCCAGCCCCGCAGGCTTGCAGCCCACAAGGCCACGCGCCAGCCACTGCGCCGAAAGCCTGCGCGCTCCACCCAGGGCGAGAGGCCACCCCAACCAACCACATCAACGCCCAACCCCACGCGTTGGCTGCGTTCCTTTCGCGCGGGCAGATTGAGGAACCCACCATGAGCCTCGCCGTTCTCTGTTTAGCCGGCCTGTTGAGCCTGGCCGCCTCTGCCGGAGCAGTGCTCATTGCTTACGTCCTGCTCTCGGCCTATCAACTGCGCGCCGCGCGGCGGTGGCCTGCGACCGTTGGCACCATTGTCGCGGTCAACATCCGACAAATCGAGCGCCCCATCGACGACGACCCACAGCGCCTCAGGGTCGTCTATTACCCTGACATCCAATACGAATACACAGTGGCCGGGAAGGCATATCAAAGCAACCGCCTTTCGTTGGGGCTTCCGGCGGGCTATGCCACCGCCAGCCGCGCGCGTCAGGCAGCCCAGCGCTTTACCGTGGGGCAAAAGGTGACCGTCTATTACAACCCCCAAGCGCCCGCCGAAGCCACACTGGCGCGCGGGGTTGCGCACGGGTGGCAAATGTTGCTCCTCGGGATAGGCTCGCTGTTACTCGCCTGCATGCTGCTGCCGTGGCTGCTTGCCTTGGCTCAAAACGCCCCCTAACGCCAGCCCAAGCCGCAAACCCACCAAAGCTGAGCACCCGACGGCTGCAAACGCGCCCTCGGGCCCAGCGTCAGCGGCACCCTCGCCCGCGCAGCCCTTCATAGCCCCCAACAACGGCTTGACAATCTCCCCCGCCGTTCTTATACTCTACCCAGCCCTGCGCCAAAACCGCGAGCCCTCGGCCTCCGCAGACCACACCGTGGGCTCCCGTTGACTTTTCGCTCCGACCACCGCCGCCCCCATTGCCGCATCCGGGCCCTGAGCCGCCCCCTTCCCTTCAAGGAAATGCGAGATGAACGCCTCAAACCCCTCCATCTATCGTGCGGCCGAGCTGTTAGAAGGCGAGATTGACCTGCCCCAAATCCAAACGGCCGTCGCCACCATCTTGAAAGCCATCGGCGAAGACCCCCAACGCGATGGGCTGCAAGACACACCCACCCGTGTCGCCCGCATGTACACCGAACTCCTGGCAGGCTATCGCACAGACCCGGTAGCCCTGGTCAACGATGCGCTCTTTGATGTGGATTATGACGAAATGGTCATCGTGCGCGACATTGAATTCTATTCGCTGTGCGAGCACCACATGCTCCCCTTCATCGGCCGCGCGCATGTGGCCTACATTCCCAAAGGCCGCGTGTTGGGGCTTTCCAAAATTCCCCGCATTGTAGACATGTTTGCCCGCCGCCTGCAAGTGCAGGAACGCCTCACCCGCCAGATTGCCGACTTCCTGGACGAGCTTCTCCATCCGCACGGGGTCGCGGTGGTGTTAGAGGCCTATCACCTCTGCGCCATGATTCGCGGCGTCAAGAAACACAACGCGCGGATGGTCACCTCGACCATGCTGGGGTCCTTCCGCACCAACTTAGCCACCCGCAACGAATTCTTGGCCAACATCGGCCGGGGGGCTGAACCGCTGAGCCTCTGAGCCCGCTGGTATAATCCCATCAACGCCCTCGAAGGAGAAACCATCCATGCTGGACAAACTCGCCGGCATTGAAAAACGCTTTGCCGAAATTGAGCAAGAGCTGGCCGAAGTCGGTAACGACTACAAACGCGCCGCCGAATTGGCCAAAGAACGCGCCGACCTGGAGCCCATTGTGCAAAAGGCCGCGGCCTATCGGCGCGTGCTTCAACAAATCGAAGAAGCCCACCAACTACTGGAAGAAGGCGACGACGCCGAACTCAAGGCCCTGGCCAAAGACGAATTAGACGCCCTGGAACCCGAAAAAACGCGCCTGGAAGGCGAAATCAAGCGCTTGTTGCTTCCCAAGGACCCGCGCGACGAGCGCAACGTCATCATGGAAATCCGCGCGGGCACCGGCGGCGAAGAAGCCGCGCTTTTTGCTGCGGACCTCTTTCGGATGTACACCCGCTACGCGGAGCGCAAAGGCTGGAAAGTGGAAGTCATGTCGGCCAACGAAACCGGCCTGGGCGGCTTCAAAGAGATTACCTTCCTCATCAAAGGGCAAGGGGCATACTCCCGCCTCAAATACGAAGCCGGCGTGCATCGGGTGCAGCGCGTCCCCACCACTGAATCACAAGGGCGCATCCACACCTCCACCGCCACCGTGGCCGTACTGGCCGAGGTGGACGATGTGGAAATCGAAATTCCCGACAAAGACATCAAAATTGACGTGTACAAATCGGCGGGCGCGGGCGGGCAAAACGTGCAAAAGAACGCCACTGCTGTGCGGATTACCCACCTCCCCACGGGCATCGTGGTGGCCTGTCAAGACGAGCGTTCCCAGTTGCAAAACAAGATGCGGGCGATGAGCATCCTCAAGGCACGCCTATACGAAATCGAGGAAGCCAAACGCCGCGCAGAAGTAGACCAAGCCCGCCGTTCCCAAGTGGGCACAGGCGAGCGCTCGGAGAAAATCCGCACTTACAACTTCCCCCAATCGCGCGTCACCGACCACCGCATCAACAAATCGGTTTACAACCTCCCTGCCGTGCTCGACGGCGACTTAGACGAATTCATTGACGAGCTCGCCACCCGCGAAGAAGCCGAACGCCTGGCTGCGTTAGAAAGCGCCTAAGCACACCCTCTGCCATGATCACCATTGCCACAGCCTTGGCCGAAGCCCAAAACGCGCTTGCTCCGCACAGTGAAACCGCGCGGTTGGACGCGCAAACCCTGCTCGCGGCCATCACGCACCGCGATCGGGCTTGGCTGCTGGCCCATCCCGAAGCCCGCCTCACCCCGCGCCAGCGCCGCCGCTTGCAACGCGCCTGTGCGCTCTTGGCGCAAGGGGTGCCCCTGCCCTATGTTTTGGGACGGTGGGCCTTTTACGGCCGCGAATTTGCGCTCACGCCGGCAGTGCTCATCCCCCGCCCAGAAACCGAAACCCTGGTCGATCTTGCCCTGGCCTGGCTCACAGCCCACCCCAACCGCCGCTGGGCTGCGGACGTCGGCACCGGCAGCGGTGTTTTGGCCGTCACCCTGGCCGCCGAAGTAACCGACCTGCACGTCACCGCAACCGACATCAGCCCCGCGGCCCTGGCCGTCGCGCGCCTCAACGCCCAACGCCATCGTGTCGCCGAACGCATCGTCTTCTTGGAGACCGACCTACTAAGCGCCACCCGCGGGCCATTCGATTTAATCGTCGCCAATTTGCCTTACATTCCCAGCGCCACCCTCGCCACGCTGCCGGCAGCCCGCTACGAGCCCCGCCAAGCCTTCGACGGCGGGGAAGACGGCCTCATGCTCATCCGTCGGTTACTGGCCCAAGCCAAAATGCGGCTTTCCCCCGCGGGCCTATTGCTGTTGGAAATCGCGGCCGATCAGGGGCCCGCTGCCCAAGCGCTGGCCACAGCCGCGTTCCCCCAGGCTCAAATCACCCTCCACACCGATCTTGCCAATCACCCCCGGGTGCTGGCCATTGCGCTTTGAAACATGCCACGCATTCTCCGTGCTGACGACCCACACGCCCAGCAGCTCGCTGCCGAAACCCTGCGCCGCGGCGCGCTGGTGGTTTTGCCGACCGACACGGTTTATGGCGTGGCTGCCTGGCCGTGGGAACCCGCGGCCGTCCAGAGGCTCTATTGGGCTAAGGCCCGGCCTGAAGACAAGGCCATCCCGCTTTTGGTGGGCGAAGTCGGGCAATTGGTGCAGGTTACCAGCCACATGCCCGAGGGGGCGCGACGCTTGGCGAGGCGCTTTTGGCCTGGGCCGTTGACGCTGATTGTGCCCAAGCATCCTGATTTGCCGCCGATGGTTTCCCCCTACCCCACCGTTGGGGTGCGGATGCCCAATCACGCTGCGGCGCTGGCTGTGCTGCGGCTTACGGGGCCGTTGGCCGTGACTTCGGCCAACCGCTCGGGGCAGCCGCCCGCGCGCACCGCGGCCGAGGCGGCGGCCCAGTTAGGAGACGCCGTGGCCCTCATTTTAGACGCAGGCCCTGCGCCTCAGGGCCAAGCCTCCACAGTGGTGGATTGCACTACCTCACCGCCCCGCCTGCTGCGCGCGGGGCCGGTGGCGCTGGAGGATATTTTGGCCGCATGGGCGGGCTAACCCCAAAAGGCCACGCGTCCACGGTGGCGGTTTCCAAAAACACAGGCTGGCAAACCACTCAAAACAAGAGGGCAGCCGTTAGAGGCTGCCCTCTTCGCGTGGTGCGGCAATTGGGGTTTCAGGCCGCGGTTTCGGCTGCGGCTTGGGCAATGGCTACAAACTGGTCTGCCTTGAGGCTGGCACCACCTACCAAGGCGCCGTCAATATCGGGCTGGGCAAAGAAATCAGCAGCATTGTGCGGCTTGACCGAGCCGCCATAGAGCACGCGCACGGCTTGCGCCGCGCGCTCGCCAAACAGCGAGGCCAAGGCGTCGCGAATCACCTCTCGCACCACCCGATTGGCCTCTTCGGGGGTGGCGGCTTTGCCCGTCCCAATCGCCCATACTGGCTCATAAGCCAAAACCAACGGGGCAACTTGTTCGGCAGTCAGGCCGGCCAGGCCGCCTTCCACCTGGCGGCGAATCACCGTCTCGGTTTGACCTGCTTCCCGCTCGGCGAGGGTTTCCCCAACGCACACGATGGGGGTCAAGCCATGTTTCAAAGCCGCATGGACTTTGAGGTTGACGGTTTCGTCGGTTTCCCCAAAGTAAGCCCGACGCTCAGAGTGCCCCAAGATGACGAATTGGGCAAATTCGGCCACCATGCGGGGGGAGATTTCGCCTGTAAAAGCGCCTTCTTCCTCCCAGTGCATGTTTTGGGCGCCCAGGCCGATGTCGGTACCGGCGAGCATGGCCGCCACAGGCAACAAAGCCGTAAACGGCGGGCACAACACCTTTTCGACCCCTTGCACCGCTTGCAAGCCGTCTAACATGTCGGCTACCAGCAAACGGGCCTCTTCGACTGTTTTGTGCATCTTCCAGTTTCCAGCAACAAAAGGTGTACGCATAGGAGACCTCCAAAGCGAGGGGGCTAAGGCTGGGCAAAAATCAAGGTCCAGCCGCCCCAATAACGAGAGCCATCATCGGCTTGGCACTCGCGGGCTTGCAAATCGGTCACCGTGGTGCCATAAGCCGGCCGAACCTGATACACCACGTCGGGCGTCATCAGGAAGTCCGCATAACCGGGGTCAATGTCGGGTTTCAGGCCGGTGAAAATTTCCTCATCGCCACCCAGCCAGTGGATGTAGATAGCCATGCCAGGCACGGGTTGGTCATCGGCGTCACGCATAAAAATGCGCAGCAGGGGGCCATCGTCGGGGTTGCAGTAGGGTTCTTGGGAACGGAGCAAAAACGGAGCGCCTGCGGTGGGCGCCGGCTGAGGGGTGCGTGTCGGGAGGGGGGTGGGGGTAGGCGGCAGGGTCGGGAAGCCCACCGGCGAGGGGGCGGGGGTGAGGGTGACTTGGTTTTGGGCAAGCACTGGCGTGGGGGTCAAGGTCTGCTGCGGGGGCGGGGTTATGGTGGCGGTGGGGGGCGAGGCGGGGGCGGTCACGGCAGTGCCGACCGGCGTGGGGGCCTCTCCCAGGGCTGCTGCCAAAGCCCCCAGCGCCCGCACCTCGGCCATTGGGCGCCCGGCCGCCAGAGCCCGTTGTGCTTGCGCGGCCAGGGCATCGGCAGGGTTGGGGTCGCCCAACAAGGCCAAACGAGCCCGAGCCCGCGGGAGATTGCCGTCATAGGCATATGCGCGGGCAATCAAACTGCGGTAGGTCTCTTTGAAATCTGCCCGCAACGAAGCCGGGGCGGTTTGGGTGTAATTGAC
Organism: uncultured Anaerolineaceae bacterium; assembly: GCA_964386185.1. Lineage (GTDB taxonomy): Bacteria > Chloroflexota > Anaerolineae > Anaerolineales > DRMV01 > DRMV01. The sequence goes on from CAYLRJ010000018.1 coordinate 8,500, forward strand.
CGGGCAGAGCACCCACGCACACAACAACCCTAAGCCCAACCCCAAGGCCAAACCGGTGAGCAAAAACCACGGGCCGCGCTTCATGAGCCGCCCTCCGCTGGCTGCTGCGCTTGAAGCGCAGAAAGCAACTCTTGTAACACAAACAAATCTTGCGAAGTGTAGCCATGCTCCGCGCCAAAATCCAAGGCCTGCTGCACTGCGGTGACAGGGTCTTCACCCAACAACGCCAAGGTGCGCCGAGCCGCTTCCAGGTCGCCATCGGCTTGATAGGCCTCCGCGGTCATAAGCACAAAATCGGCCTTGTAGTCAGCCCGCAGGGTGTTGGGGGCGGTATCCACATAATCTACTGGGCTTACAACCCAGCCATAATACAGCCCCAGGCCCAAGCCCACGGCAATGGCAAAGAGGAATGCAATCCAACGCGCACGGCGAGAAGTCATCCTCATCCTTCCTTTCGCACGTCAATTTTAACCGCGGGTGTGCGCTTCGTCTTCATCTTTGAGCAGCAACCCCAAAGCCAGCGCAACCACGCTGGTGACTAAGCTGCCACCCAAAGCGGCCCAAAAACCATCCACTGTAAAACCCACCCCAAAGTGCGCGCCGATCCACCCTGCCAAGGCAAACAAGGTTGCGTTGATAACCAAGAGGAACACCCCCAAAGTGAGCACAATCAGGGGGCACGTCAAGACCTTCAGCAAAGGTCTGAGCAACGCGTTCACCAGGCCAAAAATCAAAGCCAGCCAAAGGTAGGCATACCAATGCTCACTTTTGGGGTGCACACCAGGCACGATTTGCACCGCGGCATAGAGCGCCAGGGCATTGATGAGCCAACGGAGGAGGAGACGTCGCATGGTGCAGTCCTCTGCCGCAAAGCCCGAGGCGGGGCTTCGGGCGGGTTAGCGGTAGAGCCGCCATTCCTTGATCAGGGTATGCACGGCCTCGGGGAGGTAATAACGCACAGGGGCGCCTTTTGCTACGCGCTCCCGCAGTTCGCGGGCAGCAATCTGCAGCAAAGGGGCGTTGACGAAACGCACTTTAGCCACCACGCCTGGCAAACAAGCCTCGACAATGGTCAAATCAATTTCATCACCAGGGCGGCGCATTACGCCCAGTTCGTCACACAAATCCAAAAACTCCCGCACCCGATGCCAGGTCGGGAGGCCATGCAATGCGTCGCCGCCCATCAGATACACCCATTGGGCGTGGGGGTTTTGGGCGCGCAACAGCCGCATGGTATCCACCGCGTAGTGTGGGCCGGGGCGCTCGATGTCCACTGTGCTTAATTCAAAAACAGGGTTATCGCCAATGGCGGCCAACACCATGGCCGCGCGCTTCGGCCAAGCCGTTGGGCGGGGGTCACGTTTGTGCGGCGGGTCGGGCGTCAACACCCACAGCACTTTGTCCAGCCCCAACTGGAAATGGGCTTCAGCGGCCAAAATCAAATGCCCCAGATGCGGTGGGTCAAACGTGCCGCCAAAGACGCCAATCCTCGGTGGACGGCTCATAGCGCAGCCTCCTCGCGCCATTCCAGCGCGTAATCGCCGATGTACACGGTATCACCCTCTTTCACGCCTGCTTCCCTCAATGCCTGTTCCACGCCCAGGGCCTCCAAAATGCGATGGAAGCGGCGCACCGACTGGTCGTATTCCCAATAGGTCATGGCTGCAGCCCGCTCCAGGGCCTTGCAATGCACTCGGAAGCCCTCGGGCACCCGCTCCAGGGTGAATTCGCGCGGGTCTTCCTCGGGGCGATACACCGGCATTTCGTCAGGCTCAGCCCGAGGAAGGGGCGGGAGGCTCGCCAAAATCTGTGCGGCGCGCCACAGGACCTCTTTCACTCCCTGCCCTGTCACCGCAGAAATGGGGAAAACCTCGTGGTAACCCCGCGCCTGCAAGGCAGCCTGCACTTCCGGCCACCGCGCGGCCACTTCGGGCAAATCCATTTTGTTGAAGGCCACAATTTGTGGCTTGGCAGCCAACTCGGGGTCGAAAAGGGCCAATTCGGTATTGATTTGGGCAAAGTCGGCCACCGGGTCGGCAGAAAGGCCATCGAGCAGGTGGATGAGCACCCGTGTGCGCTGGATGTGACGCAAGAAATCGTGCCCCAAACCCACGCCTTGGTGGGCGCCTTCAATCAAGCCGGGGATGTCGGCCAACACCAAGCTCTGATCCACGTCAAGTTGCGCCACGCCCAAATTGGGGGTGAGGGTGGTAAACGGATAGTTGGCAATCTTTGGGCGCGCGTTGGTGACCCGCGCGAGGAAGGTTGATTTACCCGCGTTGGGCACCCCCACGAGGCCCACGTCGGCAATCAATTTGAGTTCCAGGCGCAAATGGCGCTCCTCGCCCGGCTCGCCTTTTTCCGCGATGCGCGGCACACGATTGCGGGAAGAGGCAAAATGGACGTTGCCGCGGCCGCCGCGGCCGCCTTTGGCGACGACCAACCGCTGCCCAGGCTCGGTGAGGTCGCCCAGCAGTTCGCCTGTGTCGGCGTCATACACCAGCGTGCCCGGCGGCACAGGCACAATCAGCGGTTCGGCCGATTTCCCAGACATGCGGTTAGGCCCCCCACGCTCCCCCGAGGCTGCGATGAAACGCTTTTGATAGCGAAACTTCGCGAGGGTGTTGAGGTGGGGGTTGACCTCCAACACCACGTCGCCGCCGTGGCCGCCATCGCCGCCATCGGGGCCGCCTTTGGGCACGTATTTCTCCCGCCGAAAATGGACAATGCCGTCTCCGCCTCGGCCAGAGCGGACGTAGATTTGGGCTTCGTCAATAAACTGGCTCATCGTTTCTCATCTGCATCCACTCGCGCCAACCTGCGGCCGCCATGCGCTCTGAGGCATGGCCTCTGCGTGCCACACGCCCTGCCGTTGACATATCGCAGGGCGTGGCGCGCCTCGCTTTCCGGCGCCGCTTTGCATTTGTCGGCCGGCGCAGCGTTTAGACTTCGTTGATATACCATTGATACAATGTTAATCATACCATGATACAATGAAATCACCCCCACCTGAGGATAGCATGCAATGTTCCCCATCAAAGATACTGTTCGAGCCCGTTCATTTCCTATTGTGAACTGGCTAATCATCATTCTCAACGTCGTGGTCTTTCTGCACGAATCCGCCCTCAGCCAACCTGCGCTGGAGCGGCTCTTTGCCACTTATGGCCTGGTGCCCGCTCGGCTGTGGGCCGACCCCACCCATGCGTGGCCGACCTTGTTGACCAGCATGTTTCTCCACGGGGGCTGGTTTCACCTGTTGAGCAACATGTGGGTGCTCTTCATCTTCGGCGACAATGTGGAAGACCGCATGGGGTCGGGGCGCTACCTGGTCTTCTACCTGCTGAGCGGTCTGGCTGCCGGCCTTTTACAGGCTTGGATTTCGCCCGCCAGCACCGTGCCCACCGTGGGCGCCAGCGGCGCGATCGCCGGCGTGTTAGGGGCTTATCTGGTGTTTTACCCTTACGGCAAGGTGTTGACGCTGGTGCCGGTGTTTTTCTTTGTGACGTTCATCGAAATCCCCGCGGTTATCTTCTTGGGCGTCTGGTTCCTGAGCCAGCTCTACTCGGGCTGGATGTCCCTCTTGCCCCACACAGCCCATGCCGTGGGCGGCGTCGCCTGGTGGGCGCACGTGGGCGGATTCCTCTTTGGGCTTTTCTTTGCCCATCTCTTCGCACGCAAAGATTATCGGGTCTATCCCGACGAATATTTCCCTTGGTAAAAGGCAAACTTGGAGGTGATACATGGACGGCAACAGTTTTTGGAACTTATTTTGGCTCTTCATCATCCTGGCCTCACTGGAACCCTGGCTGAGGCAACGGATGCTGGAAAACGCACGCCTGCGGATGATGCGAGCATTGGAAAAGAAACGCGGCTCACGGGTGATTGCCCTCATCCACCGCCAGGAAACCATTTCGTTCTTGGGCTTCCCAATGGCACGCTATATTGACATCCAAGATTCGGAACAAATCTTGCGCGCCATCAAACTGACCGACGATAGTGTGCCCATTGACCTCATTCTCCACACGCCCGGCGGTTTGGTGTTGGCTGCGGAACAAATCGCTTACGCGCTCAAGAAACACCCGGCCAAAGTCACCGTTTACGTGCCCCATTATGCGATGTCGGGCGGCACCCTCATTGCCCTGGCAGCCGATGAAATCGTGATGGACGAAAACGCTGTTTTGGGGCCGGTAGACCCGCAGCTGGGGCAATACGCGGCGGCTTCCATCCTCAAAGTGGTGGAGCAAAAAGACATCAACCGCGTAGACGACGAAACGCTCATCCTGGCCGATGTTTCCCGCAAGGCCATTCAGCAGGTCAAGCGCACTGTCACCAAGATTTTGGAAGATAAAATGCCGGCCGACAAAGCCGAAGCCTTGGCCGAAACCCTGGCCACCGGCCGTTGGACCCACGACTACCCCATCACGGTTGAAGAAGCCCGGGAACTCGGCCTGCCGATTTCCACCGACATGCCGGCGGAAGTTTACAAGCTGATGAACCTCTATCCGCAAACCGCCCAACGGCGCCCGTCGGTGCAATACATTCCGTTGCCTTACGGTCCGAAACACAACGGCGAAGTGCCCAAGAAGTAGGCTGGGCATCACATCACAGCCCCCTCGTCTTCACCCCCCTCTCCGCGGCCCGAGGGCCGATGGCTGACCGCGGCAGGGGGGTGAAGGCTATCCCGAGCGCGGGCTGTTGGGCAAGAATTGGCAAGGAGAGGCACTATGAACGTCCGCCGAGAACGAACGCTGGCCAACGGAGCCCGCTTCCTGCTCGTGCAAGGCGACATCACCGCCCAGCAAGTGGACGCCATCGTCAACGCGGCCAACAGCCGCCTGGCCCACGGCGGTGGTGTGGCGGCGGTCATCGCCCGCAAGGGCGGCTCTGTGGTGTGGCGGCAATCACAAGCCTGGGTGCGCGAGCATGGGCCTGTTTCGCACGAGCGGCCGGCTTATACCGAATGCGGGAACTTGCCGTGCCGTTACATCATCCACGCGGTGGGGCCCATCTGGCGCGGGGGCACAGCGCAGGAAGACGAAAAACTCCGGGCTGCTGTGCTTGGCTCACTTCGGCGCGCCGATGAACTGGGCGTGAGGTCCATCGCTTTCCCTGCCATCAGCACCGGAGTTTACCGTTTTCCCAAAGACCGCGCGGCTCGGATTTTCTATCGAGCCATCGAAGACTATTTCCGCGACCATCCGCAAAGTCACCTTCAGGAAGTGCGCCTGGTGCTGTATGACCGCCCCACGCTGGAAGCCTTCCTCCAGGTGTGGGATGCCACAGCGACCGAAACCGCTCAGTAAACCATCATGGATATTCAATCGCGCCGCAATCCTAAAATCCGCGCCATTCGCCGGCTGCAACGGAGCGCCAAAGCCCGCCGAACCGAGGGGCGCTTTGTTGCCGAAGGGGTGCGCTTAGCCGAAGAGGCGCTGCGCGCGGGCTGGCTGCCAGAATGGGTGCTTGTGGGCCCTGGGCTTTCGCCCCGAGGGCGGGCCGTGGTGGCCGGTTTTCGCGAGCGCGGGGTGACGGTTTTCACCACCTCAGAAGACGCCTTGGCCGCGGCCAGTGCAACCGAAACACCTCAAGGCATTTTGCTGGTGCTTCCCTTCCAGCAATTGCCGTGGCCGCAACACGCTGATTTTCTGCTGGTGCTGGATGGCGTTCGCGACCCCGGGAATTTGGGCACCATGCTCCGCACGGCATGGGCGGCTGGCGTGCAAGGGGTGTTGCTGACCACCACCTCGGCCGATCCGTACAACCCCAAAGTTGTCCGAGCTGGCATGGGTGCGCATTTTCGCCTGCCCATGCAGCGCCTGCCTTGGGATGGTTTGCGCAAACGTCTGGATGGGTATCGTGTTTTCCTGGCTGCGGCAGGCGAAGGGCAAGCCTACACTCAAGCCGATTTGCGGCAGCCTTTGGCTTTGGTGATTGGCGGCGAAGCCGAGGGGGTGAGCCCTCAAGCGCGCGCCTTGCCGCATCAAGCGCTTCACATTCCCATGCCTGGGCCGGCCGAGTCGCTCAATGCGGCTGTGGCTGCGGGCGTGTTGCTCTTTGAGGTGGTGCGCCAACGGGGGTTGGGCGTCGGCCGCGCCTGACAACGCCCCGCCGCTCGGCCGCGTGCCTTGGCCCCTGGCGGTTCACACAATAAAAAAACACCGCCCTCAACGGGGCGGTGTTTTTTGTTCGGGCTCGAGAGGCGCGGCAGGGCTGCAACACACGCCCTGGCCCCGCCTTTGCCCAGGTCAATCCAAACGGCCGGTAAGAATCGCCCGTTTGACTTCTGCGATGGCTTTGGTGATTTTGATTTCGCGCGGGCAGGCTTCGGTGCAGTTGAAGGCTGTGCGGCATCGGAAGACGCCATTGTTGCCCGCCAAAATCTTGAGGCGTTCGGCTGCGCCGCGGTCGCGGCTGTCGAAAATGAAGCGGTGAGCGTTGACGATGGCCGAGGGGCCAAGGTATTGATTGTCGCCCCAGAAGGTGGGGCAGGCTGTGGTGCATGCCCCACAGAGGATGCACTTGGTGGTGTCGTCGAAACGCTCGCGCTCTTCCGGCGATTGGAGCCGCTCGCGCCCATCTTCAGGCAAAGGTTCGTCGTTGATGAAGTAGGGCATGACCTTGCGGTAGTTTTCGAAGAACACGGTCATGTCCACGACCAAGTCTTTGATCCTGGGTAAGCCCAAGATGGGCTCGATGGTGATTTCCTTGCTGGTATCCAGAGTTTGGAGCAAGGTTTTGCAGGCCAGGCGGTTGCGGCCGTTGATGCGCATGGCGCAGGAACCGCAAATACCGTGGGCGCAGGAGCGGCGGAAGGTCAACGTGCCATCTTGATAGGCCTTGATTTTTTCCAAGACGTCCAGAATGCGGTCGGTAGGCTCCGCTTCCAGGGAGTAACGCTCGTAATGCGGCTGGGCGTCTGTTTCAGGGTTATAGCGTAGGATTTTCAGGGTGACTTGCATCGCGCCGCCTCCTCTTAGTACACACGTTCCTTGGGCTCGTATTTGGTGATGACGACGGGTTTGTAGCGCAGTTCAATTTCGCCATCTCCACGCGCCCAGGCCAGGGTGTGCTTCAGCCAATTCTGATCATCCCGCTTGGGATAGTCATCGCGAGAGTGAGCGCCACGGCTTTCTTTGCGGGCCAAAGCCGAGGCCGCGGTAATCTCTGCCAGGTCGAGCAAGTTGCTCACTTCCCAAGCCGTCAGCAAGTCGGTGTTGAACACCTTGCCGGTGTCGTCAATGTGGATGTGCTTGAAGCGTTCCTTGAGTTCTCGGATTTTATCCAAGGCTTCTTGCATGCCTTCTTCCACTCGGAACACGCCAACCTTGTCCATCATGACGTGTTTCATTTCTGCGGCGATGTCGGCCACCCGCTCGTTGCCCTTGCTGTTGCGAATGCTCTCGAGTTGGGCGCGGGCAAAGTCGGCCGCGTCGTCGGGCAAGGGGGCAAATTCCGCGCCGGTGGCGTATTCCGCGGCGTGAATGCCGGCCTCTTTCCCGAAGACGACCAGATCGAGCAAGGAGTTCGTCCCCAGGCGGTTCGCGCCGTGCACCGAAACACATGCGGTTTCGCCCGCGGCATATAAGCCGGGCACGACGGTGCCGTTTTCGTCGGAAAGCACTTCGGTTTTGACGTTGGTGGGGATGCCGCCCATGGCGTAGTGTGCGGTCGGCTGCACCGGCATGGGTTCTTTGATGGGGTCAATGCCCAGGTAGGTTTTGCAGAAGTCAATGATGTCGGGCAGTTTGTGCAAAATTTCTTCGCCGGTGACTTGATATGGCGTGCCATCGGGGTTGGTGCGGCCGTCAATTTTGGCGTATTTGTTGACCGTTTCAGGGCGGACATCCAGATACAGGTAGCGCTGGCCGTTGATGCCGCGACCTTCTTTCATCTCAATGTACATGGCGCGGCTGACCACGTCGCGCGAGGCCAGGTCTTTGACGGTGGGGGCGTATTTTTCCATGAAGCGTTCGCCCTTGTCGTTAATCAACACGCCGCCTTCACCACGCACGCCTTCGGTGATGAGGATGCCGAGTTTGTAAATGCCGGTGGGGTGGAATTGGAAGAATTCCATGTCTTGCAAAGGCAACCCTTTGCGAAGCACCATGGCCGCCCCGTCGCCGGTGTAGGCGTAGGCGTTGGATGTGATTTCCCACATCCGCCCCCAACCGCCCGTGGTGATGATCACGGCTTTGGCGTGGAAGATGTGGATGTCGCCTGTGGCCAATTCGATGGCCACCACGCCCGCGGCCTTGCCGTTGACCATGATCAGGTCGAGCACTTGAAATTCGTCAAAGAAGTTGACGTCGTTTTTGATGCATTGCTGATACAGGGTTTGCAGAATCATGTGGCCGGTGCGGTCGGCCGCGTGGCAGGCTCGGCGGACGGGTTTGCCGGTCTTGTTGTTGGTGTGCCCGCCAAAGGGGCGCTGCAAGATGCGGCCTTCCTTGGTCCGGTCAAAAGGCAGGCCCATGTGCTCCAATTCATAGATGAGTTCCGGCGCTTTGTAGCACATGAACTCAATGGCATCCTGATCGCCCAGGTAGTCGCTGCCTTTGACGGTATCGTAAGTGTGCCATTCGGGGTGGTCTTCTTCCAGGTTGCCGATGGCTGCGCTAATGCCACCCTGGGCTGCGCCCGTATGCGAACGGCTGGGATAGAGTTTGCTAATGACGGCGGTCGAAGCCTTTTTTGAAGCGTAGAGGGCCGCCATCAAGCCCGCACCACCACCGCCAACAATCACAACTTCAAACTGATGGGTTTTGATGCTCATCATTCCAACTCCTTCAAAGGGATGCTGGCTTGAACTTTAGCCGGCGGGTGGGGTGAACGAGAAGATCGCCACAGTGCCCCAAATGGTGATAACCAGCCAAGTGATGAACAGGACCCAGTTCAACACTCGACGGCCGGCCGAACCGTGGATGAAGTCGTACAGCACTTGGCGCACGCCGTTCATGCCGTGGGAAAAGGAGAAGAAAAGCAGCAAGAAATCGTACACCCGCCAAAAGGAAAAGGCGCTGTTCCAACGGCCAGCCACGTAGCCGATGTCAATCTTGTACACGCCAACCAGAATATCTTGGATGAGCACATGAACCCATGCCAAGATGAAGATGATCACGCCTGAATAGCGCATCCATTTCCAGGCAAAGGCTTCCCACGTTTGGGGAATTTCTACCGTTTTGGATTGGGTGGTCATACCAAACCTCCTCTCACGAAACCGACGGTGTCAGCCGCCCATATTTTCCAGAATATGGCTGCCCATGACTACCGCGGCCGGGAGCCACAGGATGAGCGTGATAATCCACGTCCAAATGACCGACTTGCGGTTGATTTCAATGCTCCACATTTCAGGATTGATCATGTCAAAATAAATCACCCGCAATCCATTCAGGCCGTGATAGATGATTGAAAGCACGAGCAAAATCTCGCCCAAGCCAAAAATGGGTAAGCGGTACAAGTCCACCGCGTGGAGATACCACTCTGGTTTGAAATACACCAACGCGGTATCCGAAACGTGGATGATGAGGAAAATGATTACACCAATACCCGTGATCCGATGGAGCACAAACGCCCAGTTGCCCAAGCCTTGGTATTTGGTGTAACCTTCCCTCGCGGTCTTGAAGGACATGAGGAACCTCCTTACACCAACAGAGTGGATAAAGCCACAACAAAGCGAGGAGGGCGCGGCTGCAATGAGCCGCGCCCTGTTGGCTCAGTCGTCCATGTGTTGGATGATGGCATCACCGAACTCAGAGCACTTGAGCAGGGTGGCGCCTTCCATCAGCCGGTGGAAGTCGTAGGTCACCGTCTTGGCTTTGACCGCGCCCGTGATGCCTTTCCAAATCAAGTCGGCTGCTTCGTCCCACCCCATGTAGCGGAACATCATCTCGCCCGAGAGGATGACCGAACCGGGGTTGACCTTGTCCAGGTCGGCATATTTGGGTGCGGTGCCGTGGGTGGCCTCGAAGATCGCGTGGCCGGTGTCGTAGTTGATGTTGGCCCCCGGCGCAATGCCCATCCCGCCGATTTGGGCGGCCAAGGCGTCTGAGAGGTAATCGCCGTTCAGGTTCATGGTGGCCAAGACGTCAAACTCGCGCGCCCGGGTGATGGTCTGCTGGAAGACAATGTCGGCAATGGTGTCTTTGATGAGCAGTTTCGACTTCCACTTGCCATCACCGTGGGTCGGCCACAACTTCAGCGCGTCTTTCACCTCTTGGATCACTTCCTGCTTTTTGTCCGGCGGCAGCATGTTGAAGCCCGGCTCAATCATGCGGGCGTTTTCTTCATCGCTCAGGTTGGGGTTCTTTTCCTTGTTGCTCAAAATCCAAGATTCGCGCTCGGTCACGATTTCGTTGCGGAATTCCCGCTTGGCCAAGGCGTAGCCCCAATTGCGGAAAGCGCCTTCGGTGAACTTCATGATGTTGCCCTTGTGCACCAGGCTCAGGCGCTTGCGGCCGTTCGCCAACGCCCATTTGATAGCCGCCCGCACCAGGCGCTCGGTGCCTTCTTTGGAAACCGGCTTGATGCCGATGCCCGAAGTGTTCGGGAAGCGCATCTTGGCATATTCTTCCGGGAAGTTCTCTTTGAAAAGCTGCATGAACTTTTCCCACTCGGGCGTGCCCATTTGGAACTCAATGCCCGCGTAGATGTCTTCGGTGTTTTCCCGGAAGATCACCATGTCCACATATTCGGGGTGCTTCACCGGCGACGGCACACCGTCAACGTATTTGACCGGCCGTTGGCAAACATACAAATCCAACGCCTTGCGCAACGCCACGTTCAGGGAACGAATCCCCCCGCCGATGGGGGTGGTCAACGGGCCTTTGATGCCCACCAAATACTCACGGAAGGCCTTGATGGTCTCCTCGGGCAGCCATTCGCCAAACTTGTTGTACGCCTTCTCGCCAGCGTACACTTCCATCCAGTAGATCTTTCGCTTGCCCTTGTAAGCCTTCTCCACAGCGGCGTTGAAGACCCGCACCGACGCGCGCCAAATATCGCGCCCCGTGCCATCACCCTCAATAAAGGGGATGATCGGATTGTCAGGGACGATTAACTTATCGCCCGGCTTGGTGATTTTGGCACCGCCTTCCGGCACCTCGATGATTGTGTAGCCCATACGCGTATCTCTCCTTTATGCTTGAATTTTCTCCAAGGGGTTGCCCATGAGAGGCCAAACGGCCTAATATAACGCTTTCCATTATAGCATTGCCTGCCAGCATTCGGGAGTGACAATCGTCACAAAGCCAAATTTATAGGAAGCGCGGTAAAATCACATCATGCCTCAACGCCGAAAATTTCTTACCAATTTGGTTTTCATGCTCTTGCTGATGCCACTGCTCACCCGCAGCCAGTTGTCGCCGGGCGACCGCATGGCGCGCATTCATGCCTTCACACGCCCCCTGGAATTCGACTACACCGCCTGGCTGTGGCACGCTTGGGAGACCAAACTCACCTTCGGCGCCCTGGGGGCCGAGCGGCTCGTTTCCCCCACCGCCGACCGTCAAATTGTGCTCGATTATCTCGACCTAGCCGGTGAAATCAACCGCAAAGAAGCCCGTTTGAGCGACGCCCTCGCCGACCCCAACGGCGTTGACCAAGCCCTCGTGGCATCCCTCCAAAGCCAACTGGAAGCCGACTACGCCCGCCGCCGCTGGCTCTTCCCTTTGGCCGAGCAGGTGCTCCAAGCCCAAATTAGCGCCGTCTTGGCCGAAAACGGTTTAGGGCTGGGTGGACAGCCCATGCCGCCGGTGCTCTATCGCACCACGCCGGTGCCAATGGCCTTGATCGTCTCGCCCCGCACCGAAATCCGCCAAATCGCCAACATCTCCCTCAAACCCGACCTCACCCTCACACAGCAAATCCAGCTCGAAGATGAAGTCGCCAAGGCGCTGGACGTCTCGACCCTGGTGGTGCCCATCGGCGGGGTGGGCGTGTATCCTACCATGGTGATGCAAACCGACAACCTCCCGTGGCTGGTCGAAACCATTGCCCATGAATGGACCCACAACTACCTGGATTGGCACCCCTTGGGGTTGCGCTACGACGCTTCACCGGCTCTGCGCACCATGAACGAAACCACCGCCAGCATCGTCGGCCGGGAAATCGGCCGCATGGTGTTGGAGCGCTATTACCCTGACAAAGTACCTCCACCGCCCCCGCCGCCCGGGGCGCATCAAAATGGGTCGCGCCAGCCCCCCGCGTTTGACTTCCGAGCCGAGATGCACAAAACTCGGGTCCATGTGGACGCGTTGTTGGCCGAAGGCAAAGTAAAAGAAGCCGAAGCCTACATGGAACAGCGGCGACGTTTTTTCTGGGAACACGGCTACCACATCCGCAAGCTCAATCAGGCTTATTTTGCCTTCTATGGGGCGTATGCAGCCAGCCCGGGGGGCGCCGCAGGGGAAGACCCCGTCGGCGCAGCCGTACGCCAGTTGCGAGCGGAAAGCCCCTCGGTCGCGGCCTTCCTCAAACGCATCGCGTGGATGGCTTCTTATGAGGATTTGCAAAAAGCCCTTCGCAAATGAGCCTGCTTGCTCCTACGAATACACAGCCCGCCTTTTGAGAGGCGGGCTGTGTGTTTGGCCTTGTTTGGGGTGAGGCACAATATAAAGACTGGGGAGCGCAACGGGTCAGGTGTAGCGCGGGGGGCGCTTTTCCAGAAAGGCCTGCACCCCTTCGTGGTGCTCGGCGGTTCGGCCGGCGATGTCTTGAAGATGGGCTTCGTAATCCAAAACGGCTTCCAGATGGGGCATGATGGCCCGATTGAACGCCCGCTTCGTCAGCCCAAACGCGGTCAAGGGGCCCGCGGCCAGTTCCTGGGCCCAAGCCAAGGCTTCGGCTTGCAAGCGTTCAGCCGGCACGACCCGATTGACCACGCCCCAAGCCAGCGCTTCCTCTGCGCCAAAGGGCTTGTTGGTCAACGCGTATTCCGTTGCCCGCCCCAGCCCCATCATCAAGGGCAACAAAAGCGAAACGCCCGAGTCAGGCGCCAAGCCAATGCCCGAGAAACCCACCAAGAAGCGGGTATCTTCTGCCGCAATGCGCAAATCGCAAGCCAGGGCAACGCCCAAGGCTGCACCAGCCACTGCGCCATGCAAAGCCGCCAAGATGGGCTTCTCCAGACGGCGCAACTGCAAAATGAGGGGGTTGTAGGTAACCTGTAAGTGACGCCGCAGCGATTCGCCTTCGACGGCTTGCAGTTCGGTGAGGTCTTGACCAGCGCTAAAGGCTCGGCCGTGGGCGTTAATCAACACCGCGCGCACGCTTTTGTCACGACCGGCTTGGCTCAACGCTTTTTGCAGGGCAATGGTCAATGTGTGGTCAAAGGCATTGACTTTGGGGCGGTTGAGCGTCAAAATCATCACAGCCCCATCCCGATGGATGTGCAACGGTGAATCCATGCCCACCTCCTGGTCCGTGTGTGTTGTGCGGTTGGTCCGGGCGGCTTTGCTCGGCAACCAAGGGTCAACGCGGAGGCCGCCGGAAGGCCGCTCGGCGCCAACGCTCCTCGCCTCTGGCTGGAGCCCGAGGCATTGGTTCTCAGAACAAAAGACGCCCCCGCAGGGGCGTCGGTGGGTTAAGTCAAACGGTCAAAGGTGAAGGCCTGCCGCGAGGTCTTGGTCATCGTCTTCGACTTCGCCGGTGTCGTCTTCGATTTCCTCCTCGTCCTCGCTCAAATCGCCACGCAATACATCCCACAACGCATCGGCAAACTCGTCTTCGGGTGTGTCTTCGGCGTCTTCGTCAATGAATTCGTAGGAAACCTCCATGTCGGGGTCTTCCACCATGACCCACAACCGCAGGACGTCAGCATCGTCAATCTGGCTGTAATGGGCGGCCACAATGGGCACACGCTGAATGAGGCCGTCGGCTCCCCGAAATTCCAGGTGGATGGGTTCGCGCTGGCGCCAGGCGCGGTAGCAACGCTCAATCAGCGCTGGCCCGTTCAAGGCCCGCACCTGGGTCACAGCAATCCGAGGTGGGCGGGGGCCTTCGACCACCGAAAACACCCACTCATCCATCGCGACTTCAAAAGTCGGAGGCGGTCCCTCGATGATGGTAATCTTTCGTTCGTCCATGGTTTTCTTCCCATAACAGACATACTTCTGGCACGGGCTAATCATACCACAAAACCATGCCCCGAACGGTTTAGGTTTGTTGGGGAAGCCCAGCCACCAACAAAATCAAATCGTTGACGTTGGTCTGGGTTGGGCCAGAGCGGAGCAAACCGCCGACCTGCATCCAAAAGGGGTAGGCGTCGTGCCGAGCCAGGGCCTCGGCGGGCGAAAGCCCCAAAGAGCAGGCCCGTTGCCAGGTTTCGCCAGTGGCCACCGCGCCGGCCGCGTCGGTGGGGCCATCGGTGCCGTCGGTGGCAAAAGCGACCAACCACACTTCCTGCAAACCAGCCAAAGGCCGCACAGCAGCCAAGGCCAGCTCTTGATTGCGCCCTCCAAGCCCATACTGCTCGCCCAATGTGACCGTAGTCTCCCCGCCCCAAATCAAACAAGCCGGCCGTGGCAGGGGGTGTTGATGCTGGGCCATTTCCTGGAGCACCGCCGCGAGCACCCGCCCCACTTCGCGCGCTTCGCCCTGGAGGGTGGTCGTGGCAATTTCGGCAGCAAACCCCTCGGCGCGCGCTCCTTGCAGGGCAGCTTCGGCTGCCAAACGCAGGTTGCCCACCACCCGATGATGCACCCGCGCAAACACCGGATCGCCGGGTTTGGGGGTTTCGGGAATTTCACCCCGCAGCCCGCTTTGCAGCAAGGCGCGCACCCGCGAGGGAAGCCGCTCGGTCAGATGGTAGCGCGTCAAGACCTGCCACGCGTCGGCAAAGGTTGTGGGATCCGGCACGGTAGGGCCTGAAGCGATGGCGTCCAGGGGGTCGCCCAAAACGTCTGAGAGCACCAAAGTCACCACCTGGGCGGGCGCGGCGGCTTTTGCCAGGCCGCCTCCTTTGATGCTGTCCAAATGCTTGCGCACGGTATTGACCTCTTCGATGGTCGCCCCCGAGGCCAAGAGCAATTGCGTGGTACGCTGTAGGTCTGCCAAAGTCAAGGGTAAGCGCGGGGCTGTTGCCAAGGCCGAGCCGCCCCCTGAAATCAGGACCAGCACTGCATCTGCGGGGCCGGCGTCTTCCACAGCAGCCAAGATCGCCGCAGCCCCTCTGCGGCTTCCCGCATCGGGCACCGGATGCCCAGCCTCGATCATCCGAAAACGGGGAATTTCGCCCGAAGCATGCCCCCGTTTGGTGACCACCACGCCGCGGGCAATTCGCTCGCCCAGGATGTCTGCCGCGGCCTTGGCCATGGGGAAGGCGGCTTTGCCCAAGGCCACCACGATCCAGCGCTGGGCCGAGGCCAGGGCTTGTTGGGTGGCTTTGTCGGGGGCGGTCAGAGCCCGCACCACCGCTTGGTACGGGTCAACGGCTTGCAAAGCCGCGGACAAGACGTTTCGGATTGGCTCAGGGAGGGGAAGGTTTTCGAGCATGCGTGGCCTCCGATGGGGCACGGTTGCCCGCTGCGGGGAAGGCAGCATGCCGCGCGAGCAATGCGAAGGCTGCGATGGGCCCTGCCATTGCGCGTTGCGTAGAGCCGCCGCAGGCCGCGCATCGGCTGTAGGTTAGGCGGCCGCGGCCCCAACTTCCTGGGCAAAACGCCGCAGGATCTCTGCCACAAGTTGCGGTCGCTCTAACATCACCATGTGGCCCGCTTCTGGCACGGTGATCAATTGCGCGTGGGGAATTTCGCGGGCTAAAAATTCTCCGAAGCGCAAGGGCGTCATGCGGTCTGCAGTGCCGTGGAGCACCAGCGTCGGGCACGTGATTTGCCCCAAGGCGCTGCTGACGTCAAAGCGGTTGCACGCTACGAAGTCGTTGTAAACCACTGTGTGGCGAACTTCCATCATGCGGCGGGCAGCCAAGGTTTTGACCCGCGCGGGGGTCTGAGGGCTGAAAGCCCAACGCATGATGGTTTCCACCGCCAAAGAGTAGGTTGCCTGATGGGCTGTGCTCTCTAACAGTTTGGGGTTGACGGGAAGCCGCGCCCCTGTGGCAATCAGCCCCAAGGCGGCCACTTTTTCGGGAGATTGCAACGCCAAGGTCTGCACAATGGCGCCCCCCATGCTGTGCCCAACCCAAATGGCGCTCGGGATGCCCACGGCCTCGGCCCAGGCAAGCAAACGGCGGGCGTAGTCTTCAATGGTTTGCTCGCCCACACCCGCCGAACGGCCATGCCCTGGCAGGTCCACGGCCATGGTCCACAGGCCAGGGAGGCGCCGCACTTGAGGGGGCCAATGCAGGTAGGAACCTCCAGCGCCATGCACTAACACCAACGGTGGGGCCGCCTGGTGCTCTGGGGGGCGCAAATCTGAGGCGTGGTAGTAGAGGTTGGCGGCTCGCGGCATGGTCTGCTCTTTTCTAAGGCGCCAAACGGCCTTGCTGAAGGCGCTCGGCTGCGTCGTCGGTGAGGGGAATCCACAGGCGGATGGTCGTGCCTTCTCCTTCGGCGGAGAAGATTTCCAGATGGCCATTGATGAGTTCGGCGCGCTCGCGCATGTTGATCATCCCCAAACTGCCGCGATATTCGTAATTGCTGCTCACCGAACCCAGGTTGAAGCCCACGCCATCGTCTTCCACTTCCAGCAAGGCGATGTCTTCCCGGATGAGTTTGAGGCGCACCCAAATATGTTCTGCGTTGGCGTGTTTGCGTGCGTTGTTGACCGCTTCCTCGGCGATGGCAAACACGGTGGCCTGCTGGCTGGAGCTAAGGCGCTCGGCGGCCTCGGGGTCCACTTCCACGATGACGTTTTGGTTGTAGATTTGGTTGATTTTTTCGGCCATGGCTTCTAACGCGGCAGCCAGGCCTTCGGTCTCCAACACCAGGGGGCGGAGGGTAAAGAGCAAGTGGCGAATTTCTTTGGTGGCGTGGCGGGCCAGCTCTTCGATGCGCTCCAATTCCTCTTTGGCGGCCTGGGGTTTTTTGTCCATCAGGCGCCGGATGAAATTGGCGCGCATTGCGATGGCCGCCACGGTTTGGGTGGGGCCGTCGTGCAGATCACGGGCCAGTTTTTTGCGCGCTTCTTCTTCGACTTCGGTCAACCGCTGTTTTTCGCGCTCCAAGTCGCTGTAAAGGCGCGCGTTTTGAATGGCCGTGGTGGCTTGGCGGCCCAGGAATTCTAAAATCTCGATGCGTTCGTCGGTGAAATAATTGGGGTCAGGATGGGCAAAGAGCAAAATGCCATACACGTTGAGGCCGCTGGTGAGGGGGTAGAGGTAAACCGAGCGCGTCCCGTGCAAGGCGATGATGCGGCGCAGTTCCGCGTCGCGCGCAGGATTGCGCGCGGTAAGCGGCTGCCGCTGGGAGACCACCCGCCCCAGCGCCCCACTTGTGGCCGGCAAAGCCACCCGCATATCCGCGGGGGTAAACCGCCGCGCAGACGCCACCCTCAACATGCCGTGATCGTCAAACATCATCACGGCACACACCAGGGGTTCATGGGGCGCTCCCGTGGGCGTCAGTGCTTTGATGGCGACATCTAACGACAAATCCAATACCCGCTGATAGTTCAAAGTCGAAATCAGGGTTTGTGCCAGGTCGTCCAACAAAGCCAAGCGCTCATGGAGTTCGCGCCGCACTTGAACAGACAGGGATTGCTTCAACTGGGCCAGGTGCTTCCGACACCGGCGGCGAAAGCGCCGATTTGCGATAAAGTTACCAAGCAAGGCGCCCAGCAGGAACCCCCCTCCTATAGCGACGATCAGCAGGCTGCCCGAAAGGCTGAGGGTGTCGTGCTGTACCATAATCCAATAATACTCTATTTTGGGCACAACGCAAAGCCTTTAAGAGAACGAATAAGAAAAAAGCACCCCAGCCAAAACCACTGGGGTGCTGTGGTGGGCGCGAAGGGACTTGAACCCCTGACCTCGTCAATGTGAGTGACGCGCTCTAACCAACTGAGCTACGCGCCCACAGCGGGGCACATTATAGCAGAGAGGCCATCCCTTGGCAAGAGTTTTCACAAAAACCCAAGCGCCCGTGTGGAGCCCCACGCAGGCGCGGCGGAAACGCCCACGCTCGCGGCCCTCGCGACGGCCGCGTGGTGACCAGGGCGCGAGGGGCAAAAAGCCCCGCTGCAAGAAACCTGCCCGACGCCATCCCAAAATCTCCGCCCCCAAAATGTAACCACAACGCCTTGACCTGCGTCTTATAAGCGTCTCACCCATCCGAAATCCTGCCCTCTCGGGCTTACAAAGGAGTACAATGATGTTGAAAAAATTTGCCCTCTGGACCGCTCTCTTCGCCGCCCTCCTCGTGAGTGCTTTGCCCCTCACTTCCGCCCATGCAGCCTTCATCCCCACCACCGATTGGGATGCCATCGCCGACCAAGCCCAAACCATCAGCCAACAAGCCGCATCCATCACCGCCGCCTCCCAAAACATCCAGACCCTCGCCGCCCAAATCCAAGCCAATGAATCCAACCCCGACATCAACGCCTGGGCTGCCGACATCATCGCCCTCGCTGCCCAAACCGAACAGGATGCCGCCGCTATCATGCTCACCGCCGACGATATCAACGCCCGCATTGACGCTTCCGAAGAAACTACCCTCGCCCTCTCCGACGACATCGGTGAAATGGCCGACGAAATCGGCGAAATGGCCGACCGCATCCTCTGGACCGAACTCCAAATCGGCGAAATGGCCGACCGCATCGTCGAAAGCGAATACCTCATCAGCGACAGCTCCCTCGCCTTGGCCAACCTCATCGCCTCTGAAAACGACACCATCATCGCCAGCGTCAACACCATCAACGCCAGCCTCTCCCTCATCCAACTCGCCTTGCCCTAAAACCACCCAACGCCCCTTTCCCCCCGCTCCTCATCCCGAGAAGCGGGGGCTT
>CAYLRJ010000019.1:0-8777 GCA_964386185.1 uncultured Anaerolineaceae bacterium
GATGTGGGGCAGCGACCAGGCGGCTTCCGTGGAACCCGGCGGGCTGCAAAAGCTGGTGAAATACATCCGTGTGACCGAGCGCGCCTTGGGCGACGGCGTCAAGCGGGTGTATGAATCGGAAATGCCCGCGCTGCGCAAACTACGCCGAGTGGGGTTGCAATAGCGCCGCGCCCCCCAGGCCCCCGTGGCGCGAGGTAAACGCATGGAAGCCACCCAAACCCTTCGACGGAAAATGGCGGCTGGCCTTGCCCGTTGGCGGCTGGCGCAACAAGCCCAAGCTGTGGCCCAAAGTGCGCCCCCGCCGCGGGATGAGCCGCCGGTGATTTTCTTCAACGCCTCCACCCGCATTTGGGGGCTCAGCCAAAACGCGGCGTTCCAACTGCTCACCGCCTGGAGCCTGCGCATGCAAGGCGTGCCGGTGGTGCAGTTTGTCTGCCGCCGCGGGATGAGCCGCTGCATTCTGGGAACCGACCCCGACCGCCCCGAACGCCACCCCCCTTGTGCAGATTGCCAGCGCCATTCCGACCGCATCTACGCGGGCATGGTCACCCGCGGGTTTACCTTCCAGCCCGACCCCGCGTTAGACGCTGCGCTGGCAGGGCGCAACGTGGCCGCGATGCAGACATTCGTCTATCAGGAAGTGCCCCTGGGCGCGCTGGTGTTGCCCGGTCTGCGCTGGCGGCTGCGTCGGCATACCCTGCCCGACGATGCCGCCACCCGACGGCTCTACCGGGAATTCATCCGCTCGGCTTGGCAAATAGCCCGAGATTTCACCGCCCTGCTGGATGAAACCCAACCACAAGCCGTGGTGGTTTTCAACGGCCAATTTTTCCCCGAGGCCACCGCGGCGTGGGTGGCCCGCCAACGGGGGCTGCGGGTGCTGACCCACGAGGTGGGCCTGCGCCCACTGACAGCTTATTTCACCACGGGCGAGGCCACGGCTTACCCCATCCACATCCCCGCCGATTTTGACCTCACCCCCGAACAAAACGCCCGCCTCGACGCCTACCTCAGCCGCCGTTTTCAGGGCGATTTCACCATGGCGGGCATCCGCTTTTGGCCTGAAATGCAAGGCTTGGATGAGCCCTTTTTGCGCAAAGCCGCCCAGTTCCGACAAATCGTGCCGATTTTCACCAACGTCATCTTCGACACCAGCCAGCCGCACGCCAACGTCGTGTTCCCGCACATGTTTGCCTGGCTGGACGAGGTGCTGGAAATCATCCGCGCGCACCCCGAAACGCTGTTTGTCATTCGTGCGCACCCCGACGAGCAACGCCCTGGCAAGGCCGCGCGCGAAAGCGTGCGCGATTGGGTGCGCCGCCGCCAGGTCGAGGCTCTGCCCAATGTGGTTTTCGTGGATTCGCAAGACTTCCTCAATTCCTATGACCTCATCCGGCGGGCAAAGTTTGTAATGGTTTACAACTCCACCATTGGCTTGGAAGCCGTGCTTTTGGGCAAGGCGGTGTTGTGTGCGGGCAAGGCGCGCTTTACGCAATACCCCATTGTCTTTTTCCCCCCCACCCGCGAGGCATTCCGGCAGCAAGCCGAGGCTTTTTTGGCCGCCGAGGGCGACGAAGTGCCGGCGCCAGCGGAGTTCCGCCGTCATGCCCGCCGCTTTTTGTATTACCAACTCTACAAGGTCTCGTTGCCGTTCGAAGATTTCCTCGCCGAGATGCCAGCCCAACGGGGGTACGTCCGCTTGAAGCGCTTTCCGCCTCAAGCGTTGTTGCCTGAACACAACACCACCATGCGGGTGCTGAGCGAAGGCATTTTAGCAGGCAAACCCCTGGTGCTGCCGGAAGACGCCTAACCCAACGGCCGCGACGAGCCCATGCCCGCTGGGGAAACCACCTTCTCCCACAACCTCCCTGCCCGGCAGGCAAACGGGTAAAATGATGGCTCGCTCGCAGCCTGCGCGCGACGCCAACCACCAACGAGAGGATGGAAAGCCTTCTATGCCAACGTTTGACACACTCGACGAAAGCGCCCGCTGGCTGCGCTGGCAGTGGCGGCGCTGGCAAACACGAAGGCGCTGGGGGGCTGAAGCGCTCCGCACGGCCCCTCGGCTGTTTGGCAATGCGATTCCCAAATCGGGCTCGCACTTGCTGCATCAGGTCTTGCAAGGGTTTGCCGCCATTGGCCCCTTTGTCGTGCCGGGCATGCCGCCCGTCAACCGCGATGCAGCCAACCGCAAACGCTCTTGGGAAGAAATGGCCGAGCAGCTGCAAAAAATGCAGCCCGGCGACATCCGCTATGGCTATCTGCCCGCCGAACACGGCTTTGTGGAAATTTTGACCTCCCCAGGCTGGGCTTCGCTGCTCATTTACCGCGACCCCCGAGATGTGGCGGTCTCCCTTATGCACTACATCACCGACCGCCAATTAGAGCACGACTTTCACCAGGTGTTTCGCGAGCAGCTGACAACCCCCAAAGCCCGCTTGCGGGCCATCATCACAGGTATGGATTTGCCCCACAGCCATTTGCGCTCTTCGTGGGAGCAATACGTCAACTACCTTCCGTGGTTAGACCACCCTGAAGTGCTGTCGGTGCGCTTTGAAGACCTGGTGCTCCGGCGGCGGCAAACGTTGGGGCAAATCTTGGACTTCGTCCAACAACGCGGCGGGTGGCGGCTCACGCTGCCCCGCGAAGAAGCCCTCGACGCGTTAGAGGCTTCCATCCGCCCCCAACGCTCGGGCACATTCCGCAAAGGGCTGCCCGGCGAGTGGAAAGAGTGGTTCGACGACGACCTCAAACAGCTTTTCAAAGCCCACACCGGCGATTTACTCATCCGTTTAGGATACGAACAAGACCATGACTGGTAACCCGCGCTGCTCCATCGTCATTCGGGCCTACAACGAAGAAAAGCATATCGGGCGTCTGCTGGAAGGCATCATGCAGCAGACCCTGCAAGATTTCGAAATCATTTTGGTGGATTCCGGCTCCACCGACGCCACCGTGGCCATTGCCCGCCGCTACCCCGTGCAGGTGGTGCACATCCGCCCTGAGGAATTCACCTTTGGCCGCTCGCTCAACCTGGGCATTCAGCACGCCCGCGGGGAATTCATCGTCATGGCCAGCGCGCATGTCTATCCGGTGTATCCTGATTGGCTGGAACGCCTGCTGGAGCCGTTTTCTGACCCGCAAATTGCTCTCACCTATGGCAAACAGCGCGGCGACCATCGCACCAAATTTTCCGAGCATCAGATTTTCGCGCGGTGGTTCCCCGAGCAATCCAACTGGCGTCAGCAGCACCCATTTTGCAACAATGCCAATGCGGCCATTCGGCGCGCACTGTGGGAACGCCACCCCTACGACGAAACCCTCACCGGCTTGGAAGACCTGGCCTGGGCCAAGTGGGCGTTGGAAGAAGGCTACCTGTTGGCCTATGTGGCCGAGGCAGAAATCATCCACGTGCACGAAGAAACGCCGCGCAAAGTATTCAACCGCTATCGTCGGGAGGCTATGGCCTTCAAACGCATTTACCCCGAAGCCCGCTTTTCGTTGTGGGATTTTATCAGGCTCTTCAGCGCCAACGTCGTCAGCGATTTGTATCACGCCGCGCAACAACGCCGCCTGTGGGGCAACATGAGCAGCATCTTCTGGTTCCGGTGGATGCAATTTTGGGGCACTTATCGCGGCTATCGGATGGCCTCCAGCCCTCTGACCGACCAACTACGACAAACCTTCTACTACCCTCGCGGTTTCCAGCGCGAAGACCCAACACCCCGCGACGGTGTGGAGCCCATTCGCTATGAATGATGTCAAACGAGCCCTCCTAACGCTTTGGAGCCTCTGGTTTTTGATAGCCCTGGCCGCTTGTCGCCCAACATCCGCGGCAGGGCCTGCAGCCACGGGGACGCCCTCCCCCAGCGCGACCCCGTTTCAGCCTTCACCTACGCCCATCCCCCTGGCTGCGCTCGTCAACGGCACGCCCATCCCCCTGGCGACTTACCAAGCCGAGTTAGCCCGCTTCCAGGCCGGCCTGGCCGAAGTTGGCACGAAACTGGCAACACCCGAAAACGCACCGCAATGGGTGCTGGATGATTTGATTGACCGGCTGTTGCTGGCCGAAGCAGCCTCTCAGCAGGGGTTTTCCCCACCCGATGAGGCAACGCTGTGGGCGCAAGCCGTCCAGGAAGCCGGCGGAGAGCAAGCCCTGCAAGATTACCTCGCCCACCAGGGCTACACCCGCGAGACCTTTCTGGAGGCGCTCAAACAAGCCCAAGCCGCGGCCTGGATGGTGCAACACCTCGCTGCCCAAGTGCCTCAACAGATGGAGCAGGTGCATGCCCGCCAAATTTTAGTATATAATAAACAGGAGGCTGAGGCCCTCTTGGCACGCTTACGCCAAGGTGAAGATTTTGAAACCTTGGCCGCTGCCTACGACCCTCAGGGGCGAGGCGATTTAGGTTGGTTCCCCCGCGGCTATTTAGCGCAAAAAGCCTTAGAAGACGCAGCGTTTGCCTTGAAGCCCGGCCAAGTTAGCGACATCATCCAGACCTCGTTAGGCTATCATCTTTTGCGCGTCGAAGCCCGAGAGGTGCGCCCCCTGGCCCCCGACGTGCGCCGCAAACTGCAATTGGAAGCCATCCAGGCCTGGCTGCAACAGCGGCGTGCCGAAAGCCACATTCAAATCCTTCTCACGCCGATGCCTTAGCCGGAGAGAGTGCTCATGTCTTTGGATTTTATTGACGACGATTCGCGAACCAAAAAGTCCAACTCGGGGTTGATTTGGAATGTGCTCACCGTTTTGGTGTTGTTGAGCACTTTGTGTTTGTTGAGCGGGTTTATGCTCATCTTCGTCAATCCTTACGTTGCTTTCAACCCCTTCCCCCCGCCGACACTGCCGCCTGCCCTGAGTTACCCCTCGCCCACCGCCACCTTGCCGGTGGTGACACTGCCCCCCACGTGGACGCCTTCCCCCACGATTACACCGACCACCATCCCACCCACGGCCACCCCACCCCCCACACCGACCCAGGCAGGCCCCACCCCCGAGCCAAGCCTGACGCCGACCCCCTTCCCCTACGAACTGCAGCCCGGCACCCCCACTTACACCACCAGCCAGGTCTTTCACAGCGACCAGGGCTGTAACTGGCTCAGCGTGGCAGGGCAAGTGCTGGATGCCACAGGGCAGCCAGTGGTCGTCAACGTGATGGTGCGCGGCGAATTGGCCGGCACGCCGGTGGACCTCTACGCCATCAGCGGCACCGCGCCTAATTTTGGGCCAGGTGGTTTCGAAATCCAGTTGGCCGACCACCCCATTGCCAGCCAACACACCCTTTACATCCAACTTTTGGACCCCAACGGCTTACCCATCTCACCCGCGGTGTATTTCGACACCCACGACACCTGCGAAGAAAACATCACGCTCATCAACTTCCGTCGGGTGCCGTAAACCTGACCCCACCTTTGGCGCAAGCCTTGTGCAGGCGAGGGAACCTTCCCTCGCCTGTTTTGCATCCCCTCAAAGCGCTGCGGCCTGAACAAGCCCTTGCACGCCAGGGCAACGGGGGGCTTGCGCGGCTGCGACAACGCCACAGTGGGGTAAAATAACCACCATGACCCCCGCCGCAGAAAAAAAGCCTTCTCTGACCCAGTGGGCGGTTTTTCGCCGGCTGTTGGCGATGGTGACGCCGTTTTGGAAAATGGT
Organism: uncultured Anaerolineaceae bacterium; assembly: GCA_964386185.1. GTDB lineage: Bacteria > Chloroflexota > Anaerolineae > Anaerolineales > DRMV01 > DRMV01. The sequence goes on from CAYLRJ010000019.1 coordinate 5,654, forward strand.
GCTCGCCTCAGTTTTGCTGGGTGCGGCCACGGTGCTCAGCAGTGTAGGCTTGCTGGGCACAGGCGCTTGGATCATCGCCAAAGCCGCGTTGCACCCACCCTTGGGGGACCTCAACGTGGCCATCGTAGGCGTCCGCTTTTTCGGGATTGCCCGCGGCGCGTTCCGCTACGGCGAGCGGCTGGTTTCTCACGACACCACGTTTCGCGTCCTCACCCGCCTGCGCGTGTGGTTTTACGCCGCCTTAGAGCCTCTTGCGCCCGCGCGGCTGCAACGCTATCGCAGCGGCGACCTCTTGGCGCGCATCATTGCCGACATCCGAACGTTAGAAAACTTCTTCGTGCGTGTGCTGGCGCCGCCGTGGGTAGCCGCGCTCACCGCGGTGCTCCTGACCGGCTTCTTAGCCGCTTTTGCACCTCGCTTGGGAATCGCCTGGCTGGCCTTCTTTCTGCTGGCGGCGGTCGCCGTGCCCCTGGGGGCGCGGCTGCGCGCCCGCCGCCCCGGGAAAGCCCTCATCGAACGCCGCGCCGCCCTCAACGCAGCCTTGGTGGACCACGTCCAAGGCTTGGCCGACGCTTTGGCCTACAACTACGCCGCGGCCCAACGCCAGCTGGCCCTGCGCCTGGGCGAAGAAATCCTCGGTGCGCAGGCCGAAATGGCAGCCATCGAAGGCGCAGAACAAGCGCTGCAAATCCTCTTTTCGGGCCTGGGGATGTTGGCCGTGCTGCTCTTAGGCGTGCCGCTGGTGCAAATGGGCACGCTGGCCGGTGTGACCTGGGTAGCCCTGGTGTTGGTCGCACTCAGTGGCTACGAAGCCGCGTTTGGCCTACCCACCGCGGCCGCGTTCCTGGAAAGCAACCTCGCGGCAGCCCGCCGCCTGTTTGAATTGGTGGATGCAGAGCCTGCTGTCCAACCGCCCCCTCAGCCCGCAGCCTTGCCCGCTTCCCACCACTTGCGCATCCAAAACCTCACCTTCCGTTACGCGCCCCAAGAACCGCCCGCGCTGCGGCAAGTTTCGCTGGATCTGCCGCCAGGCAAACGGATGGCCGTGGTAGGCCCCAGCGGAGCGGGCAAATCAACCTTGATTGCCTTGCTGCTGCGCTTTTGGGAATATCAGGAAGGCCAAATCACTCTGGGCGGCCGCGATTTGCGCCAATTGCTCCCCGACGACGTCCGCAGTCGCTTGGCCGTAGTACGCCAAAAGCCCTTCATTTTCAGCGGCACCCTGCGAGAAAACCTACTCTTAGCCGCGCCCCAGGCCACCGAAGCCCAGCTGGATGCCGTGATGGAAGCCGTGCGTCTGGCCGCTTGGGTGCGCAGCCTGCCGCAAGGCTACGACACCGATTTGGGCGGGCAAGGGCTGCAACTAAGCGGCGGCCAACGTCAGCGCTTGGCCCTGGCGCGCGCCCTGCTGCGCGACGCCCCCATCCTACTGCTGGACGAGCCCACAGCCAACCTCGACGCCCTCACCGAACGCGCCTTGGTCGAAACCCTGCTGGAAACCACCCAAGGGCGCAGCGTGCTTTGGGTGACCCACAGCCTGGTCGGGTTAGAAGCCCTGGATGAAATCGTCGTGCTCTACAAGGGGGAAATCGCCGAACGCGGCACCCACGCCGACCTTTTGGCCACCCAAGGGCTCTACCGCCGCTTGTGGGAATTACAACGCCAAAACCTCATCCCCATCCTCTGACTTCGCCGGCTGGCATACACCACCCGCGCAGCCTTGGCCCAAGGCATAGGGCCGCGCGGCAGCGCCTCCAACCGCGCCCAAAAACAAAAGGCCAAACAAGGCCAGCCCTGAGGGCGGTATAATTGGAAGAGCCCTTGCCACTTTGACCTGCCCTTTGCCACACGGAGAATGCCTATGCTCCTCTTAACCGCCGAAGAAGTCCGTCAAGCCCTTCCCATGCCAGCCGCGATTGAAGCCGTCAAAGCGGCCTATCGCGCCCTCTCCGCCGGGCAAGCGGAGGTGCCCCTGCGCCTCTCGCTGCCGGTGGCGCCCCACGAGGGCGTGAGTTTGTTCATGCCCGCGTATGTCAACGGCGCAGAAGAAGCCTTGACCGTCAAGGTGGTATCCGTCTTTCCCCACAACCCCGAGCGCGGCATGCCGACCATTTACGCCGCGGTGCTGGTGTTGGAACCCGACACCGGCCGTCCCCTCGCCCTGCTGGAAGGCGGCACCCTGACCGCGTTGCGCACTGGTGCGGCCTCGGGCGCGGCCACCGATGTGCTGGCCCGCCCCGATAGCCGCGTCTTGGCCGTGTTTGGTGCGGGCACCCAAGGCCGCACCCAGGCCGAAGCCGTCTGCACCGTGCGCCCCATCGAAAGGGTGTGGGTGTATGATGTGGACGAAGGCCGGGCGCGGGCCTTTGCCGCAGAAATGGCCGGCTTTGGGCCCATCCCCACGGATGTGCGCGTGGCCGCCACCCCCGCAGAGGCCGTGCGCGAGGCCGACGTCATCTGCACCGCCACCATCGCCACCCGCCCCGTCTTTGCCGACGCCGACCTGAAACCCGGCGTCCACATCAACGGCATCGGCGCCTACACCCCCGAAATGGCCGAAGTGCCGCCCGAAACCGTCGCCCGAGCGCTGGTCGTCGTTGATTCCCGAGAGGCGGTGTTGGCCGAAGCCGGCGACCTGATTCAACCCATTCAGGCCGGGCTCATCACCCCCGACCATATCCATGCCGAACTGGGCGAAATCCTGTTAGGCCAAAAAACCGGCCGCACCAGCGACGCCCAAATCACCTTCTTCAAATCCGTGGGCGTGGCAGTGCAAGATGCCATGGCCGCCCAAGCCGCCCTGCGCAACGCCCAAGCGCAAGGGCTTGGGCAGGACGTCGCGTTCTGATCCGTAGGCACCCTGCAACCTGCATCCCTCTGGAGTTGTTCTCATGACCGAGTTCCCCAACACTGCTGAAATCGTCATCGTCGGCGGCGGCGTGATGGGCGCGAGCATCGCCTATCATCTGGCCGCCCGCGGCCAAAAAGACGTAGTCCTTATGGAAAAAGAATAGATCTTTGGCCTGTACCCGAACGCCCATATCGCAATAAACGATAGCAACCATAACTCCACCGAAAACAACATCCGCCTTTCCAAGGAAAGCCTGCCCAAGCAGGATAGCTT
>CAYLRJ010000020.1:0-2967 GCA_964386185.1 uncultured Anaerolineaceae bacterium
TCTGCCCTCATCGGCGTCCATCTGCGTTCTCTTCACCACAATCCCTAAAGTCACCCCCTACCCCAAACGCAAATCAGTGAAAATCGGTGTAATCGGTGGATCCATCTGCCCCCATCTGCGTTCATCTGCGTTCTCTTCACCCCCGCCCCAAACTCACCCCCGCCCCCAGCCCGCAATTCGCAATTCCTCATTCGCAATTCGCTCCCCGCCTCTCGCCACGGTTAAACACCAAACCGCAAAGGACATCGCATGCCTTTGCGGTTTGGTCAATCCGCGGCAACCATGACCAACTCAGAGTTTGAATTCCATCTTGAGTTGGGGCTTGGGTGGGTTCATGCGCCGCTCAATCTCGCGGGCAATGGTCTCTTCATCGGGCACCAGACCTTGGGCTTCGCGCTCGCGTTGGCAGGCTTCGCAAGGACACAGTTTGCGCAAATAGCCCCAATTGTAAATTCCATAATGGTGCCCGTCTTCCCAAATGATGTTGAAGCCATAGTTGCCGACCGGGTCAATGGCTTTGATGTGGGTGCGGGGGGAATCCTCTTCGGGGAGGAAAAAGACCACGGGGTCAGGGTCCCTGCGCATGTTTTCATGGCCGCCGGCGCACTCGGCGCAGGGGCACGCATGGCGCAGAAGGGAAAAGGAATATTCACTGACGTGGCCGTCTTCCCACACGATGGTCAGTTTGGCTTTTTGACGGTCGGCTGTAATACTGGTGGGTTTTGGCATCATGGTCATATACTTGCTCCCAATCACAAGGTTCACTCAACCGCGTCTTCTTCTGTGTTTTGTTCTTGGGCTGCGGGGTAAGAGCCCAAGAGTTTGACAAAGGCGGCTCGCGAAAGCAGCCCCACCAGGGCCTCTTGGCACACGGGCTCTTGCCAATGGCCTTCGCAATCCAAATAAAACACGTACTGCCAAGGGCGATTGCGCCGAGGGCGGCTTTCGAGTTTGGTCAGGTTTAGGCCACGGCGGGCAAACTCATCCAAACAGCGGTTGAGCGCGCCGGGGCGATGGGGCACGGCGAAAACCAACGAGGTTTTCGAATGCGGGCTGAGGGGGGCTTCCTGATGGCCAATGACAAAAAAGCGGGTGATGTTCCAGGGCAAATCTTGAATGTCTGAGGCCAAGATTTCCAGCCCATAAATCTCGGCCGCCAGGCGGCTGGCGATGGCTGCCACCCCCGGCTGCGGGTCGGCTGCCAAATCTTTGGCGCTGCCCGCGGTATCATACCACGGCTCTGGCTGCCATCCGTGCCGGGCGATGTAATCTTCGCATTGAGCCAAGGCCTGCGGATGCGAACGCACGCGGCGGATGTCTTTCCATGTGGTGCCCTTGGGCGCCATCAAGTGATGGCGCACCTGGAGATAAATTTCGCCACTCACGCGCAGGTCGTGCTCCAGCAGCAAATCGTAGGCTTTGTTGATTGAGCCGGCAACGGCGTTTTCGACCGGGAGCACACCAAATTCCGCCTGGCCTTCTTCCACTGCGGTGAAAATCTCTTCAAAGGTGCGGCAGGGCAAGGTGCGCACCTCTGCGCCGAAGTGTTGGCGAATGGCCTCTTCGGAATAAGCGCCATGCTCTCCTTGAAATGCCACCGTTGTCATTTTTCTTGCTCCTTCCGCCGTTGGAATGCCGCCAATTGGGTTTCAATCCAGGCTTCCAACTCATTCCAATCTACGGTTTGCAGGTGAATTTGGTCGGGGCGCAATTTCGCGGCTTCGCCCAGATAGACGTGGATGATTTCCTCTTGGCTTTTGGTGGTGTTCCAATGCACCAAAATGCGCACCACCCGCGGCAGTTGGTGGGGAACGTTCATCTCATGGCCACACAGCAAGGGCACGTGCCACCAGCCTAACTGCCGCGCGGCCAAAGCCGGGAACTCCGCGTTGAGGTCTGGCGTGGTGGTGAGAATGGCACTGGCGACATCTTCGGCCTGGATGCCATTGAGGTGAATCATCAAGGCCAACAAACGTCGGGTTTCGCGCAAGATGTCTTCTCGGGTATTGGCCGGCACGGTCACAGCACCGCGCACGCCCCGACACATCAACGTCATAAAAGGCTCCTTTAGGATAAAACCTCAAACTTGAAGACCAGCAGCCGCCGTGCAGCCGCCTCCAAGCCGGCCTCGCCGTCATCCTCCGGCAAACAGGCCATCTTCACAAAATCGTGAAACGCCAAGGGTTGTTCCCACGCCACCCCCCGCAGCCACCCCAAGGCGTCTTCGAAAGGCAAACGGACAGCCCAAGCCCGATAACGCCGCCGCCCCACCACGATGGTGGCCTGCGGATTTGCAAGAAGGGTCTGATACCAGGGGGCGCTTTCCTCGTGGGTAGAAACCGCATAATAAGCCGAGCCATCTGGCTCTTTCCCGATGACATCCAACAACACACGATGTTGTTCGCCCTCAGCGTTGCCATCCACACTCAACAGCAGCAAATGCTCGCCGACAAAGCAACCCAACCCCCAGCGGTAAACCCACAACGGCAACCGCCATGTCCGGTGCAAACGGCTCCGCACCGAGGGCCGAGTTTTTACGGATACTGCCACGTGCTTGCTCCTTGTCACACCGCTGCGATGAAAAGGCTTCGATAACGCCTTTTATATGCCTGGGAGCGTCAAAAGTCAAGTCTCCCCGCAAAAAACGGCCGACGCCGAAGCCCAATCGGCACGACGTCAGGGGCAGCCAAGCGCCCCTGCCTCTGCGCCCGTGTCAGAGCACACGCATTCTCGCCCGCCCGAGGCTGCCTTTTGGGCCAAAAGTCAAGTAGAATTAGGGCGGCCCGTTCTGCCTTTGGCGCTGAAAGCCATCGTTAGGAAGCAACGCCCCATGACCACCCCTCTCCCCCCCGAAACCCTTGCCCAGGCCATCCGCGCGCTGGAAGCCATCCGCGACGGCATGGATGTGATGACGGCCATCAAGCGCCACCCCTTGCCGCGCGGCCTGCTGAGCAAAAGCGCGCTGGT
>CAYLRJ010000021.1:0-4445 GCA_964386185.1 uncultured Anaerolineaceae bacterium
CCACCCTCCGGCTGCGGCTGCGGGGCTGGCCCCTGGGCTGCCCTTTGATTCGGCCGCCGTGGGCGCTGAGCGCGGCCGAGGCCCAACGCCTGGCGCAAGCCATCGGCGCGCGGGCCCGGGCTTCCTGAGCGCGCCGCTCGCATCGGCCACCGCTGCCCCGTCCCCCTCTTTGAGCACGCCCCCAGAAAGTGCGTCTTGACAGCAACGCGGGGAGCGGGTAGCATACTGCCATCTTAAAAACCCACAACCGCGCGGCCGAGCCGCGAGGAGGTGTTCTTTGTCCGTACCCCAGCCACAACCTTTACCGCAACCCCAAACCTTTACCGACCGGATGCGCGTCCGCTTCAAAGGCCTTTTGGATGCCATCGGCGGGGCGCTCAACCGGTTGGGCATTCACCCCAACGCCATGACCCTGACCGGCGTGGCCGGCAACGCCGTGGCCGCGGTGCTTTTGGCCCAAGGGCGCATCGTCACCGGGGGCGTGGTGGTGTTAGCCATGGGCGCTTTCGACGCGTTGGACGGCACAATGGCTCGCCTGCGCGGTAAGCCCACCCCGTGGGGTTCCTTTCTGGATTCTGTCGCCGACCGCTACTCCGAACTCATGCTCTTCGGCGGTCTGGCCTACTACTACACCACCCAAGGGGACCTGCGCGGGGTGATGCTGGCCTACCTGGCCGCAGCCGGCGCGGTGCTGGTCTCCTACACCCGCGCCAAGGCCGAAGCCCTGGGATGGGAAGTCAAAGTCGGCATCCTGACCCGTTTCGAACGCTACTTGGTTTTTGCCCCTTCCCTGGTGCTCAACCTCCCCCAAGTGGGCTTAGCCATCATTGCCGTAGGAGCCAACATCACCGCACTCCAACGCATCTTCTTCGCCCACCGCTTGGCCCAACAAACCCCTCCCGACCGTGAGGCACACCCATGACCTTCTACATTGGCCCAATTCCCATTCACCTTTATGGCGTCATCCTCATGTTAGGCGCGCTGGCCGGCGCCTGGCTGGCCACCATCGAAGCCAAACGCCGCGGCGAAGACCCCGACATCGTCTGGGACGCCCTCACCTGGGTGCTCATCGGCGGCGTCATCGGCGCCCGACTGTGGCACGTCTTCACCCCGCCTGAATCCATGGTCAAACTGGGCATCACCACCCACTACTACCTCACCCATCCCTTGGCCATCCTGGCCATCTGGCGAGGCGGGTTGGGCATCCCTGGCGCAGTGATGGGAGGCGTGTTGGCGTTTTGGCTGTATGCGCGCTACAAAAAAATCCCCTTTGCGCGTTGGCTCGACATCTTCGCGCCGGGCATTGCCCTGGGCCAAGCCATTGGGCGTTGGGGCAACTATGTCAACCAAGAGCTCTACGGCGCGCCCACCAACCTGCCGTGGGCCATTTACATTGACCCCCAGCATCGCCTCCCCGCTTTCATGGACAAAGCCTACTATCACCCGCTGTTCCTCTACGAATCTCTCTGGAACCTGCTCAACATGAGCATCCTGCTCTACCTGGGCCGCAAATGGAGCGACCGCCTGCGCGCGGGTGACCTATTCCTCATCTATCTCATCATCTACGCCGTGGGGCGCTTTTTCTTGGAATTCCTCCGGCTGGACCCAGCCGAAGTCGGCGGCTTAGACATCAACCAAATGCTCATGGCGGTGGTGGCCGTGGGTGCGGCTGCAACCCTGGCCTGGCGGCATCGCCCGGGCGCCCCCGCGCCGCAGCCCGACTTTCCCACAAACAAACGACACCGCCACAAGAAGAAAAAATAACGCGCCAACCCGGCAGCGAAAGGTGCACCATGATTCACGCGGAGGGACTGGGGAAACGGTTCGAAGATTTCTGGGCCGTGGAAGATTTCACCTTAGACGTCCACGCGGGCGAAGTGGTTGCCGTCTTAGGGCCCAACGGCGCGGGCAAAACCACCACCGTGCGGATGCTGGTTTCTGTGCTGCAACCCAGCCGAGGCAAAGCCACCGTCGCAGGCTTCGACGTCGCCACTCAAGGGCTGGACGTCCGTGCCCATGTGGGGGTCCTGACCGAACAACACGGGCTCTACACCCGCATGCCCGCGCAAGAATACCTGGATTTCTTCGCCCAAATCTACGGTTTAGACGAACGCCTGCGCCAAGAACGCATCGAACGCTGGATGCGCTACTTTGGCCTTTGGGCATACCGCGACTGGCGCATTGCCACCTATTCCAAAGGGATGCGTCAAAAATTGGCTTTGGCGCGGGCGCTCCTCCACGAGCCACCGGTGTTGCTCCTCGACGAGCCCACATCGGCGATGGACCCTGAAAGCGCCCGCCTGGTGCGCGAGGCCATTCAGGGGCTGCGCTCTCAGGAACGCGCCATTGTGCTCTGCACCCACAACCTTTACGAAGCCGAAGCGCTGGCCGATCGGATTGCCATCATGCGCCGTGGGCGGCTGATTGCCGTGGGTTCCCCCGCGGAACTCAAAGCCCGCTGGCTCGGCCCTCCCATGTTTGAAATCGTGCTCAACCGCGCCCTCGAAGGCGACTTGCCTTCCCTGCCCGCCGAAGTGGAAATCCTCGCCATCGAAGGCCAGCGCATTCTCTTCCGCTCCCCCGGCTGGGAAACCTTCAACCCTCTGATCGTGCAGGCCTTGACCGCCGCGGGCTATGGCGTGCTGCGGCTGGCCGAAGTTCCCCAGCATCTGGAACAGGTCTATCTGGAGGTCATGGCACAATGAGCCGATCCGCTTGGGCAACATGGTGGCACGGGACATGGCTGATTGCACGGCGGGAAATTCGCGACCAAATCCGCGATTGGCGGATTGTCGCGCCGCTGGTCGGGCTCACGCTTTTCCTCCCGCTGCTGATGAACTTCACGGCGCAACAAGTGGTGCATTTTGTGCAAAAATACGGCGCCGACATTGTAGCAGAGCGGTTGTTTCCCTTTTTGATGATGGTGGTGGGCTTTTTCCCGGCCTCGATTTCGCTGGTCATCGCCCTGGAAAGTTTCGCGGGCGAGCGCGAACGCCGCACCATCGAGCCCCTGCTGGCCGCTCCCCTGACCGACGCGCAGCTCTATGTGGGCAAACTGCTGGCTGTTTTGTTCCTGCCGCTGAGCGTCAGCTATTTTGCCGTCCTCGTGTACGTTTTGGGCATGCATCTCAAGATGGGGTGGTGGCCCTCCCCCATGCTGCTCTTCATGGTGCTCTTGCTGACCACCGTGCAAGCCGTTATGATGGTATGCGCGGCTGTGGTGATCTCGACCCAGGCCACGTCGGTGCGTGCGGCCAGCCTGTTGGCATCGCTCATCATCATTCCTGTGGCTTTGCTCCTCCAATGGGAAAGCATGATGATGTTTTGGCAGCACTATGAAGTGCTGTGGGCTACCGCGGCCGCGGTGTTGGTCGTGGCCGTTTTTGTCTCGCGCATTGGGTTGGCCCACTTCAACCGCGAAGACCTGCTGGGGCGCGAAGTGGACATCCTCAGCATCGCCTGGATCAAAAACATCTTTTGGAAGGAATTTCGCGGCCAAGCCACTTCCCTCAAAGGGTGGTATGGGCAAATCTGGCACGATCTCAAGAACCTCCGTGCGGCGCTCATCATGGCGCTGGGGCTGATGCTCGCGGCCGGCGCGCTGGGGGCGTGGTTAGCCCATCAAATCCCTCTGCAGGGGGTCGAGCAGCCCCACAACGTGCAAGATGCGTTTCAAAGCATTCAAACCGGCGGGGGGCTTCCCATCGCGCTGGGAAGTTGGCAAGGCGTGTGGGCGCTGTGGTGGCACAACATTCGGGCCTTGCTCGTTGCCGCGGCCGCGGGCGCCCTCACCTTTGGGGTGTTGGGCATTTTGGTGCCCCTGCTGCCTTATGCCATTATCGGCGGCGGCCTGGATTTGATGGCGCGTTTGGGATGGGCTTCTCCCTGGCAAGCATTTGCCGCGCTCATCTTACCCCACGGCATTGTTGAAATCCCAGCTATGGCCATCTTCATCGCTGCCACCTTGCAACTGGGCGCCTCTTTGGCCTCCCCCGCGCCAGGGGAAACCCTGGGCGCGTTCTGGCTGCGCGCCTGGGCTCGCTGGGCGCGAATTTTCGTCGGGGTTGTCATGCCCATGATGGCCCTCGCTGCGCTGCTGGAAACTTGGCTGACCCCTTGGGTCGCCTCCCATTGGCTGTTCTAAACCAATCGGTGGGGCCAGGCGCCCCTTGCCGCGCCCTTTGGGCGGGAGGGGCGAAGCGGCGCTCCGCCCTGGGGCGCACACGGAGCCACAGAGGGCACGGAGGGGGGATAGGACAGGGCATGCCTCGCCCCTACACAAAAAATCGGCGGAAATCGGTGTCAATCGGTGGATAGCCTCACCATGTCATTGCGAGGGCCTTGTAGGGGCGCAGCGCTGCTGCGCCCAGGGCCCGAAGCAATCCCCCGGCTGGGAGGTGTGAGAGGCGAGCGCCCTTTGCCTGCTGGCCGGGAGATGGCGTCGC